>JANXXL010000160.1 GCA_025350625.1 Bryobacterales bacterium | reverse complement strand
GGGCAACCCCAAGCAACTCGTTCAACGCGCCGCACTCATCGGATTCAAAATGGCTGAATCCAATCCAGCGTAGCTTGGCGGGATCGATGATCGAACTCACTCCCGCAAGCGTGGCTTGAAACATCCTCTTGAAGCCCGTATGCATCAGGAACGGCTCATCATCATTGATGAGGAATTGGTTGAATTGGATCCCGTAATCAGGATGGAACGTCGAGACCCGATACGTATCTCGCGCGATTTCCGTTACTTTGCTTTGCATGCCCATGCTCCTTTTCATGACGCTCTCGTCTAACGACTCGCGGCTAAGCTGCCCCGCCTCCGACTGTCGAGGAAACCGGAGATGACTATGGCAGCTTCCACCGCGGTTTCCAAAAGGAACGCGATGGCGGGGTCAGCTTCAGCCGCTTGTTCGGCAGCGTTATCAATCGAACTGGCACGCACGTTTCGAGCAATCTGGGTCCGCGCTGGCTCTGCTCAGAAGGCGATCGAAGGCAAAAAGACGCCTGCGGGCTCCTGGTACTGACCGATCGTCATGAGCATCGCTGGCCAGCCTACGCGAAGGCCGACACCGAGCAGCCACCGAAGCAAATCTCCGTTGCGACTGGGGATGAAGAATCCCGGGCCAAGAAACATGGGCGCATGGCCGATCAGGGCTTTCAGGTCCTCAGTCTCCTCTCCGACCGCATGCCCGCGAAAACCGATCCCGGTGGCGTACCCGGTGATTCGGCCGGTGTGCTCGACCACCGTTGCGCCCCCCTGTTCAATGGCGAGACGGACTTCCATCTCACGTGCGAAACCGTGGACGGCGACACAGAGCTGGTTGCAGATCGGCAGATCGTTTAGAACCGCGGCACGGACCTGCCGGCCTCGAAGATTTGCCGCCCGCGGGGGCTTACCTTGCATGAGTAGGAGTGGTTCACGCACGTCGAAACCAAGTTTGGCGTACAGAACGAGCGAGCGGATGTGGCTCGGGGACTGGACCAGTCGCACTCGTTCGAGGCGACGCTGGCGGGATTCTTCCAGGGCGGCGTTCATCAACCGGCGGCCGACAGCGCCCTCGGCCGCCGGTTGCACCGTGAGAGGTCCGATGGCCGCCACGGGCGTTGAAGAAAATGTGTTGAGGAAGATGCTCCCGATGATGTGGCCTCCTCGCTCCGCCAGCGCGCCCCAGGCGTTTGGATCTTTAAGCTTGGCTTGGATAAGTCCAACCGAGAACTCAATCGACGGGTACTCAGGCGGGAAATTATGCGCAGCAGCGACACCCTTGTGGGCCTCGTAGGCGACGCGCCCGCATGCCTCCGCATCCTCTGGCCGAATTGGCCGGATTGTCATCTCCACTGAGCATCTCCTTGACTCATCGAAATTGAGTCGCCTAACGTTGGAGTCCAGCGGACGCCGGAGGCGGTCCGCTGGAACGACTGGTTCGGCGTCATGACCGTGGCCGCGTAGTCTTGGGCGACCCACATAAAGCTCGACCGAATGCTGCTTTGCTACTTTCCGGCGACCAAGTTGTACGCTGGACTGACCTCCGGTTGGCCGACGTCGATGCCAAGGGACTTCAAGATCGGCGCCAGCGTATTTCCGAATTGCTCGAAGGACTGCGAGGAGTCGTATACATCGACAACCTTTAGACTCCCTGTGGATTCATAGCAGCAGTGATACAGACGGCCAGCTGGCCGCTTCACCGGACGGTGAAGCTCAGACCACCACTGCGTAAGCGGTTTAGTTCAACGTAATGTTGACCGCCACGGTGCAGGAGCTTCTCGGCCATTCCGATGTCAGCACGACCATGATCTACACGCATGCTCTCAATCGTGGTGGCCGCGGTGTCATCAGTCCCCTTGATCGGGTGAGGAGCAACGAGTCGTTGCATGATTGACGCGATCTCCGCCACAATGAAAAAGGGGCTCCGACACAGAGCCGCTCTTCTCCATCGCTCCAAATTTCACCAGCGACTCTAATCCCAGCTCAGCGCCCACCGGTCTGATATTCAATCACCCGCGTCTCGAAGAAGTTCTTCTCCTTCTT
>JANXXL010000378.1 GCA_025350625.1 Bryobacterales bacterium | reverse complement strand
GTAATGGTCGCGCTGTTTGTCGGCGGACATTGTTTGATCACCGGCTTGCCGGGAACCGCGAAAACGCTGCTGGTGCGTACGCTCGCGCAGGCTCTCGGCCTCGAATTCCGCCGCATTCAATTCACGCCCGACCTGATGCCTTCAGACATCACCGGCACCGACATTATCGAGGAAGATCCCACCACCGGCCGCCGCACCTGGACCTTCGTGCCCGGCCCGATTTTCTCGAACGTGCTGCTGGCCGATGAAATCAACCGTACGCCTCCCAAAACGCAATCGGCGCTGCTCGAAGCCATGCAGGAGCGCTCCTGTACCGTGCGCGGCAATCAATACACCATCCGGCCGCCGTTCTTCGTGCTCGCCACGCAGAACCCCATCGAACTTGAAGGCACCTACCCGCTGCCCGAAGCGCAACTCGACCGCTTCATCTTCAATGTGCTGCTCGATTACCTCTCGGCGGATCACGAAATCAAGGTGCTGGACCTCACCACCACCACTCACGTCGCGCAAGCCGAGTCGGTCACCACCGCCGAGGAGATTCTGGACTTCCAGCAGGTGGTCCGCATGGTGCCCATCGCCGATTCGATCGCCCGCTACGCCGTGAATCTGGTGCGCGCGACTCGCGCCACCGATCCGTCGGCGCCCGACTTCGTCAAGAAATATGTGAACTTCGGCGCCAGCGTCCGCGCCGCGCAGTTCCTGGTATTGGCGTCCAAAGCCCGGGCGTTGATGAAGCGCCGTTATCACGTTACCTATGAGGACGTCACGCTCCTCATGAAGCCCATCCTGCGGCATCGCATTCTGCTGAACTTCCAGGCTGAATCCGACCATTTAACGCAGGACGATATCTTGAGCCGGTTGCTGGAGGCAATGCCCGCGCCTCGAGAATAAGGGCGCGGCCCACCCCATGTTGCAGCGTTTCTTGGATCCGAGCGTCCTCGCGGGCATCTCCGGCCTGGACCTGGTCGCCCGCACCGTGGTCGACGGTTTTGTCGCCGGACTGCACCGCTCGCCCGATTTCGGTTTCAGCCAGGAGTTCGCCGAATACCGCGCGTACACTCCGGGCGACGATCTGCGGCACGTCGATTGGAACGTATTCGCGCGCACCGAGCGCGCCTACCTCAAGCGCTACCGCGGCGAGACCAACTGCCAGCTCACTATTTTGCTGGATTGCAGCCGGTCGATGAAGTACACGTCGCATACGATTGACAAGCTAGAGTACGCGCGCTTTCTCACTGCATCGTTAGCTTATCTGGCGAAGATGCAGCGCGACGCGGCGGGTTTGATTATCTTCGACGACGAAGTGCGAAATTTCGTCCCTCCGTCCACGCGGCAAGGGCAGCTCGCGCGCCTGCTCCACGCTGTCGAAAAGGCCGAGGTAGGCAACCGCACCGATTACGAGCGCCCCTTCGCTCACGTGCGCGAGTTTCTGCATCGCCGCGGGCTTATCGCGGTGATTTCGGATTTCTGGGAACCGCCGCAGCAGGTGATCAACACCATCGCCCCGCTGCGCTTCCACGGCAACGAAGTGGTGCTGTTCCATGTGCTCGATCCGGGGGAAATCCGCCCTAAGTTTCGCGACCCCGCACTTCTCGAAGACTTGGAGTCGGGTGCAACTCTCGAAGTCTCGCCCGAATACGCCACCAAAGAATACCCTCTCAAAATGGACGCGCATTTGGAGGAAATCTGCTCGAAAGCCAAGGGCGCGGGCCTCGATTATTTTCTGATCGACACCAGCCGCCCGCTCGATGGCGCCCTGCGTGAGTATCTGGCGATTCGCCGGGGACGGATGTAATGGGTTTCTTCACCCCCTGGTTCCTTGCGGGAGCGGTGGCCGTGGGGCTGCCCATCTGGCTGCATCTTCTCAAGCGCCACAAAACCGACCCCAAACTATTTCCGTCGCTGATGTTTTTTGAATACCGCGAGACTAGTTCGGTGAAGCATCGCCGCCTGGATCACATCCTGTTGTTTATCCTGCGCACTCTGATGATCCTTCTGCTGGCGCTGCTGTTCGCCAGTCCTTTTATCCGCCGTTCCGCCGCGGCGTCCGACGGCAAGAAGCTTACCGTCGTAGCCATCGACCGCTCCTTCAGCATGCGTTATGGCGACCGTCTCGCGCGCGCCAAGAACCAGGCGATGCAGGTGCTCGGCAATCTGAAGCCCGGCGATCAGGCGCAGGTGATCGCTCTTGCCGGACAAGTCCAGGCGCTGACGCAAGTCACCAATGACGCTGCTGCTTTGCGTGCCGCCGTCGCTGCGGTGCAACCCGGCGATAGCCGCGCTTCATTCGGCGAATTAGCGCGCTATCTTCGGACCCTGAGCGAAGGCCAGAAGATGCCGCTCGAAGTCCACCTCGCGAGCGACCTGCAAAAATCCGCCATGCCTCCGGGTTTCGCCGATTTGCGTCTGGCGCCCGCCACCAATCTGATTCTGCATCCGGTCGGGGGAACCGAAAAGAATTGGACCGTCGAAAACGTAGTCGCGCCGCGCCGCGTCTTCGATCCCAAGCGGGTCAAAATTCAGGCCACCATCGCGGGCTTCGGTACTCCCGCCGCGAAGCGCACCGTGACTCTGCTGCTCAACGGCCGCGAACTGCAGAGCAAGAGTGTGGACGTCCCCGAGAACGGCCGTGGGCAAGTGGAATTTCTCGGCCTCGAAGCACCCTACGGTTTCAGCAAAGGTGAAGTCCGCATCGATTCAGGCGATGCGCTGCCTGGCGACGACCGCTATTACTTTTCAACCGAGCGCACCGACCCGCGCAAGGTTCTGTTCATCGATGACGGCCGCCGCCCGCGTGCCGAACTGTACTTTCGCGCCGCGCTCGACTCGAGCGGCGATGGCGGATTCCAAATGGAAACCCTGCGCCCCGAAGTCGCTTCCGGCGCGACTCTGACCAACTACGCGTTCGTGGTGCTGAACGATCTTGCGAACGTGCCGCAAAATCTTGACAGCTCACTCCAGCACTACGTGAACGCCGGCGGTTCTGTGCTGGTGTCGCTAGGGCCGGGCTCCGCTGTGCTCCCGCGCGTGCCGGTTCTTGATGAAGCCATTCAGGCCTCCAGCTACGCGGGGCGCGAAGGCGATCGTTTCCTGACCGTCACCGATATCGACGCCGGCCATCCCGCCCTGCGCAGCGTCGAGCGCTTCAACGGCGTGAAATTTTACCAGGCCATTCACGTCGGTGCAGCAAAATCGCGCGTGCTGGCGAAACTGAACGATCAGACCCCGCTGGTCCTCGAACGCACCATCGGCGAAGGCAAGGTACTGGCCTTCACGTCTACCTTTGACAATGTCTTGAACGACCTTCCCATTCACGCCTCCTGGGTGCCGTTCGTAGCGCAAACCGCGCTCTATCTGGGCGGAGGTGGAGCCGAGCAGGCGGTGAATCTCGCCGTCGACACTTATGTGGAATTGCGCGCCGGCGATAGCAAGGGCGCCGCGGCCGAAGTCTCCGACCCCGACGGCAAACGCGTGCTGTCGCTCGAAGAAGCGGTCAAGGCGCGCAACTTCGCGCTCGAGCGCGAAGGATTTTACGAAATCAAAACCGCCGCGGGACGCCGCAGCCTGGTGGCGGTCCATGCCGACCGCAGGGAGTCCGACCTCGCGCCGATTCCGCCTGAAACATTGGACCTCTGGAAGGGCACCGGCGGTGTCGATTCTACGCCTGCGGGCGATGGCTCGGGGGCCAACGCGGGAGCCGATAAACCCTGGGGTCTCTGGCCCTATATTTTATTGTTATTGTTAGGTGTAGCGGTAGCCGAATCGGTAGTCGCGGACGGGTTCTTGCGGCCTTCGGCCCCACAGCGGGAAGCGATGAAGAGGGAGGCGGCATGAACACGCGCGACCAACTGAATCAGTATCTCCAGGGCCTCGAGAAACGCATGCGCTGGCTGGCGGTTTCAAAAGGCGCCGCCGTCGCCGCCGGTGTCGCGCTGGGAGCTACTCTGGCGCTCGTGCTGATCACCAACGCGCTAGCTTTTTCCTCCACCAGCATGACCGTCGCGCGGGTGGTGTTATTCGTCGCGCTCGCCGCCGCTGTCGGCTTCGCGTTAGTGATTCCGCTGATGCACCTGAACCGCCGTAAGGCTGCCGGCCGCGCGGAAACGTCTTTCCCCGAATTTCAAGAACGCCTCCTCACCTACGTCGAACGCAGCGAAAAACGCGATCCTATGCTGGACCTGCTGGCCATAGACACAATGTCGGTGGCGCAGCGAACGCAGCCCGAACGCGTGGCGCCTAGCAAGTCCATCTTTGCGCTCGCGACATCGGCCGGAGCCGCCGGTGCAGTGCTGCTTTGGCTGATCCTGGCCGGTCCCGGGTTCCTCGGCTACGGCGCGTCGTTACTCTGGGCCGGAGCGCCCAAAGCAGGCGCCGGCAAGTTCTACGACATCACGGTCGAGCCTGGCAATAAGCTGATCCGCCGCAAGTCGGATCAGGTAGTCACCGCGCAGCTTACTTTTGAAGCGCCGCAAGTGCGGCTGTTCGCGAAATATTCGAGCACCGCCAAGTGGGAAGAAGCCCAAATGGTCCCCCGCAACGGGACCTCCTACGAATTCCTTTTTGCCGGGCTGCCGGAACCGGTCGAATACTACGTCGAAGCCTCCGGTGTGAAATCGAAAACCTACAAGCTCGACGTCATCGACCTGCCGGGAATCAAGCACATCAAAGTCACTTATCATTTCCCCTCCTGGCTGGGCGCGAAGGACGCGGTCGAAGATCCGGGCGGCGATTTGCGCGCTGTGACCGGCACCACCGCCGAACTAACCATCACCACCGACCGCCCGCTCAGCAATGGCTTGATCGAAGTCGACGACGGCTCGCACATCGCGCTCGAAGCGCGCGGCGACGGTACGCTCACTGCTAAAGTGCCCATCCAGAAAGATGGCGTGTATCACTTTGCAGCCAAGGAACAAAGTGAAAGCGTTCGTTTGAGCGAGGATTATTTCATTGAAGCGCGCCTGGATAATGCGCCTACCGTGAAGATTACTCATCCCGGCTCAGATGCCCGTGTCAATCCCATTGAAGAGGTGGGCGTAGCCGTAGAGGCGAGCGACGATTTCGCGCTACAGGGCGTCGAACTGCATTATTCCGTGAACGGGGGAGAGGAAAAAGTAGTTCCGATACCCAACTCCAAAGGCGTCAAGAACGCCTCCGGCAAGACCCTCATCGCGCTCGAAGATTACAAAATGGTGCCGGGCGATGTGATCGCCATGTACGCTACTGCCAAGGACGCTCGTACGACAACGCGCACCGACATGCTGTTTATCCAGGCCGAACCCTTCGAACGGAATTACAGCCAGTCGCAGCAGATGGGCGGCGGAGGCGGCGGGGGTGGCGGCGACGACGGCAGCGAGATTTCGCAGCGCCAGAAGGAAATCATCGCGGCAACCTGGAATGAGCTGCGCGGCAACGCCAAGGATAAGGCCGCCGAAAACGCGCGCTTCCTGGCCGAGATTCAGACCAAGCTGAAGGAACAGGCGGAGTCGCTCGCCACGCGTTCCCGCACCCGTCAGTTAGCCGGGGCCAATCAGGAATTTCAGAACTTCGTGAAGGATCTCGAAGCCGCGGCGGCCGAAATGGCTCCCGCTTCCGAAAAGCTGAAGGGTCAGAACTGGAAGGACGCGCTCGGCCCCGAGCAGCGCGCTCTGCAGCATCTGCTGCGCGCCGAAGCCACTTTCCGTGACATTCAGGTCGCCTTCGGAGGCGGCGGGGGCGGCGGGGGCGGGCAGAACGCGGGCCGCGATCTCTCGAGCATGTTCGACCTCGAACTCGATCGCGAGAAGAATCAGTACGAGACCGGCCAGCGCGGCGGCAGTTCCTCCGAACAACGCCAGAAAGAAGCCGACGATGCGCTGCAACGCTTGAGCGAGCTCGCCCGCCGCCAGAAAGAACTGGCCCAGCAGCAGAACCAGAACAAGCAACAGAGTTTCGAGCAGCGCTGGCAGCAGGAAATGTTGCGCCGCGAAGCCGAAGAGCTGCGCAAACAGATGGAGCAGATGTCGAAGAGCGGACAGCAGGGGCAGCAGTCGCAATCGCAGTCGCAGTCGGGGCAGTCAGGCGAGGGACAATCGGGGCAACAAGGCGGGCAACAGAGCCGCAATCAGCAACGCCAGCAGAATCAGCAGAGCCAGCAGCAGATGCAGCGGGCTCTCGACCAGCTCACGCAGGCGTTGAACGATATGCGGTCCGCCCAGCAGTCGGCTCAACAGCCCGGACAGCAAGGTTCCGCCGGCGCGCAGGCCGAAGCGCGCCGCGCGGCCGAACGCCTGGCTGAAGCGCAGCGCAATTTGAACGGCGCACGTCAGCAGCAGGCCTCCTCCCAAGTGGACGATCTGTCGCAGCGCGCCGATGGTCTCAGAGATCAACAGAAAGATTTTGAGCGGCGCCTGAAGCAAGCTTATGGCGAAGGCGACCAGAGCGGGAAGAACGGCAGCGCACAACAACAGCCGCGGGCCACACCGGCCGAGCAGCGCGAGCTTTCCGACGAGAAGGACAAGATGGCGCAAGCGGTCGATCAACTGGAACGCGACATGCAGAAAGCCGCGCGCGACCTGGCCGGAACCCAGCCTTCGGCATCCTCGCGAGTGCGCGACGGCTTGAGCGATATCCAGCAGAACGAAACTAAAATGCGCATGCAGTATTCGGCGCGCTATATTCGCCAGGGCCAAGGCCGCTTGATGGTGCCTCGCGAAGCCCCCATCACGCAATCGCTTGAAGAATTGAGCCGCGATCTCAAAGCCGCGCAGGCTGCGGTGAATCCCAATGCACAGCCGGGCAATAACGATAAGAACGGCGGCCTCGAACAGGAGCTGTCGCGCCTTGAACGGCTCCGCGGCCAGATGCAACAGATGGCCCAGCAGCGCGGACAACAAGGCGGCCAGGATGGACAAGGCAAACAAGGCGGCCAGGGCAAACAGGGCGGCCAAGGCAAGCAGGGCAGCCAAGGCCAAGGGCAAGGCCAGGGCCAAGGCCAAGGGCAAGACGGTCAAGGCCAGCAGGGCGGGCAGCAATCCGGTCAACAAGGTGCCTCCTCGCGTGGCGGGTACTCCGGCGGACGGCTCGGAGAAGGTATGAATAGCTATGGCCGCTTCCAGCCTGAAGGCATCTTCGAGCCCAACGGCGGAATGGGACCTGTCGATCCGGGCAACCTGGTGCGCGACGCCCAGATGCAGATGAACGGCCTGCGCGAGCGTCTTCATGGCGATCCGGACTTGACGCGCGAAGTCGAGGATCTGAGCAAAGATTTATCGCGTCTCAGTGTGGGTAACACCGCTTCTGCTGAACTCGAAGCGCGCATTGCCCGCGAAATACTGCCCAAACTGGAAGCACTCGAAGTCCAGCTACGCCGCTCCTCGGCGGAACTCGATTCCGGTCAAGTGCGCAGCGGCGGCCCGGACCGCGTGCCGCCCGGATACACCGACGCCGTGGCGGAATACTTTCGCAAACTGAGCAAAGGCCGATAATTCAGGCTCCCCGCGTCGCGCAGAGTTTCTGCGTCTATAAATAATCAGAGCCGCCCTAGCTTGCCGAAGCCGGTTGCCCGTTCGACCCTCCGCTCGCGGGCAGAAGCCATGGCGCTGTGCACTGAGGCTTATTGAAACTCCAACCGCCGGGTCCCAGGCCGTCAGCCCCACAATTGCAAGCGCGCTGATGCCGAAACCCGACTTGAAATTGTGCAGCACGCCCCCGGTCGCCACCACCGACGCCGGCGCTCCTTCAGAGGATGGAGAGGCATCGATTTCGAAATACATAATCGATAGACCCTTTCCATTGCGCTTGAAATTTCGTTGGGCGATCAGCGAAACCACCCCGGTGTGCTTATAACCGGGTCAGGAGTCTCGCCCGGTCATAATATCGCCTGTGTCAATCTCAAAGGATTGTCGCAGGGCATGGTCAAAGGCGAATATCGCCAGGAATTGGTGAGCGTAGTTCTCCACTCCTGACGTCGTTCCGTTGGTGGGTAAGGTATGGATATAGTCGAAGGCGAGATCGCGATTCAAGTCTTCCAATAGGCTGTCCAGCAGAATTCCATTCAGTTCGATCTTGGTCACGCCATAGCCCGTGATGCGGTCAGAATCGGGGACATGGCTGGACGTGAATGTCTGCGCGCTGCCTCCCAGCAGGAAACGGGGCGCCGCATAATACTGAAACGCGGCGACTCATGGAAATCGCCTTCCGTAAGCAATTGGGCACTCACCGTTCCCGGGCACCACAGTCCGAATAAAATCACTCCACGAATGGACACGCGTAAAGTTAGTTTAATCATGGACAAACGCATTTAACATTCAAATATTGTTAAACGCGCCCCCATCGTAACAGCAATATCGATGCGCGCTTGGCGAAGGATGTGCCCTATGAAAAAAGAAGTCCCACAGCAGCCGCGCCAGTTACAGCCTTCCATTGCGTATAAATATTAAAAAAAGTGTTGGCCAGAGGAACGCGTCTCCAAGCTTTCCACGAGCATGTCTTCTGAGGTTTTTGGCTTTTCAGGCACCTGCTATCCTGAAACTTCGAACCACTTTCGGGAGGCAGGTGAATTACGATTGGCTGAAGTACACATCCAGGATGGAGAATCCCTGGAAAGCGCGCTTCGTCGTTTCAAACGCAAGGTGCAGACCGAAGACGTCATCACGGAAATAAAGCGGCACTCGTTTTACTTGAAACCGGGTGAAAAGAAACGCACCAAAGAAGCGCTGGCGCGCAAACGCAACCGCAAAAAACGCACTCGCGATACCGAGTAACCCTCGCGGCGTTCTACCCAACAGTCCGCAATTAAAATAGGGCAGTCCGCAACACCGGACTGCCCTATTTTTTAGCTCAGCCGGGTCCTCATGGGTCGATAGGCCCGGTCACCGTCACTGTAGTCTGCGCCGAAGTTGTCTGGCCGTTCGCGGCGGTCGCGGTGCAAGTGTAAGTAGTGGTCTGAATCACGCGGACCGACACCAACGCGGTGTCGGTGGTGAACGATATCCCGCTTACGTTGACCTGCGCGGCGCCCGCGGTCTGGCACACCAGAACCGAGAAGGCGCCCGAGGCGAGCGTTGCCGGCGTGGCGGTAAACGAGAGGATCTTCACCGAAGTAAGCACTGTCAGAATAGTGCTGGCGTTGACAGTGCCGTTGGCGTTGGAGGCAGTGATCGTGTAAGTGGCCGTCGACGCCGGCGAAACACTATGCGAGCCGGTAAGCCCCACGGTGCCGATGGTGGTGATACTCACCGAGGTGGCGTTTTCGACCACCCATTGAAGCGTAGAGCTTTGCCCGAAGTCGATGGTAGCGGGATTAGCCGCGAAACTGACTATCCGCGGCAGGCCGCTACCCGAATTTACGGTCACTGTAGCAGAGGCGGTGGCAGTCTGCGTACCGCGTGTGGCCGTCAGAACATACGTAGTAGTAACCGTCGGAGACACCGGAGACGACCCGCTAAGCGCGACACTCCCCAAGGTGCTGATGGAGACCGAATCTGCATTCGTTACCTGCCAGCTCAAGGTCGAGGACTGCCCGGAGTTGATGGTCGCCGGATTAGCCGTGAACGAAATGACCTGCGGCAAGCCGCTCGAGACCGTGACCGTGGCGTTGGCAGTAGTGGTCTGCGTCCCGCGTGTGGCCGTCAAGGTGTAGGTGGTGGTGGCTGCAGGCGAGACCGGTTGCGAACCCGTCAGCGCTACGTTCCCCAAACTTGTGATCGATACCGAGTCGGCGTTGATTACCTGCCAAATCAGAGTGGAAGATTGTCCCGGATTGATGCTTGCGGGATTCGCCGAAAAGAGGAGGATCTGCGGTGCCCCCGGAGCTCCCGTGGTGACGCTCACCCGCGCGATGCCCTGCGCCCCCAGACTATCCTTTACTGTCAGCCGGAAGCTGTAACTCTGTCCTGCCGCCGCCAAGAAGGTGGTTTTGGCGCTGGTCGCTGCTGAAAGCGCCACGCCGGGTCCCGACTCCTGCACCCATTGGAATGTAATGGGGTCGCCGTCCGGATCGTAGGAAGCCGATCCGTCGAGCGTCACCGTGGCGGCGCCCGGCAACGTCTGGTTGGGCCCGGCGTCAGCCACCGGAGGAGCGTTCCCCTTGCGCACGGTGCGCGTCAAGACTTCGTAACGGATGCGCGGTATCTGCACCGGAATCGGGTGCCGGGCCTCCAGATAGTCGCGCGGCCGAATCTGGTTGCCGAACTGGACGCCGGCGACGACGCGTCCGGTGTTGCCGCGGCTGAGCAGCGTTTCGTTCACGCCGCCTTCTAAGGTAAAGGCGATCTTGTCGCTCACCGGGAAAATCAGGCGCAGCGTCCCGCCCAGGCGGTCGCCCGCCGTGGTGCTGCGCAGATAGGCGACATTGCCTTCAAGAAAGTTCTTGCCGAACAAGGGAGCCGTGGCGCTTAATCCGGCCTGATCCACCACGCGCAGGTAACGCTCGGTGAAGAGGTTGTTGAGGGGAGAGCCCGCGGGCGAAAGCACGTTGGTGCTGTTGACGATGGCGTCATCGAGAAACGCCTTGGTCCCGAACGCGCCCACTTTGCCCCATTTGAACAGGTATTCGAGGGTCACCGCGCCTTCGCCGAGTGTGCCGCCGGTTTGATCGCCCGTCAGATTGACGTGCTTGAAGCTCGAAAAGAGCCCCGCCTGGAAGCGGCCGATGCGGTCGAGCAGTCCCATGTCGAACTGGCCTTCACGCTGGCCTTTGTTATAGAAGTACTCGCCTTCCGATTGGAACGCGTAGTTGTTGCCGAAGGGCGCGAAGTAGCGGCCCTTCCCGGTAAAGGTCACGTCGCCGGTGTCGTTCGCGCCTACATTCATTCCCAGCAGCTGGAACTTCGGGAGCTGTTTCTTTTCGATCGCATTGGTTACCGCCGACGCGACTTCATCGGTGGTGGGCGGCTTGGGCAGCGCCGCGAGGGCATCGGCCGCAGCCTTGTTGCCTTGATTCATGCGGTCTTCGAGGCCTCGCTCATTCTGACGAAGGCCGGCCAGCTCGTCCTGGAGTTTCTTATTCTGATCCGCCAGGTCCGCCAGCATGCGCTCGATGGCGTCCAGTTTATCCAGGCGCTTCAGCACCTCGCTGCAGCAATCCGATACTCCCGCGGCAGGAGCCGGCTGAATCGCCCGGATGGCATCGCCCGCGCCGCCCGCCCCCACCGTGCGGCCTTGATCGTCGAGCACCGTCAAGCCGACGCGCCGGTTCATCCAGCGCGCTTCATCGGTGCGAAGGTAGGTGTCTTTCTGACCGGCGTACTTGGGATCCAATTTCCCGCGCGTGCTGACTTCAATCTGCCCGACCCGCGCGCCGTACTTCACCAGGAAGTCGCGCACGGCACTGGCTCGGGCCATGCCTAATTTTTCGTTGTAGGCGGTATTGCCAATGGTATCGGTGTGTCCCTCGACCTTTACCTTGTAGCCGGGATTCTTCTGCAGCAACTCGCTCAACCGGAGCAAACTGGGGAACCCATCGACCAGGACCGAGGAGTTGTAGTCGAAGTTAATCTCTTCCCAGTCATCCTTGGTAGCTTGCGTGTCAAGGCCTTGCCCGAATAGGCTGGCTGTAAGTAACGGTACTGCGAAAAAAACCGCCAATCGTTGCAACATCAGGTATCCCCTCCTGTTACCCTTCTGCGAAACCCCTACGGCATATGTGGACCGGGCGAAATGCGAGCCATCCCCGCCAGTCGTCGATCCCCATCTGCAATTGCGGATCGAATCTCCAGAATACACCGACGCTTGGAGATACTCCACCGCATAATTATGTTTCGTCATTTTCAAGGATTTGCAGAGGGCGTGCCCGATAATTTCATTAGGGATTGCCCCTCCGCTCTCTGACCCCCATAATGGATGCGGGCCTGCCGGACGGGCAGCCGCTGGCCAGGTGCGGGGCAACCCAAACGGGCGGGAGGAAAGTCCGGTCTCCATAGGGCAACATGCCGGCTAACGGCCGGGGGGGCTCGCTCAAAGCGGGCTTTACGGAAAGTGCCACAGAAAACTATACCGCCGGGCGGGAAACCGTCAGGTAAGGGTGAAAAGGTGCGGTAAGAGCGCACCGCGGCCGCAGCAATGCGTCTGGCAGGGCAAACCCCATGCGGAGCAAGACCAAATAGGGGAGCAGGAGCGGTCCGCTCCGTTACGACTTCCGGGTAGGTCGCTGGAGCCGGGGAGAGATCCCCGGCCAAGAGGAATGGCTGCCACCCTTCGGCAACGGGGGGTACAGAAACCGGCTTATAGTCCGGCAGGCCCGTTGTATTTTAAGCACGACGCGAAATCCCACGATCCCGCGGTATAGTCGAAATGTATGGGCGCTGTTACGAAGTCGCGCCAGAATGAAATGGCAACAGTCTCCATCGACGGCAACCTGCTTCTGGCAGCGGCGAACCTGTTTCTTCGCATGGGCGCCACTGAGGTGTTCGTGTTTGGATCAGCCGATGACGCGAAAAAGGGAAATTAAGGAC
>JANXXL010000375.1 GCA_025350625.1 Bryobacterales bacterium | reverse complement strand
TCGCCGGTGCTGCCCATCTACTTCGCAGGCGCCAACAGCGCATGGTTCCAGGTGCTGGGGATGCTGCATCCGCGGGTGCGCACCTTGATGCTGGTACACGAATTCTTCAACAAGCGGAATCGCAATCTGGAAATGCGGGTGGGATCGTTGATTCCGGCAAAGCGGTTGCAGGCCATGGACGAAGACATGGAGATGATGGCCCATTTGCGGGAGCGGACCTATTTTCTGCGGCACCGCAAGGTTCAAGTGAGGGCGGTGAAGCCTGCTTCTGAGCCGATTGCCGCCGCGGTGGATCCCGAACTGCTGCGGTCGGAAATCCAACGGCTGCCGGAAGACCGCAAGCTTGCCGAAGCGGGTGAATATTCGGTCTACTACGCGAAGTGTCATGAAGTGCCCAACGTACTGTTTGAGATTGGCCGCCTGCGCGAGACGGCTTTCCGAGATGCCGGCGAGGGCACCGGGAAAGCCATCGATCTTGATTCCTGCGATGCGTATTACCTGCAACTGTTTCTGTGGAACAGCCGGACGCGGCAGATTATCGGCGCTTACCGCATCGGCCCAACCGATACCATCATGGAACGATACGGCAAGCGCGGACTCTATACCAGCACGCTTTTCGCCTTTGAGAATCGCTTCCTCGAAGAACTGGGCGATGCACTGGAACTGGGCCGGTCCTTCGTTCGGGTTGAGTATCAGAAAAGCTATACGCCGCTGCTTCTGCTCTGGAAAGGCATCGGTGGATACGTGGCGCGGAATCCCCGCTATAAGATTCTGTTTGGGCCGGTGAGTATCAGCAACGACTATCAGCCGGTGTCGCGGCAGTTGATGGTTAACTTCTTCCGCAGGCCCGGCGGCGTGGAGGATCGGGCGCGCCTGGTGAAAGCGCGCAGCCCGTTCCGCATGCGTCCACTTAAGCAGGGGAATTGGGATATTGAAGATCTTTCCGCGATGGTGGCCGACATCGAAACCGATCAAAAAGGAATCCCAGTGCTGCTGCGGCAGTATCTGAAGATGGGGGGCGAGTTGCTGGGCTTCAACCTCGACCGCAATTTCTCCGACTCGCTGGACGGACTAATTGTGGTGGACTTGACGCGCACCGACCCAAAGATGCTGACCCGTTATATGGGCGCCGAAAGAAGCGCGCATTTTCTGGAATACCATCGATCGGCTTGGGACCCGTCCCTCAAGGTCGTGGCTCAGCCGCGCATTCCGGGCAGCGACGGTGATGAAGCGGTTGTATCGCGGACCAGTGTCCTGTCCCTCGTAAGAGTTGACGACAGGCGCAAGAGCGCGACCGAGGGGTCGCGCGCAGACAAGGTGTCTGCCCCACCTTGCGCTCAGTAGCTTGTTGTAAAGAATAAGCCGGGACGGCGGACTAAACCAGCACGGTGAATGCGGTTTCGGTCCTTTCCACCGGCCGGTAGAGTGTATCGCGTTCCATCGGGACGCGGCCGGCTTCGCGGATCAGACGCAGCAGATCGCCGCGCCGCAGTCCTTGGCTCGTGGTGGCGCCGGCATCGTGATAGATCTTTTCTTCCACTACCGTGCCGTCAATATCGTCGGCGCCGAAGCGGAGCGCGATCTGCGCTATCTTCGGCGTCATCATGATCCAATACGCTTTGACGTGCGGAATATTATCCAGCATGAGCCGCGCAATGGCGATGCTCTTCAGATCCAGGAAGCCGGTGGTCTTCGGGATGTGATGCAGGGCGGTGTTGTCGGGGTGAAACGCCAGCGGGATGAAGGTGACGAAGCCGCCGGTCTTGTCCTGCACTTCGCGTAATTTGACGAGATGATCCACGCGATCCTCGTCCGTTTCGATATGGCCATAAAGCATGGTGCAGTTGCTTTTGAGGCCCAGCTCATGCGCGGTCTGCGCGGTTTTCAGCCACTCGGAGCCGTCGATCTTGTGGTCGCAGATGATGCGGCGGACGGATTCCGAGAAGATCTCGGCACCGCCGCCGGGCAGCGAATCGACACCCGCGTCAATCAGCTTCCGCAGCGTTTCGCGGATGGAGATTTTGGCACGCTGAGCAAGGAAGGCCACCTCCACCATGGTGAATGCCTTCAGGTGCACTTGCGGAAAACGTTCCTTTAGGCCGCGGAGCATCTGGCAGAACCAATCGAGGCTGAGTTCGGGGTGCAGGCCGCCCACGATGTGAAATTCGGTGACCGCTTCCGAGTAACCTTCGCCCGCCTTGTGCCAGACCTCTTCGAGCGACATCGTATACGCCTTCGGGTCTTTCGCACGCTTGCCGAACGCGCAGAGACGGCAGCTTGCCACGCAGACGTCGGTCGGGTTGATGTGGCGGTTCACGTTGAAGTATGTGATGTCGCCGTGCATCCGCTCGCGCACGAGGTTGGCCATGTACCCAATCGAGAGGATGTCCGAACTGCGGTACATGGTCACGCCATCCGCAAAGTTGAGGCGTTCGCCGCGCTCCACTTTTTCCAGGATCGGCTTCAGGCGCTGGTCGTCAATTACGGGTTCCATAACTTTTTAGATGCCCCTGCGGAAGAGGAAGATGTCAGCACTCCAAAAGAAGAAGAATAGCACGCTCACGTAGCCGTTCACCGTGAAGAAGGCGGCGTCGACGCGTGAGAAATCGTCCGCCTTCACCAAGCTATGCTCGTAAAGCAGCAGGCAGGCGACCAGCGCGACTCCCGCCAGGCTGAGCCAGCCGAGGGCGAAGCTTTGTACCAGCGCGATCAGGCACGCCAGCATCGC
Organism: Bryobacterales bacterium; assembly: GCA_025350625.1. Lineage (GTDB taxonomy): Bacteria > Acidobacteriota > Terriglobia > Bryobacterales > Bryobacteraceae > Palsa-187. The sequence goes on along the minus strand of JANXXL010000375.1, from coordinate 3,340 downwards.
GAGGTGGAACAGACGGGCTACCCATAGCGCGCCCGCCAGGCCGAGGCGCTTGGGGATGCTGAATAGTCCTTCGCGCTGGTCGAACTCATAATCCTGGCAAGAATAGATAATGTCGAAGCCCGCGGTCCAGAACGTAACTGCTGCCGTAAGCCACAGGATGCGCGGATCGAGCGAGGCGCGGATGGCGATCCAGGCCGCGGCGGGCGCGATTCCCAGCGCGAAGCCGAGGACCACATGCGAGAACGAAGTGAACCGCTTAGTAAACGAGTAAACCATCACCACGGCTAGCGCGAGCGGTGCCAGGGTTAGGCACAATGGATTCAGCGCCCACGCGGCGGCGCAAAAGACGATGGACGATCCGGCGACGAAGGCCCAGCCGAACGTCTTACCCAGCAATCCGGCCGGAATGTGGCGCGATTTGGTGCGCGGGTTGCGGCCGTCGATGTCCGCGTCCAGCAGCCTATTGAACGCCATCGCCGCGGACCGTGCCGAGACCATCGCCACGACGATCCACAGCAGCTTCCAGGCGAGCCCTTTGGTTGCGAAGCCTTCCTCGCGAAGGGCCAGCAGCGCGCCGGTTAATGCGAACGGCAGCGCGAACACGGAGTGCTCGAACTTGATCATCTCAAGCGTGAGGCGAAGTTTGCGCAGGAATTCTTGTGCCATTAAGGGATACTGGAGCTTACACTTATTATTCCATGCTACGTGTTCCCAGCGTTCTCCTTCTACTACTTTTTGTTCTCGCCGGTTGTGAAAAGAATTCGCAGTCCGTCGACGATTTTCAAACCACGCCGCTGACGCTTCCGTCGGGCAAACAGATCCGCGTGGAAGTTTTAACCCGGCAGGCGGACATGATGCGCGGGATGATGTTTCGCGAATCGCTTGCGCCAGACCGCGGGATGTTGTTCGTCCACGGATCGCCCGGCCTCTACCAATATTGGATGTACCAGGTGCGCATCCCGCTGGATATTTTGTGGCTTGACAGGAGCCGGCAGGTGGTGGAGATTGCAGCGGACACGCCGCCCTGCCCGTCGAAGTCCGCTAAAGAGTGCCCCAGTTTCGGCGGCCATAAGATGGCTATGTACGTATTGGAATTGCCTGGCGGCGCGGCGGCAAGATTCGGCATTCCAGTTGGCGGCACGGTGAAATTCTGATGGATCAAGACCATTTGAGAAAACTACTGGACGAGGTTCGGTCCGGCGCGGTGGAAGTGGACTCGGCGATGGAACGGCTGCGGCACATGCCGTTCGAAGACCTGGGCTTTGCCAAGGTGGACCACCACCGGGCGTTGCGGCAAGGCATGCCGGAGGTGATCTTCGGACAAGGGAAAACTCCGGACGAAGTGGTGACTATCGCGGAAACGCTGCTGAAGCGGTCGCAGAACGTGCTGATCACGCGCGCCGAACCAGCCGCCGTGGCGCTGGTGCAGGCACGCATTCCGGAAGCTGAATACTTTCCCAGGTCGCGGGCGATCCGGGTGCAGCGCGACCGGACGATGTACGGTAAGGGCGTGATCGCCATTGCGTGTGCCGGCACTAGCGATCTGCCGGTTGCGGAAGAGGCGCGGATCACGGCGGAGGCGATGGGCAATGAGGTGGACGCCATCACCGACATCGGCGTGGCCGGGATCCACCGGTTGATGAGCAACCGCGAGCGGTTGATGAAGGCCCGGGTGATTGTGGTCTGCGCCGGGATGGAAGGCGCGCTGCCCAGTGTGGTGGGTGGACTGGTTTCCTGTCCCGTGATTGCCGTGCCCACCAGCGTGGGATACGGCGCTAGCTTTCATGGGCTGGCGGCGCTGTTGGGTATGTTGAACTCTTGCTCGAGTAATGTCACCGTGGTCAATATCGACAATGGCTTCGGCGCTGGATATGTGGCTAGTTTGATTAACCGTTTATAGCGCCAACCGCTCCCTCACGGTCACGGCTCGGATTGCGGCGTTTAGAGTTTTGAGAGGCGGTGCCTGGCTTCGTCCAGCGTCTCGTCCTTCTTGCAGAAGCAGAAGCGGACGTAGCTTCCGCCATCGGCGGAATTTGAGAAGAAGCTGGAGCCGGGCACCGCGGCTACACCGGCCGCGTGGATCATGTGGCGCACGAAGGCTACATCGTCGGGGAAGCCGAAGCCGGAAATGTCCGTCATCACGTAATAGGCGCCGTAGGGAACAAAGCAACGGAACCCGGATGCGGTTAGCAGGTTCAGCATTTTTTCGCGCCTGGCGGTGTATTCTTCGGCTAGCTTTTGGTAGTAGCCGCCGGGCAGCGATAGCGCGGCCACACCGGCCTGTTGCAGCGGAGTGGCCGCGCCCACTGTCAGAAAATCGTGGACCTTCCTGATGGAGTTTGAGATGTCGGGCGGAGCCAGCACCCAGCCCACTCGCCAACCCGTCACCGAATAGGTCTTGCTCATGCTGTTGATGGTGATGCAGCGTTCCCGCATGCCCGGCAGCGTCATCATCGGGATGTGCCTGGCACCGTCGTAGAGGATGTGCTCGTAGATTTCGTCGGTGATGGCCAGGGCGTCGAACTCCTCGCACAGCTTGGCTATGGTTAGAAGTTCCGCGCGTGAGAACACCTTTCCTGTTGGGTTATTCGGCGAGTTCAGGATGATGGCTTTGGTACGGGAGTTGAAGCAGCGGCGGAGTTCCCCGGGATCGAAGGCCCAATCGGGCGCGCGCAGCGAAACCACCTTGCGGATGGCTCCGCAGAGCTGTGTATCGGGCGCGTAGTTCTCGTAGTAGGGCTCGAACACGATCACTTCGTCGCCTGGATTCGTGACGGCCATTAGCGACGCAATCATGCCTTCGGTGGCGCCGCAGCAAACGGTGATTTCGCGCTCGGGGTCGAACTGCAAGCCGTAGAACGCTTCGGTCTTGCGGGCGATGGCATCGCGAAAGGCCTTCACGCCCCAGGTGATGCTGTACTGATTCGCGTCGGCGGTGATGGCGTCGCGGGCGGCGGCCTTGAGGATTTCCGGCGCCGCGAAATCGGGGAAGCCTTGCGCCAGGTTCACGGCTTTGTGCTCAATGGCCAGGCGGCTCATCTCGCGGATGACCGATTCGGTGAAGTGGGCCGTGCGGTCGCTGCGGAATCGCAGCCGGGAATCAATGACCATTTGTCGAGAGTACAGCAGTCTGCCTGGGTCCGTAAAGTCTGCGGTATACGTCGGCGTTGCGAATCACGATCTGGACATAATCCCTGGTCTCAGTGAACGGAATGGACTCGATGAATTCGGCCGGCTCTTCAAAGGCGGCGTAGGTGAGCCAGTTGTCGACGCGGGACTTTCCGGCGTTGTAGGCGGCCAGGGTGGCCTCCCACTTACCATCCAGTTGATTCAGCATGAG
>JANXXL010000263.1 GCA_025350625.1 Bryobacterales bacterium | reverse complement strand
AATCCGTCGACTTCTTCCTCGACGGTGTCGGGTTTCAAAATGAACAACTCTTCGTAGACTCTCATTCTTCCTCTGTATTTAAGCCTCCGGCGCGACGGTTAAAAACCGCCATGGACTTTTCGACGCCATCAGCGAGTATGGATTCAACAGCCGCGGCTCCTCGCCCGACCACTTCCTCCACTTCCTGCTTCTGTGCTCGCCCAAACGGCGCGAGCACAAACCTTGCTCCATCCCCCACCGGGCGGCCCGGAGGGTTGATTCCCAGCCGGACCCGCGCGAAATCCTGCGTGCCCAGGCTGCCGATTACGCTCTTGACCCCGTTGTGCCCCGCATCCGAACCTTTCGGCCGGATGCGCAGTTCCTGCCACGGAATCGCCAGTTCGTCGTACACCAATAACAAACGATCCGGCTGTAATCCGTACCGTTCGAGCAACCCTTTTACTGCAGAGCCGCTCAAGTTCATAAAAGTCTGCGGTTGCGCCAGGGCAACACGCTTGCCCCGAATCGCGCCCAACCCTACCCGCGAAAAATTCTCTTTGCGGGTGACCCGAATCGAATTCTCCGCCGCCAGCCGGTCGATTACCCGGAACCCCAAATTGTGCGGCGTATCCTCGTACTCCGCTCCGGGATTCCCCAGCCCCACCACCAGAAACTCAATCTCATCCGGCATGGGCCCCATCTCGCAGCAAACTGCGGGCGGTTACTTTTTCTTCTTCTCTTTCTCGTCGGGAGCCGCGGCGTCCTCGTCTTTCTTGCCTTTCTTGATCACTTCTGGCTCGGCCGCTGCTGCCGGGGCCGCGGCTTCGGCCGCCACCGGTTCCGCTTCAACCTTGATGGTGATCACGTGCGAGATCACCGAATCGGCGGGACTGAGCAGCTTAGTCGATCCGATCAGCGGAATCTCGCCCGCGCGGATACTCTGCCCGATCATTAATTCACTCACATCTACAGTAAACTCTTCCGGAATCTCGTCCGGCAAGCACTCAATTTCGATTTCGCGGGTAATTAGCTCGTGCAATCCGCCCTGCAGCTTCACGCCCTTGGGATCGCCCACGGTGTGTACCGGAACCTTGACGCGAATACGGGCATTCAAGTCGATTCGCTTGAGGTCGACGTGCAGCAGATTTTCCTTGATGGGATCGTTCTGCCAATCGACGACCATGACCGGGGTGGTTTCCCCACCGGCTACGGCAATATCAAAAATCGTATTATGCCCGGTTTTGCTATGCAGGATGCGATTGACTTCCTTGGGATTGATGGCCACCGCGACCGATTCCCCGCCCGCGCCGTAAAGCACCGCCGGCACTGAACCTCCGGCGCGCAATCGCCGCGCTTCGTTCTTCCCGCGCAATTCGCGCGGCTGGGCTGCAATGGTAATTTCTTTTCTCATAATCTCTTCCGCCTAAACAAATAAAGTACTCACCGAACCGTCTTCATGCACCGACTGAATCGCCTTCGCCAGCAGCGGCGCTACCGATAGCGGTTTGATCCGCTTGCAGTGGTCCGCTTGATCCGGCAACGGAATCGAGTTGGTCACAATCACTTCTTCGAGGCCCGAATTCTCGATCCTCTCCACCGCCGGACCCGACAAAACCGCGTGCGTCGCACAGGCCCGCACCGAACGGGCGCCCTGCTGGAGCAGCGCTTCGGCCGCCTTTACTAAAGTACCCGCCGTGTCAATCAAATCGTCCACGATCAGGCAATGCTGCCCTTCCACGTCGCCGATGATGTGCATCACTTCGGCCACATTCACTTCCGTTCGCCGCTTATCGATAATCGCCAGCGGCGAATCCAAACGCTTGGCGAACGCACGGGCGCGCTCGACACCACCCGCGTCAGGCGAAACCACCGTCAAACCCTCACCGCCCATGGCCTCAAAATAATCGATCATGACCGGGGTTGCGAACAGATGGTCGACCGGCACATCGAAAAAGCCCTGAATCTGCGCTGCGTGTAGATCCAGCGCCAGGATGCGATTGGCCCCGGCACGCTCCAGCAAACTAGCCACCAGGCGAGCCGAAATCGGCATACGCGGACGATCTTTACGATCCTGACGCGCATACCCATAATAGGGTAACACTGCCGTGATGCGTTCGGCTGAAGCGCGCTTGAGCGCATCCATCATCAGCAGGAGTTCCATCAAATTCCGGTCGACCGGGCGGCAGGTGGGCTGCACCACGAAAACGTCTGCGCCGCGCACATTTTCCTGAATCTGGAGGTGTACTTCCCCATCTGAGAACTGCTTGACGGTTACTGCGCCCAACTGACAGCCGAGTTCATAGCAAATCTCCGCGGCGAGCGCGGGATTGGCGTTGCCCGAAAACACTTTGAAGTGATTGAACCTCATTGCGCGTGCCGGCTTGGGTGCGGCCATAATAATTCGTGCGGGGGGTCGCCGTTTACGAGGTATTCCGCCAATTGCCGCCGCCACATACTCCGGTAGCCCTGTGCGCTCACCAGAGTGGCCGGTATCACGCGGCAACCCCTCATCACCCGGTCCCCTTCCAAAACCTTTTCTGCGAGATCGCGCTCGGCCTTCGAAGCAAAGAGGGCGAACAAAGCCGACCCACTCCCGGTCATGCGGGCTCCGCCCGCGTGTTTTCGCAATCGGCCCCAGAGTTTCTTAAGTGGGGGGTGCTGACTGAAAACGGCGGACTCGAAGTCGTTCGCGCTGAGCGCACTCGCCGCCCTCGCCGAACGCAAATCGCCGAGCGTCCGCACAAAGAGCTGGAAACCATTAATTTTACGTGACAAACCAGGTGAAGTCAAACCTTGGCCGGTTTGCGAGAGGACATCGCGCGCCAGAGCGCGGTACGCCGGTCCGGTAGCCACATGAATTCCCGGCGCCACCACCAGAATTGGCTCGCTGGCGACATCGGGCAAACTGTAAAGCTCGGTCCCGCGGCCGAGCGCGAGGGCGGTGCCACCGGTGAGAAAAAAGGGAACGTCACTGCCCAGTTCCGCGCCTAAGCTCAATAAACGATCTGCCGGGAGGGCGTTTCCGGCAAGTATCGGCAGGCCCAGCAGCACTGCCGCCGCATTACTTGATCCTCCTCCTAATCCGCCGCCCATGGGGATGCGTTTGCGAAGGCGAAACCGGACCCGCGCGTGCATCTTCATGGCATCGAGCGCGGCGCGTGCGGCGCGAAGCACCAGATTGTCCGGGATACCCAGCGGGTCGTCGATTTCGAGGATGGTTCGGCGGGCAGGTTCGTACTCGATATCGAGGGCATCGGAGAGCGAAATAGTTTGGAAGACAGTCCGCAGCTCGTGGAAACCGTCAGTGCGTTTATGAAGCACCCGAAGATCCAGATTGATCTTGGCCAGCGACCGCAGCCGAACGCGCCGGATCATTAGTATTGGACGAGCGATTGAACCTTCAGGCCCGGCAATTTTTCGCGGCCCTTGAGGAAATCGAGTTCGATGACGAACTGCAGGCCCACGACTTCTCCTTTCAACTGCCGGACCAGCTTGATCACGGCGGCGGCAGTGCCTCCCGTAGCCAGAACATCATCGACGATCAGGACCCGGCTCCCGATCTCAACCGCATCGCGGTGAATTTCGAGCACGTCAGTGCCGTATTCCAATTGATATTCGACGCGCTCCGCAGCGGCGGGCAGTTTTCCAGGTTTGCGCACCGGCACAAATCCCGCGCTCAATGCGTAGGCCACCGCGGGCGCGAAGATGAAACCGCGGGCTTCGATTCCGACTACCGTATCGATTCCCTGGCCATGATAGTTCGCGCTCAGCCCGTCGATCACCGCCTTCAATCCGTGAGCGTCCTTCAAGAGAGTAGTGATGTCGTAGAACAAGATGCCGGGCTTCGGAAAATCCGGCACTTCGCGGATCAAACCTTTGAGATGATTCATGGCGAGGAGTTTCAATTCTACAATAAGCGGCGGCAAGGACAAGCTCCGAATTTAGGGACCCCTTTACACTGGAGAGGTGTATCTTCGGAAACGTTTGCCCCTTCTATTGTTTTTTTCGGCGGGGCTTTGGGCGCAAGATCCAGTCCAGATCCACGCATATATTCAGGGCCGTTTTACCGACCAAGAGGGGACACCAGACCGCCTGGAGATCCGGCGCGCCAGGGTAACCGTGTCTGGCAATCCAATTTCGCAGTTGTCTTATGCGTTTCAAGCGGATGTCGTGAAGCGGCCTTTTTTCCTCGAACTGGCTGCGACTTGGAAATTTTCGAAGGCCTTCACGGTGACGGGCGGCCAATTCAAAATGCCATTCAGCGCGGAGAGCTTGATTGCGGACGACCTTGACATCCCCATCGCACGCGCACGCGTTGTGGACTCGCTTACCCCCGGCCGCGATAGCGGAGTCCAGGCCCGCGATGTCGGCGTGCAGATTGCAGGAGATATCAACCGGCGGAAGGGCGCGTTTCTCGAATACGCGGCAGGCGTGTTCCGAGGCCAAACCCTGGTGGATGCCCCGGCCGCGCGTTTCCCCGGTGTCGCGGGCCGCGTGATGGTGCACCCCTCAGGGAAATTGACGCTTGGCGGAGATTGGTATGCGAGCTTTTCGGCTCCTGCCAAAGCCGAAAAACGCCGTGAAGACGCGGAGGGCAGCTACGACCTCGGACCCATCCACTTTCGCGCGGAGCAGATTTGGGCTCGCGACGGCGCCCTCGAACGGCGGGGTGGTTACGCATTGAGCTCCTGGCGCCTGTCGCAACGCTGGGAACCGCTGACCCGCGCGGATTGGTTGACGACCGATATCCGTAAAACAAATTCCACTTCGATTATTTATCTCGCAGGCTTAAATTTTTACTGGGGCAAGCATGTGAAAGTGGGAGTGAATGGCGGGGCGCGGCATGACCAGGGGCCAAAGGGCGTCAGCAGCGTCTTCCTGGCTCAGACCATGCTGGGTTTTTAAATCGAGTAAGCGCGAGCGTCCATCGCCAACCCACCTGCTAAGGTCTGGGCCCAGAGATGCACTACTCCGTCCTCTTCTGGTTTTCCGCACACCAGAAATGGTGCCGTATCGAACAGCGGACTCAGGGCGCGGAATTCAAACCGCTTCACCGCAACTCCTGGGAGTGAACGCCGCAGCAGATCGAACAACAGCGTCGCGAGTAAGGGCCCGTGCACCACCAAGCCCGGATAACCTTCGACCTCCGTAGCATAGCGCCGGTCGTAATGGATTCGATGTCCATTGAAGGTGAGCGCCGAGTAACGGAACAGCAATACGTCATCCGGATGGATGGTCCGCTGCCACGCGGCATCCGATGGCGCAGGCGGCGGCGCGGGGACCGGATCGCCGGGATTTGGAGAATTGCGATAGACGATGTCTTGTTCTTCGGTGAGCGCGAGGCCTTTCTGGTTGCTGATTTCATGACGCACCATTACGAAGACCAAAGGTCCAGTGCTTCCCTGCTTGGACTTCACGGCGTGGATACGCGATACGCGCGTGACTGTTTCGCCAACCTGAAGCGGGTGATAAAAGTCCAGGCGTCCACCGGCCCACATGCGGCGCAGCAGGGGCACGGGCGGCAAAAAACCCCCGCGTTTCGCGTGGCCGTCGGGGCCGAGCTCAGATTGGCGCGGAATGGGAAGAAAATACAACCAGTGCCATAGCGGCGGCACGGCATCGCCAGGTTGAGGGATGGGATCGTCGCGGTCCAGGGTTGCGGCCAGCGCTGTAACGGGCGCAGCGGTAATCACGTCCGTGCGGGACTCGCTGCGTCCAATCCAGCTCTCGAGTGGAGTTTCCATATTCCTGATCGAAATGTCAACGTAGCATATGTGGGGCGGTAGTGGCTTTCGCACGGTGACGCCGCGAACAGCGGTATTATGAACGGGAAAGGGAATCCCACGACTATGTTTGCTCGCCTAGTCTTTGTCTTACTGACCGCCGCCGCCCTTGACGCCCAAGTAACTTTCGACCGGCTTCTGCATGCCGACAAGGAGCCGCAGAACTGGCTCTCCTATTCCGGCACTACGCTGAGCCAGCGCTACAGCACCTTGACGCAGATCAATACCAGCAACGTCAAGGACCTTACGATGCAGTGGGCGTTTCAGGCGCGCTCGACCGAAAAGTTCGAATCGACGCCCCTGGTGGTCGACGGCGTGATGTATCTGACACAGGCGCCCAACGATGTGGTCGCACTCGACGCAGCGACAGGCGAAATCAAGTGGCTGTATTCGTATCCAGTCTCGCGCGACGCTCGCCCGTGCTGCGGACGAGTGAACCGCGGCGTCGCCATCCTCGGCAGCACGCTCTATATGGCGACGATCGACGCGCACCTGGTAGCTTTAGACGCGCGCGACGGCAAGGTTCTGTGGGACATCGAAGTTGCCAAGGCCACCGCCGGTTATGCGATGACGCACGCGCCCTTGATCGTCAAGGATAAGGTGATCGTGGGAACCGCCGGCGGCGAGTTTGGCATTCGCGGCTTCATCGCCGCCTATAACGCTTCGACCGGCAAGGAAATGTGGAAATTCTACACCATCCCCGGTCCCGGAGAGCCCGGCCATGAATCCTGGGGAGGCGATTCCTGGATGCACGGCGGAGCGTCGGTTTGGGTCACCGGTTCTTACGATCCTGAACTCAACGCCACCTACTGGGGTATCGGAAATCCCGGCCCGGACTGGAACGGCGACAAACGCCCCGGCGACAACCTCTATAGCGATTGCGTAGTCGCTCTCGACGCCGATACCGGCAAACTGAAGTGGTATTTCCAGTTCACCCCGCACGACGACTTCGATTACGATGCGGTACAGGTGCCGGTGCTCGCCGACATCAACTGGCCGGGACGTGACGGGCGGCCGCAGCCGCGCAAGGTGATGCTGTGGGGGAATCGCAACGGCTTCTTCTACACGATTGATCGCACGACGGGACAGTTTCTGGTAGGCAAGCCGTTTGTTAAAGTGACCTGGGCGAAGGGGTTGGATGAGGCCGGACGCCCGATGCGCGTGAACGGCGTTGAACCCTCGGAAGGCGGCACCGACATTTACCCCAGCCAGACTGGAGGCACGAATTGGTGGTCTCCATCGTTCAGCCCTCGCACCGGACTCTTTTATGTTTCGGCCTGGGAGAACGTGCATGGGTCTTTCCAGAAAAACGACGGCCCATTCGAAGAAGGCAAACGGTACGTTGGCGGAGCTGTAGACCCAACTCGCGTCGGGATTCGCGGCCCGCAGGTTACGAAAAAGAGCGAAGAGGACGGTTATGGCGCAGTGCGCGCCATCGATCCGAAGACCGGCGAACGCAAATGGGAATTCAGGATGGACGACGTATCCGCCAGCGGCATCCTGACCACGGCATCCGATCTCCTATTCGCCGGTGGGCGGCAAGGGTATTTCCACGCACTGGATGCGCGCACCGGCAAGCTGCTATGGAAAGTCGCCGCCGGTGGAGAGATCGCCATGGGCCCGATGACCTACCAGGTGAACGGGAAGCAATACGTCGCCTTCGCCGCGGGCAGTTCGATGTTTACCTTCGCGCTCAAGTAGCGAACGCGGCCACCGTTATACTGGGGCCTGTGAATAAAGTCGTCGCCAGCGTGGATGCCGCGATTGCGGACATCGCCGACGGTGCCAGCATCATGATCGGAGGTTTCGGCCTCTGCGGCGTGCCCGAAAATCTGATCGCCGCGCTGGTCCGCAAGAAGGTTTCCCGCCTGCATACTATTTCGAATAACGTCGGCATCGACGGCCACGGTATGGGACTCATGCTCGAGGGCGGCATGATCGCATCGCATGTGGGGAGTTATGTCGGCGAAAACCGGCTGCTCGAGCAAATGGTGATCGCCGGCAGTCTGAAGGTGACCCTTTACCCTCAGGGGACCCTTGCCGAATGTATTCGTGCCGGGGGCGCCGGCATACCCGCATTTTTCACACCCACCGGCGTGGGCACAGTAGTCGCCGAGGGCAAAGAGGTCCGTGAATTCGACGGCCGCCAGTATCTGCTCGAACGCGCACTCAAGGCCGACTTTGCGCTGATTAAGGCCTGGAAGGGCGACCGCATGGGCAACCTGGTATACCGCAAAACGGCCCGCAACTTCAACCCCATGATGGCTACCGCCGCCGCGATCACCATCGCCGAGATTGAGCACTTAGTCGAACCCGGAGAAATCGAACCGGATCAGGTGATCACTCCCGGCATTTACGTAAAACGCGTCGTCGTCGGCGAATCCTTTGAAAAAAGGATCGAGCGCCGAACCGTGCGGCCGAGGTCTAAATGAGTGCACTCGCCGGGCACCTGACCGAACACCAAAAACGCGAACGCATCGCACAACGGGTCGCCCGCGAGCTGCGCGACGGTTTCTACGTCAATCTGGGCATCGGCATCCCGACGCTGGTGCCGAATTACGTGCCAGCGCACATCGACGTAGTTCTGCAATCGGAAAACGGAATGCTCGGCATCGGTCCCTATCCGCTCGAAGGCGACGAGGACGCCGACCTCATTAACGCCGGCAAGGAAACCGTCACCGAATTGCCTGGCACCGCCTATGTTTCGAGCGCCGAATCCTTCGCCATCATCCGCGGCGGGCACATCGATCTTAGTGTGCTGGGCGCGATGGAGGTTGACGAAAAGGGCGACCTCGCAAACTGGATGATCCCTGGCAAAGTGGTCAAGGGCATGGGCGGTGCCATGGATCTGGTAGCCGGCGCACGCCGCGTCATCGTCGCCATGGAGCACACTACCCGAACGGGCGCTCCCAAGATCCTGCCTAAATGCACGCTGCCCATTACCGGACTCAAAGTGGTGAACACTATCGTCACCGAACTGGCCGTGATTCAGGTTACGCCCGATGGGCTGGTGCTGGAGGAAATCGCGCCCGACACTACCGTCGATGAAGTACAGAAGTTGACTGCCGCTAACTTGATCGTCAAGCACGCGGTTCGGACAATGGCTCTATAGATTCCCGCGCCGCGCCTGCTCCCGCTCAATCGATTCGAAGAGCGCTTTAAAATTTCCTTTTCCAAAACCGCGGGAGCCCTTGCGCTCGATGACTTCGAAAAAAAGAGTGGGACGGTCCTCTACCGGTTGTGTGAAAATCTGCAACATGTATCCGTCCTGATCGCGATCCACCAGAATCCCGAGCTCGGCCAATTGGCCTAGCGGTTCCTCAATCGAACCCACGCGCCGCGGCAGCTCGTCGTAATAGGATTTTGGTACCTTCAGAAAATCGATCCCCCGCTGGCTTAGTTGGGTAACCGTACTGACAATGTCATCCGTGGCGAGCGCGATGTGCTGCACTCCCGGCCCGCGATAAGCGTCCAGATATTCCTCAATCTGAGATTTCTTCCTGCCGCTGGCGGGTTCGTTGATCGGAAACTTGATCCAGCCGCTGCCGTTCGAGACCACCTTGGACATGAGCGACGAATACTCGGTACTGATGTCGCTATCGTCAAACGTCTGGTACAGGCTGAAGCCCATCACCCGCTCATAAAATTCCACCCATTTATTCATCTCGCCGAGTCCGACATTTCCCACCATATGGTCGACATGACGGAGGCCGGTCGGCTCCGCAATCCGGTCAGGACCGGGCACTTCGACGAAACCGGGAAGGAATGCGCCGCGGTAGTTGTGGCGCTCGACGAAGGTATGAATGGTGTCTCCATAAGTGGCGATGGCCGCCAGGCAAACTTCGCCACCGTCATCCTTGCTGACGACCGGGGGAGCGACGCCCCGACCGCCGCGCTGCGTCGTTTCGCGATAGGCGGCTGTGGCATCGTCCACGCGTAATGCGATGTTCTTCACTCCATCCCCGTGCCGAAGAATATGCCCGGCCATCGCGCTTTCGGGATTGAGCGGCGTCGTGAGCACAAACCGGATCTGGTTTTGTTCAACCACGTAGGATGCCCGGTCCCGCGTGCCGGTTTCGGGTCCGCAATAGGCTGTCAGCGCCATTCCAAACCCACGCCTATAGAAATAGGCGGCCTGTTTTGCATTGGCTACGTAGAACTCGATATGATCGACGCCTTTCAGTGGAAGAAAGTCCGCCGACGTGCGTGATGGATCAGCCGCAACTTGCTGCATATTTCACCTTGTCTTACCACCTTCATCCTTGCGCGAAACGTTGCGCAGTTCAAGCGCGCAAAAATATGCAGTCCAGCACCCGGAGTTGAAGGGGCATACAATAGTGAGACGCCGAGAACGGTATGCAAGCTACTAAGAATGTAAATCGCCAAGTCGCCGATGGCCGTGTGGCCCGCATTGGTCTCGCCCTTGCCGGCTGGAGCGAAAAATGGTTTCCGGACCCGCTGGTGTTCGCTTTTCTGGGCGTCCTGGTGGTCTACGGATTAGGCATTGTCGCCGGCGAAAGCCCCATCCAGCTTGGCCTTGAAGCCGGAAAGAATTTTTGGACCCTGGTTCCCTTCACCATGCAAATGGTGATGGTCATCATTGGCGGCTACGTGGTCGCCTCCACGCCTCTAGTCCGTCGTGGAACTCACTTTCTCGCCGGGATTCCCAAAACGCCGCGCGGCGCCGTCGCAATGGTGGCGTTCGTCGCCACTACCAGTTCACTGATCTCCTGGGGACTCAGCCCCATCCTCAGCGCCTTTCTCGTCCGCGAAATGAGCGGGCGCGTGAAGGGGATGGATTACCGCGCCGCCGGCACCGCTGCTTCGCTGGGTACATGCTCGGTGTGGGCACTCGGAATATCTTCTTCCGCCGCCATGCTGATGGCCACGAAGTCCGCCATGCCGCCCGCTCTTTTCGCCATCAGCGGACTGATTCCCCTGACTCAAACTCTTTTCCTCTGGCAGAGCATGTTCACCGCGGCAGTGGTAATCTGCGTCTGCGTTGCGGTGGGCTACTTCTCGGCGCCATCGCCCGAAAACGCCCGTACCGCCGAAAGCTTCGGCCTCCACTTCGACCCGCCTCCGGCAACCCGCGAGCGTCATACCAAGCCCGGCGAGTGGCTGGAATACAGCCCCTTGCTCACCATTCTGGTGGGTGCGCTGCTGCTCGGTTATCTAGTGAACGTATTCCGCACCTCGCCGCGCGGGGCGCTCGCAGCGCTCGACCTCAACGTCTATAACCTGATGTTCCTCACCGCCGGCCTGCTGCTGCATTGGCGTCCTAGAAATTTCGTGCGCGCTGTCACCGAAGCGATCCCCGCCACTGGCGGCGTACTGATCCAGTTTCCGTTCTACGCCATGATCTTCGGCATGATTGTCGGCACCGGACTCTCCGCGAAACTGGCGCACCTTTTCACATCGGCCAGTACCCACGATACCTTCCCGCTGCTCGCCGCCGGATATTCGGCCGTGCTGGGTTTGTTCATCCCGTCGGGTGGCAGCAAGTGGGTGGTCGAAGCGCCTTATGTTCTGCAGGCCGCGATCGCGCACCAGGTCCATCTCGGCTGGGTCGTGCAGATCTATAACGCGGCTGAGGCGCTCCCGAATCTGATCAACCCGTTCTGGATGCTCCCGCTGCTGGGAATCCTGCGCGTGAAAGCGCGCGATTTGATCGGGTACTCGACGTTATATCTGATGGTGCTGCTGCCGGTGGTGTTCTTCCTGTGCTGGTTCCTGGCGCGCACCATCTCCTTCGTCCCGCCGATGAAATAAGGCGGCCTTTACTTGGCGGCGCCGGTATACATTACGCGCCAAATCCGTCCCTTTTGACTATCGCCAATGTACAGCGAGCCGTCCGGGCCTTCCGCCACCCCGTCCGGACGCGCCACCGCATCATTAGGATTCATCAACGGTGATTTGCCGGGAAATCCGCTCGCGAAGACTTCATAATTTCCTGAAACCTTACCGCCGGAGAACGGCTGGAACGTCACGTTGTATCCATCCTGCGGCATCGGCGCGCGGTTCCAGGACCCGTGGAACACCACGAACGCGCCATCGCGATATTTCGCCGGAAACTGCCGCCCCGAATAAAACGTGATATCCAGCGGAGCCCAATGTGCCGGAAAAGCCGCCACCGGCGTAGTAAATTCGGTGCAGCGCCCGACCGTCTTGCCATCGCCGCCGTATTCCGGATTGAGGAAAAATTTCTTTTGCAGGAAATCGTAGAAGCAATACGGCCAGCCGAAGTTCGCTCCCGCCACCGCACGGTACATCGGCTCGGCAGGACGCTCGGCGTTCTCCTGCGCGGTGAACTTTCCGGGCCACATCACGTCCAATTGATCCCGGTTGTTCATCACCACATATAACGCGTCACCGTTCCATGCGATCGCCGGCATCTGACGCAGCCCGGTGGCAAAGCGCGAGCCATCGGCTTGCGTTTGGCCCAGCTTATTTTCATCGAACTTCCAGATGCCGCCGTTCTTTTCCAGGATGGGACAGGGGTCCTGCCCTGGCGACTGTGCCGCGCGGTCCCGAACCTGACAGGCATTGGAAGGCGCCCCAACATTGACATACAACGACCCT
>JANXXL010000250.1 GCA_025350625.1 Bryobacterales bacterium | reverse complement strand
AGGCGCTGCTCGACCGCCACGGCTTGGCGGCCAAGGACGTCAAGGTGCTGGTAGCCCACCAAGCCAATCGCCGCATCATCACTGCTACGGCGGAACGGCTGGGAATGTCGAGCGATCAGGTGATTATCAATATCGAACGCTTCGGAAATACCACCAGCGCCACCATTCCGCTGGCCACTCGCGACGCCATCGAATCCGGCCAGTTGACGAAAGGCGACATCGTTCTCTTCGCCGCCGTGGGCGCGGGATTTACGGTGGGCGCCAACCTCTGGCGTTGGGAATATTAGCGGGCTAAACGGCCATCCCGAGACAACTGCGGGATCTCCGCCGGAACGATACGCTCCTAGTACCCTGAAGGGAGAAATCGAAACGATCATTATGACCGTCATCGTCAAATCCAAAAAGGCCCTGGTGGTTCCGGCTAGCGTTCGCCGGCGAGCAGGGATCAAAGCGGGCGACAGACTCGAATTCAAGGTCTCCGGCGGCGTGATTAACATCGTCCCCCAACTGCCGTCCGCCGGTGATGAGTACACGCCCCGGCAACGGCGAATTATAGATCGGGCCCTCGCCGAAGGCATGGAAGATATCAAGAAAGGCCGTTTGCATGGGCCTTTCGAAACCCATGAAGCGATGGTCGAATTTCTCCAACGTCAAACCAGCCGCGCGCAAGGAAAATCGAAGAAGCAACCTAAAGGTTGATGAAGCGCCTGCTCACGCCTTCCGTGGTTCGAGACTACGCCGGAGCGCCGACAAGCGTTAGGAAGGCATTCGACAAACAAGCCAGTTTGCTTGTAGAGAATCTTCACCACCCTTCGCTTCGAGCGAAAAAGTACGACGAAGCAAATGATATTTGGCAGGCCAGAGTGAATCGTTCTTGGAGGTTCTACTTTACGATCAAACAGGCTCATTCCTCACCCGAAGTAACCCCCAGGCAATCTCCCCACACTTCAGCGGGCAGGCAGCGAAAATTCTCGCGGTCCGTCATCCAGACCGACGATACGTACGAGGAGCGGCTTTGACGGCGGCGGGGGTTCCAGTTTCACTTCTACCGGTTCCTCCTTCGGCGGCCGCAAATATTCTGCGAGGTCCTGCGGACTCACTTGTAACTTGAGCCGGACACCTTGCCCATCTTCGATTACGTTGAGTCCGCGCAGCAGCAGGTGAAAGCCGGGAATCGCATCGCGAAAATAGGCGGCACTCAGCGTCGCGTCTTCAAGCGTCGCCATGCTGTAGCGTGCATCGAGCAGCAACCCGTTGCGGGCTGCCACGCCGCCGTCAAAGTCCCCGCTTTCAAATTCCACCGGAACAAACACCTTCACCAATGGGTCGGGTAGCGCCGTGGCTGTGATCCACAGATCGAAACTTGCCGCGAGCCGCGCGCCTCGTGCGAGCAAGGGTGAAAACTGACGGCCAGTGGTCATTAACAGGCTGCGGTCAATGGCGGACTGAAGCGTCTCCCTCCACCCGATAAGCAGCAGGGTATCGCTGACCTGCGCCAAACTTCGCCCGTCCTTCTCCGGCGCGATCCATAACCGTACTCCATCGTAGTCGATAGGTTTCATACCCAAACGTATCGCTTGAGTTGCTACTGTCATCGCCGGAAACGATCCGCTGGCTACTCCCAGCAGGTCGGGACCGGCCAGCAGGATCTCCTTTGCCTCCCACAGACAATCGAGATCGGGAAAGCCTAAGTTGCCACTGCTCGAGAGCTCCGATCTAACCGCATCCGCTAGAAACGACTCCCTCAGATGCAACCACTCGAGGCCCACCACGGCAGTCGCATCCGGCGCTAGATATTTCCACGCGCTCGGGTAGGATTCGCCCAGTGCAAGGGCAGCGGTGATCAGGCCAAGCAGGAAAGTTCTCACAGTAAAAAGATCGGACGATGCAGACGGCAAATTTAGCGTAAAGAAATTTTTACCGTATCACCTGGGCCGAACTCCTTCATTCAATTCGAGGTGACGATGGCAGACCAATTGCTTCCCGCAAGTACGATGCAAGGGAACACTTACGCCGAGGCCTTTCAGACCGGATTCGGAGCCACCCGCCGATTTCTAATCTCGCGGGGCGCACCACTCGAAGAAGCTGAAGAGATCGCACAAGCCGCATGGGCCCGCGGTTGGGAATACCGTGAACAGTTGCGCGATCCGGGGCTGGTCAGCTATTGGGTAAACTCCATCGCTCGAAACCTTTATCGCGCGCGGTTTCGTACGGCGGCTCCGGTGCCGCTCGAACACATCCAGGAACCTTCTTACGCTTTCGATACCGATTCGATTGACTTGAGAAAGATGCTGGACACGTGCTCGAACCGTGACCGGGCTTTGCTCGAACGGACGCTGCAAGGATACACGGCGGAAGAGATCTCGCACTCGGCGGGCATCAGTTCCACCGGCATTCGCGTGCGTTTGTTGCGAGCGCGTCAAGCCTTGCGCCAGAAGCTAAGTCTGGCAATCGCGTAGCCTGCGGTGGATTTCATTTATCATGTGACGAAGAGCTGTCTTCGTTAGCATGGAAATGGAAGCGATTTTAGAACTCCGTGGTGTGGCGAAGGAATTTTCGGCGCAACACGCGGTCAAGCAGATTTCGCTTCAAATCGAGCGTGGGTCGTTTTTTTCGCTCCTGGGACCTTCCGGTTGCGGTAAGACCACCACGCTCCGGCTAATTGCGGGATTTGAAACGCCCACCTCGGGAGAGATCTGGCTCAACGGCGCCCGCATTGACGCACTGCCACCCTACCGCCGGAATGTAAATACGGTTTTTCAGAACTATGCTCTGTTTCCGCACTTGACCGTGCGCGGGAACGTCGAGTTTGGCTTGCGGCGCGCCGGCGTGGCGGATGCCGTAGCGCGCGTGCGGCGGGTTTTGGAACAAGTTCAGCTTTGGGAGAAGGAATCGCGAAAACCCTCCCAGCTTTCCGGAGGCGAGCGCCAGCGCGTGGCCCTGGCTCGGGCGCTGGTGCTTGCGCCGGATGTTTTGTTGCTGGACGAACCTCTTTCGGCGCTCGATCCGCAGCTCCGCAAACAAGTGCGCGCCGAACTAAAGGACCTGCAACGGCGAACCGGCGTCACCTTCTTATTCGTGACTCACGATCAGGAAGAAGCGCTGGCTTTGTCGGATCGCATCGCGATCATGAACGCGGGTCAAATCGAACAGACCGGCACGCCGCAGGAACTCTACCAAAAACCCAGATCGCCTTTCGTCGCGTCGTTTCTGGGGGTTATGAATTGGGTGGATGGCGTCGGAATTCGTCCGGAATGCGTGGTTTTGACGCGCGACCCTGGACCGAACCCTCGTCGTGGAACTATCGTGCACTCGACCTTCCTCGGCCCCTACCGGCATTTCACGATTCAATTGGACGGCGCGGAAACGCTCACGGTGCAGACTGCGCCTAGTGCCGCCTATCGTTGTGGGGAAACGGTGCATGTCTCCTGGGATCCAGCGGATGAATTGCGGCTTCCCGCATGACGCGCCTGCGCAGCATCTTCCTCGCGCCGCCTGCCGTTTTGATGCTGGTGACCATTGCGATTCCGCTGGCCATTATCTGCGTTTATAGCCTGCTCAGCCGTGGCGCTTACGGGGGAGTCGAGTGGCCCTGGGCGCTCGAAAACTATGGCCGTTTGATCGACCCGCTCTACGCTGGAATCTTTGTGCGATCGTTCGCGCTGGCGGGCCTGGCGACGCTGCTGTGCATTCTGCTGGGATTCCCGCTGGCGCTTTTCATCGCGGAATCCGGTGCGCGCAAAAATTTGTATCTGAGTCTGGTGATCCTGCCTTTCTGGACCAGCTTCCTCATCCGTCTCTACGCCTGGATGTTCCTGCTGCGGGACACCGGGTTGATTAATTCAGCGCTGCAGGGGTTAGGGTTGATTCGTGAACCGTTGCCGATGCTCTATAACAACGGAGCGGTGTTGCTGGGATTGGTGTACGGCTTTCTGCCGTTCGCCGTGCTGCCGCTCTACGCGACGCTGGAGCGCATCGACAAAAGTCTGCTCGAAGCTGCCGCGGATCTGGGCGCCCGGCCTATCGCTGTGCTGACCAGAGTCACGCTCCCACTGTGCGCGCCGGGCATTGCAGCGGCTGCGATCCTGGTGTTTGTTCCGTGTCTGGGGACTTACATTACGTCCGATCTTCTGGGCGGCAGCAAGACAATCCTCATCGGCAATCTGGTCCAAAACCAGTTCACCAGTGCGCGGGATTGGCCCTTCGGTGCAGCGGTCTCGATTGTGCTGATGATGGTGGCGGTACTTCTGCTATTTGCCGTGCGGCGGCGCGGCGAGGAACTTTTGTGAAGCGCGGCCTGGCCGTCTACGCTGCGGCCGTATATGCGTTCTTGCATGTCCCGCTGCTGATCCTGGCCGTCTTCAGCGTGAATGCATCCCGCTTCACAGCCTGGCAGGGATTTTCGCTGCACTGGTATGGAGCGATGTTCGCCGATCGCGATCTTCTGGAATCGGCCGCGAATAGCCTAGTGATTGCCGTTGTTTCGACGTTGCTCGCAACGATAATCGGCACGCTTGCGGCCTATGCTCTTTGGAAGCGCAGCTCGGCGTGGCTCGCCGGCGGACTCTATCTTTCGCTGGTGACGCCCGAGATTGTAACCGGTGTTTCCCTGCTGGCGTTGTTTCAATGGGCATTCCATTACTTGAATCTGCGGCTGGGAATGCACACAGTGATTTTGGCGCACATATCGTTCTCGGTAGCCTACGTGGTGGTGGTGGTCCTCGCACGATTGCGCGGTTTCGATCCGTCGCTCGAAGAGGCGGCGCAAGATTTAGGCGCAACCGAATTCGCCGCTTTTCGCCTGGTCACGCTGCCCTTCCTCGCGCCCGCCGTAGCCGCCGCCGCGATGCTGGCGTTTACGATTTCGATTGACGATTATGTCATCACCAGCTTGGTGGCAGGCGTGGATTCGCAGACCTTGCCCATGGTGATCTACGCGATGGCGCGGCGCGGAGTCAGTCCCGTGCTCAATGCGGTTTCGACCACCATAGTGGTGCTGCTGGGCGCATTGGTGCTGATCTCGGAAAGGCTGCGCCGGGCATGAAGCGAAGACAGTTTCTGCTGGGGGCGGCTGCCGCAACTTCGTGCGGGCGCGGTCCGCGGCTGAACGTCTATAACTGGTCGGATTATATTGCGCCTGAGAACGTCCCGCAGTTCGAGCGGGAGTCGGGCCTGCGGATTCATTACGGAACCTACGAAAGCAATCAGGAGATGCTGGCGCAAGTGATGAGCGGGAATTCGGGCTGGGACGTGGTGTTCCCCTCCGGCGATTTCATCGCGCCAATGCGGTCTTTGGGATTGCTCGCTCCGCTCGACCATGGGTTGCTTCCGAATATCAACGCCTTGCTGCCGGAGTTTCAGCGCCCTCCCTGGGATCCCGAATTGCGCTGGAGCATACCCTACATGCAGGGAGTAACCGGCATTTTATATCAGGCCCGCCTGCAGCCTCCTCCCGCGTCGTGGGGAGACTTGTGGAACCCGCGATTGCGCGGGCATCTTACTATGCTCGACGATCAACCGGAGGTACTGGGCGCGTGCCTCAAGAAGCTGGGGCACTCGATCAACTCAAGCGACCCGGCAGAACTGCGGGCGGCGTCGCAGGAGGCGCTGGCCCAGAAGTCCCTGCTGCGGGCTTACCTTAACGCCGAAGTGCGGGACCAGGCCGTGGCCGGCGATGTTCTAGCCGCACAAGCCTGGGCCGTGACTGCCGCGCAGGCCATGGCTGCCGCGCCCGGGAAGCTCGCGTTTGCCTTCCCGGGCGATGGTTTTCCGCGATTTGCCGACAATATCGCGATTCTGCGCGAAAGCCGGCGCGCCGAAGCCGCGCATCGCTGGATCGACTACTTGTTGCGGCCGGAAATCGCTGCCAGAACCGTGCTGGCAACCCACACCGCCAGCGCCAACGGCGAGGCGCTGCGGCATCTGCCTGCGGCAGTCCGCCAGGATCCGGTGCTTTACCCGCCCGCTGAAGTGCTCGCACGCGGCGAGTGGTTTGAAGCCCAGTCGGCCGCGTCCCAAAAAATACGCGATCGATTGTGGACGGAAATTAAGAACTCCTAATACACTAGATTAGGGGCCCGCGGTGCAGCGAGCCACGCCAGCGTCATGCAGCCATTCTTGCTTCCCATTGTTTCGAAGCTAACGATACTGTCGGTAATCGACATACTGGCCGTGGCGGTATTGATCTACCAATTTGTCCTGATTATCCGCGGCCGTCACGCCGCACACATATTGACCGGACTCGGGGTCCTGCTGGTGGTTTATTTGGGCGCGGTGTGGGCCCACCTCAATTTGCTCCGTTCGGTTTTGTCGGCCCTGGCTCCTTATTCTGCATTTGCGCTGATCGTAATGTTTCAATCCGAAATCCGCCGCCTGCTCTCGCGCATCGGGCGCTTTCGCTGGCTGGGCCTCGAGGGCGACCTGGAGCGGCGCGAAATCGCCGATGAAATCGTTCTCGCGGTGCAAAATATGATCGACGCGAAAATCGGAGCGCTGATCGTCATCGAGCGTGAAATTGGGCTTCGGACCTTCATCGAAAGCGGAGTGGCTCTCGACGCCGTGGTGTCGCGAGATTTGCTGTGCTCTATCTTCGAGCGCGGCGGCGCTTTGCACGACGGGGCGGTGATCATTCAAGGGGATCGCGTCGCGGCGGCGGCTTGCTTTCTGCCCCTCACCACCAATCCGGTAATGTTGCGCCGCATGGGTACGCGCCATCGTGCGGCCATCGGCGTCACCGAGGAGAGCGACGCCCTGGCGATCGTCGTCTCCGAAGAAACGGCTCAAATCGCCATCGCGGCCCGCGGCGATCTGGAGCCTGACGTCTCGATGGAGCGCCTGCAGGAACGTCTTACCCGTCATGCTGCCGGCAAAGCGGGCGCTCGAGATCCCCAGGCCAAACCACGTTTGAAGCAGGCGCAGCCATAACCTCATGCGCATGCCGAAAAATCTCGTTTGGAAGCTGGTCTCGCTGCTGCTGGCGATCCTGGTGTGGCTGGCTTACACGTCCACTCCCGACGTCGTCACCACCTATACCGCACCCATTGTTTACCGCAATCTCGCTTCCGGCTGGATGGTTACCGGCAATTCTCCCGAGAACGTGCATCTCGAATTGAGAGGCACCCCAGCACGCCTCACCCCGGCCAGCCTGGCTGACGCGGTGGTGCTTTTCGACTTGGGGAACGTCAATACTACGCATCAAGAACGAACATTCACCATCGCGGAATCGAATTTGAATTTGCCTCCTGGCGTTGCGTTCCTGCGCGCGGTTCCCTCGCAGTTGCGGCTTCGGCTGGCGCGTATGGCGGCCAAGGAAGTGCCGGTCGAGATTCAGTTATCCGGATCTCTTCCGTCCGGTTACCGCATCCGTGAACAGAGCGTGTCGCCTAATCGCTTGCGGGTGGCGGGTCCGGAGACTCTCGTTGCGACGGTGTCGCAGGTGCAGACCGACCCCATCGAATTGCGATACCTGTCGCGGTCCGGCGAACATCGGGTAGACGCGTTTGTCGACGATCCCCAAGTGCACTTTGAATCGTCGCCGGCAGTGACGGTGAAACTCATCATCGAACGGATAGGAAAATAACCACCATCGTGAGACAACTTTTTGGCACCGACGGAATGCGCGGGGTGGCGGGAGAATACCCGCTCGACGCGGCCACCACGTTTGCAGTGGGCGTGGCGCTGGCTAATTGGGTGAGGGATCACCCTGCGCCTCAGGCGGAGGCCTCCCCGGAAGTCGTCATTGGTATGGACACGCGCGAATCCGGGCCGGCGATTGCTGAATCGGTCGCAGGAGGGCTCGCCAGCCGCGGCGTGGCGGCGCGTTTTGCCGGCTTGATTACCACGCCCGGCATTGCGCACGTGACTCGCACCGGACCCTTTGCAGCGGGCGTCATGATTTCGGCGTCGCACAATCCCTATCGCGACAACGGCATCAAGATCATCGATCACTCCGGCTTCAAGTTGCCGGACGAGCAGGAAGACACACTCGAGGGCGACATCTTCGAATACCTGAAATCGGGCGCGCCGCCGGTTCCCCAAAAACTCACAGTCGACGAAGGTCTGGACCTGAAGTATATCGAGCATCTCGCAGCCACGCTGCCCGGAGGTCTGGGCGGCATGCGGATGGTGATCGACGCCGCCCATGGCGCGGCCAGCTTTCTGGCGCCGGCGTTGTTCGAACGTCTGGGCGCGAGCGTCGATCGCATTGGCTGCGCGCCCGACGGCAAGAACATTAACCTCGGCTGCGGCTCGCTGCACCTCGAAGGACTGCGGGAGCGCGTGCTCTCGACCCGCGCCGATGTAGGCGTGGCCTTCGATGGCGACGCCGACCGGGCGCTGTTCGTCTCGCATTCGGGGAAGATCATCGATGGCGATGCGGTCCTGCTGCTGACGGCTCTGCGGCTCCACGCGGCCGGACGTTTGACAGAAGTGGTCGCCACCGTCATGTCGAATCTGGGTCTCGAACGCTCGCTGAAACGCCATGGCATCGGCTTGGTGCGCACACCCGTGGGCGACAAATACGTGCTCCAGGAAATGGAGCGGCGGAACGCACCGCTCGGCGGCGAACAGAGCGGCCACATCATCTTTCGCGATTACGCCACCACCGGCGATGGACTCCTTACCGCCCTGCGCGTGTTTGAGACCATGCGCGAGTCCGGGCACGACCTGGACGCGCTTACGCGTGAACTGGAAATCTATCCGCAACTGCTGGTGAATGTGCGCGTGAAGAACAAGCGCCCGCTCGAGGAATTGGACCTCGCCAATCGCGAAATCCGCATCGCCGAAGCAGAATTTGGCGATGCCGGCCGCATTCTGGTACGCTTTTCCGGCACCGAGCCGCTGGCGCGCGTGATGGTGGAGGGCCCGGAGCTCACCCGCGTGGAGCACTTCGCCAACAGCATCGCCGCTGCGATTCAGGCCGAACTCGGCGCGTGACTATAATAGAGATTCTATGTTCTTTCGCAATGAAAAACCCAAGGTGCCGACCTTCGACGAGCGGATCGCCGGCTTAAAAGAATTTGGGTTCACCAGCAAAATCGAAGCGGCCGGGCGCAGTCGGGTGACGCGCGGCGGCTGCGCGGCGGTGGTGGAAGATTTGGGAGCGGGCAAAGTGGTGATTGGCAAGGCCGGGGTGCTGGTGGGGGGCGAGATTGCGCTCCTGATCCACGGCGGCTTCCAGATGTTTCTGCGCACTCCTGCAGGCAAAGAAGTTCCCGCACTGGCGTCGCACTTGAAATCGCTGCACGCCTTTGAAGAAGACCTCCGCGAGGGCCTGGGTTTGACCGTTCTCTACAATCTTGCGCTGGGCACCGTTTGTGACGATCATCTGTATGACCGCGTCGAAGATCGCGATGCGGGGCCGCAGCATCACGCCTGGGATAAAGCAAGGTAAAAGGTGAGTCCGCCGGTGCGGCTGAAGATTGTTCAAACCGGCGAGCCGGTACTGCGGCAGGCGGCGCGTCCTCTCACGGCTGCCGAAATCACCCACCCGGCCATCGAGGAGTTGATCGTGCACATGCGCGACACCATGCGGGACGCACCGGGCGTAGGCTTGGCCGCTCCCCAGATAGGGCTCGCGATTCAGTTGGCCGTCATTGAGGATCGCGAGGAATATCTGAAAGGCATCGCGCCCGAGCTGCTGGCCGAACGCGAGCGCCAGCCGGTCCCTTTTCGGGTGCTCATCAACCCGGTCATCGTCGAGCGCTCGGAAGAAACCGTCGAATTCTTCGAAGGATGCCTCAGTGTCGCCGGTTTCAGCGCGCTGGTGAAACGTTCGCGCCGCGTGGCGGTCCAATATCTTGATGAACACGCGAAGCCGCAGCATCTCGAAGCCTCCGGCTGGCCTGCCCGAATCTTGCAGCACGAAATCGATCATCTCAGTGGAGTTCTCTATATCGACCGTATGGAGTCGCGGTCCTTTTCAAGCCTCGATAACATGGGGCGGCACTGGAAGGATCTGCCGGTTGAAAGCGTGCGTGCCGCGCTCGGATTAGGCTAAACTCCGCTTAAGTCTTCAGAAGGAGGCCGCGCCATGCGCCGCTTGATTTTCTTGCTAAGTTTGACGATGGCCGGCGTGTGCGGACAGGTGAAGAAAGCCGGACCGGCTGCGCCCCCGCCTTCGCCCGATGAAATTCGCGCCAACCAGATTTTGAGCGAAAGTCTGGGCAGCAAGAATCCGGATGTTCGCAAACAAGCTGTCGCCGCCATGGGACTGATTGGCCCACGCGAGCCGTATCTCTCGCAAATTACCGGCGCGCTTTCGGACAAAGATATCTACGTCCGCCTCGCTGCGGTTGCCAGCATTGTGGATCTGAAAGACAAGAGCACCGGCGACATTCTGGAAAAGGCCTTCACCGACGACGCTCCCGAAGTGAGTTTTGCCGCCGCCAAGGCGCTCTATGCGCTGGGCGATCCCAGGGGCCGGAGCGCCATGCTGGCCATCCTGGAGCGCGATGCCAAGACCAAGTCCAATTTCATCACCGTCAAGAAGCGGGACACGCTGCGTCTCTTTCACACTCCCAAGGGCATGCTCATGTTCGCCATCAAGCAAGGCGTAGGGTTTGCGCCGGTGCCGGGCCTGGGGGAAGGCGTTTCTTCTTTGCAGGATATTTTATCCGACGCCGGAGTTTCGGGACGCGCCACCACCGCCTTGCTGCTGGCGAATGACCGCAGCGCGGAAGTGCTGGACGCCCTGAAGGAGTCATTGACAGATAAGGACGGTTCGGTGCGCGCGGCCGTGGTGCATGCGCTGGCTCTACGCAACGATCGTTCGCTGCTCCCTTTGATGAAGGAGCAGTTCGACGACCCCAAGGAAGGCGTCAGGTTGCGGGCGGCGGCGGGTTATTTGCGAGTCTCCTGGCTGAAACCTACGCCGGCCAGGCCTGCACTCCCCGCCAAGAAGAGTGCGCT
>JANXXL010000223.1 GCA_025350625.1 Bryobacterales bacterium | reverse complement strand
GTCGCGCTGGCCAAGCGCTTCCACGATTTAGGTTTTGAGGTGACCGCCACGCGCGGCACCGCCGAAGAAATCCGCGCCTTAGGTGTGCCCACCAAGACCGTGTTCAAAGTGAACGAAGGCCGTCCGAATGTGGTGGATCTTTTGAAAGCTGGCTCAATCGACCTGATCATTTACACCGCCACCAGCGGCGCCCACGCCTTCAGCGACGAAAAAGCGATTCGCAAAAATGCAGTGACCTACCGTATTCCCTGCATCACCACGATGAGCGGCGCGCGAGCGTCGGTCGAGGCAATCGCCTCGCGGCGCCGCGATCCGGTTCGCGTGTGGAGCTTGCAGGAAATCCACGGCACCGTCGCCCATGCAAAAACTTCTTAGAGAAAGAGGACCAGCCACGTGAAAGGCATCGTACTCGCGGGGGGCACCGGCAGCCGCCTGTTTCCACTTACCAAAATCACGAACAAACATCTGCTGCCGATCTACGACAAGCCAATGATCTACTATCCCATCCAGACGTTGGTGGACGCCGGGATTGAAGATATTCTGCTGGTCACCGGAGGCCGTAACTCCGGCGATTTTCTGCGCCTGTTGTCCAACGGAAAAGGATTCGGACTCAAGCACCTGAACTACGCCTACCAGGAGGGCGAAGGCGGTATCGCGGACGCACTGGCGCTCGCTGAGCACTTTGCCGACGGCGACAATATCTGTGTGATTTTGGGCGATAACATTTTGGAAAAACCCATCGCCGACGCCGCCCAGGCATTCGAGAAACAGGAGCGCGGCGCGCGAATTCTGTTAAAAGAAGTTCCCGACGCAGAGCGCTTTGGCGTGGCCGAAATGGACGGCGATCGCATCCTCAGCATCGAGGAAAAACCCAAAAAGCCAAAGTCGAATTACGCTGTCACCGGCATTTATATGTACGATGGCACGGTGTTCGAAAAGGTCAAAAAACTGGTGCCGAGCGGCCGTGGAGAACTCGAAATCACCGACGTCAATAACGCCTACATTCGCGAGGGCACGATGACCTACTCCTACGTGGATGGCTGGTGGACTGATGCGGGCACGTTTGAATCGCTATTGCGTGCCACCAATCTGGTTGCGCAATCGCGCAGCCCCGAACAGCGGGCCCAGGCCGCCGAAGATTAAGTGCTGCGCGCCAGCATCGCCCCCCAATGGAATCCCGCCCCGAACGCGGAAAAGATCACATGCCCCGCGGGAGGGTTTGCCTGTGACCATTCGGCCGCAGCGATGAGCATCGACGCCGACGAGGTGTTACCGTAGCGCGCCACGTTCGAGACTATGCGCTCGGCAGGAAGGTCCAGCGCCTTCGCCACGCGCGTTAGCAGATTCTGGTTCGCCTGATGCAGCAGAAGCGCAGTGACATCGTGGACCGCCACTTGCTGCCGCGCCAGCACTTCTTGGATCACCGCCGGTATCTTGCGCGAGGCCTGCAGGATCACCGTCAAGCCGTTCATGCTCAGAGGTTGCGACCAATCGAACGCCAGAGCGTCGCGATACTGCCCATTGCTATGCAGCACCGCGTCAAGAATTTCCCAGCGTCCTGGACGCGCACTCACCAGCGCCGCGCCCGCGCCGTCACCGAAGAGCACCGCGGTGTTGGGATCGAGCGGACCCGATTCAATCACCGCCGACATCTTTTCCGCACCGATCACCAGCACATCTCCGAAATGTTCCGCCATCTCGGCCGCCATCACTAACCCAAATAAAGAGCCTGCGCTCGCCATGGGCACATCCAGCGCCGGCGTACTGTCGAGCCCCAGTTGCGCCGCCACCTCCGCCGCGGGTCCAGGGAAGCCCGGCCGCGCGCTGCCGCTGGCCACGATGATCAGTCCTAATGCCGGCGCGTTGATTCCAGCCCGCGTCAGGCAATCGTGTGCCGCTGCGACTGCCAGGTCGGCAATGCTGGTGTTGGCCGCCGCCGCCCAGCGCCGCTCGCGAATCCCGGAGACGCTCTCTATCCACTCCGCGGTCCGCCCCACCCGTGCGGCTATTTCTTCATTAGTGACCACGCCCGCGGGCACGTGCATTCCGAAAGCGTGGAGAAACGCCAACATGTCCCGATCAGCTCGCGTGATCTTCGAGGTAGGCTTCCATGCGAGCGATGGAATCGAACTTGCGCGGGTTCAAGTCCCGGTCGGGCACTTTGATGGAAAACTCCTGCTCGATTGCACTCACCAAGTCCGGCAGAGCGAAGGAATCGAGCAGACCGCTCTCGAACAACGATTCTTCATCGTCGGCTGGAAGCGGTTGTGCGGTTACTGTTTTTAAGACGCCCAGGAGACGGTCGCGGAGTGTGGCATCAGGCATGAAGTTTTATCCTGCCACAGCCGTGGCCGCATTTGCGCAATACCATTCGTAGGTAGAAGCGATTCCCGCCGCGAGCGTGATGCGCGCGCGCCAACCCAGCGAATGGATGCGCGTAACATCCAGCAATTTGCGAGGCGTGCCGTTGGGTCTCGAAGGGTCAAAACGAATCTGCCCGCCGTAATCGACAATGCGCGCGACCATCTCCGCCAGTTCCGCAATCGACAGATCCTCGCCGATCCCCACATTCAGGAGGTTGCCCAGCGGTTCTCCGCCGTCATACTTTTCCATCACGAAATAAGCGGCCGCGGCCTAATCGTCCACGTGCAGGAATTCGCGCCGCGGCGTGCCCGTGCCCCACAAAGTCACCGACGGCGACTTCCATATTTTGGCCTCGTGAAAGCGCCGGATCAGCGCCGGCAGAACATGCGATGTTTCGAGATCGAAATTATCGCCGGGCCCATACAAATTGGTCGGCATCAGGCTGATCGCCGG
The DNA here is from genome assembly GCA_025350625.1 of Bryobacterales bacterium. Taxonomy (GTDB): domain Bacteria; phylum Acidobacteriota; class Terriglobia; order Bryobacterales; family Bryobacteraceae; genus Palsa-187. The sequence goes on along the minus strand of JANXXL010000223.1, from coordinate 10,783 downwards.
GAACCCGTACTGTTCGCGGTATGCCGCGGCCAGCTTCAACCCGGCGATCTTGGCGATGGCATAAGCTTCATTGGTCGGTTCGAGCGATCCCGTGAGCAAGTATTCCTCTTTGATGGGCTGCGGCGCGAGCTGCGGATAGATGCAGGAAGATCCCAGAAACACCAGCTTCTGCGCCCCGTTCTGCCAGGCAGCGTGAATCATGTTGGTCTGAATCGCCAGATTGTCGTAGAGAAATTCCGCCGGCCGGGTGGCATTAGCCAGGATCCCGCCCACTTTGGCGGCCGAAAGGAACACGAACTCCGGACGCTGCCGCGCGAAGAAACGCGAGACGGCCGCCTGGTCCCGCAGATCCAGTTCGGCGCGGCTCGCCAGAATCAGATTGAGATAACCCTTTTTCTCCAGTTGACGAACGATGGCGGAGCCGACCAGGCCTCGATGGCCCGCCACAAAAATCCGGCTCGAAGGAGTGAGCGATGAGAGTTCGGTCATATCCGTTTATCCATGCGCGCCGCCACGCGGCGCTACCTTGTGCCCGGCGCGGACCAGAGTGAGTTCCTGCTGCGCCAGTTCCATATCGTGATCTACCATGCTGCGCACTAATTCGTCAAAACTAATTTCCGGTTCCCACCCCAGCACGCGGCGGGCTTTGCTCGAGTCGCCCTGCAGCGAATCGACTTCGGTGGGCCGAAAATAGCGCGCGTCTTTTTCTACGCATTTTTCCCAATCGACCCCGGCGTAGCTCGCCGCCAATTCTAGAAACTCGCGTACCGAGTAATTGCCGCCCGTCGCCACTACAAAATCCCCGGCTTCACTGTGCTGCAACATCATCCACATCGCGCGCACGTAATCGGCGGCGTGGCCCCAGTCGCGCCGGGCGTCCAGATTGCCCAGGTACAATTTCTCCTGGAGTCCAAGTTTGATGCGCCCGAGCGCGCGCGTAATCTTTCGTGTGACAAATGTCTCGCCGCGACGCGGCGACTCGTGATTAAACAAAATTCCATTCGAAATAAACAACCCGTAAGCTTCGCGCTGGTTCACCCCATACCAATGCGCAGCCACCTTGCTCACCGCGTAAGGACTGCGCGGATAAAACGGCGTGGCTTCATTCTGCGGCGGCGCCGACGCCCCAAACATTTCCGAAGAGCCTGCCTGGTAATAACGCGGCTGCTTCCCGCTCTCCCGCGCGTAATCGCGAAATGCTTCGAGCAGCCGCAGCGCTCCGGTCGCTACTATATCGGCGGTGTACTCTGCTTGATCGAAACTCACCCGCACATGCGACTGCGCGCCGAGATTATAGATTTCGTCCGGCTGAATCAGCTCCATCAGATGACGCAAGCGCGCCGCATTCGCCAGATCCCCAAAGTGCAATTGCAGAGGAACTCGCTTTTCGTGCGGATCGGAGTAAATGTGATCCAGGCGGTCCGTGTTAAACGTCGAAGTACGGCGGATCACACCGTGCACCTCATAGCCCTTCGAGATCAGCAGCTCAGTCAGGTACGAACCGTCCTGCCCTGTGATCCCGCAAATCAGCGCCTTCTTGGTGGGAGCCTCCGTCATGAACCTCTTTTCATTATGATCGGTTGCCGGACCGGTTGCCTTTACCGGGCGCGCAGCTCCGCACCGAAAGCCTTTGCCAGATGTGCAATCAGCGTCTCTACCCACGCAGCAACTTCGTCGGAGGCAAGCGTACGGTCCGGAGCACGGAAAGCCATGGACACGGCCATGCTGCGGCTGTCTTGGCCGATTCCTTTTCCCGCGAACACATCGATGCACTGCACCGATTCCAGGTAATCGCCAACCGTGGCCCGGATCGCCTGTTCAATGGCGGCGTAAGACACGTCTTTCTTGATCACAAACGAAAGATCGCGATACACCCCAGGGAAGCGCGGCAACGGTTCATAACGCGGAGTTGGACCCGCAGCGAGTAACAGCTTGTCGAGAAGCAGCTCCGCCGCGAATACGACAGTCTGAATTCTGTGCGCGGCCAGGAGCCCGGGCGCAATCTGACCGATCGCCCCGACAGGTTCCCCGTTTACGACGATTCGTGCCGCGGTTCCCGCCGAGTAACCTTCTATCGTCTCCGTCGCTGCGAACGACGCGCGCGGGACGCGCAGCGCCTCCAGCAAGTTTTCCACCACGCCCTTCAGATCGAAATAATCCGTTTCGCGGCGCGTTGACCAATCCGCGTCGTTCGCAGCCCCGCCCAGTACGATGCCGATTGCCCAGCTCTCTATCGGACCCGTACCCGGGCGCGCAAATATTTTGTCTATTTCGAAATAGCGGAATGTGGTGGCCCGTCGCCGCGCGTTGAGCGCCGCCGTCTTCACCAGGAATGGAACCAGGGAACGCCGCAGACGCGACAAATCCACGTTGAGCGGATTTTGCAAGACGATCGACTCACCCTCGACCTGCGAAAACTGCGTTTCGCCTTCCAGCGGTTCCAGAGGCACGCCACGCAATTCCAAAAACCCGTTCCCCACCATCAATCCGCGAAGTTTCTGCCGCGCCGCATCGAGCGCAGTGGTAACGCCCGCGGTCGGCGTCTCCGCACTGGCCGCCGCAGTGATGGCTTCGTAGCCGATCACGCGCGCCACGTCCTCGATCAGCACCACAGCGTCGGTGGCGTCAACACGGCGCGTGGGCGCGTAAATGCGCTTCAAATTCCCCGAGCATTCATAGCCCAGTTTGGTGAGGCTAGTCTCAACCTGCCGCGGTGTCACAGGAATACCCAGATAGCTGCTCACCCGTTCGGCGGGCAACGAAAACACCGCTCGCTTGGCGCGTTTAGGATACACATCGGTCACACGACCTGCCGAGGCAGCCCCTGCGTCTGAAAACAGCAGCGCCGTCGCACGATTCCGCGCGCCTTCGAGCGTCTCATTGGGATCGAGCCCCCGCTCGAATCGGTAAGACGAGTCCGAGCTCACACCCAGCCGCCGGCTCGTCATGCGTATATTCGTAGGTTCGAAGTGCGCGGCCTCGAGCAGTACGTCCGTGGTTGCCTCCGAGATCCCGGAACTCTCGCCGCCCATGATGCCTGCAAGCGCCATTGGCGATTTGGCGTCGGCAATGGCCAAAGGAGCATCCTCTCCGCCAAGAGCCGAGATTGTGCGGCCATCCAACAATCGCAGGCTCTCTCCTTTCTTGAACCTGCGCACAACAATTTTCTGCCGCACGTTCTGCAAATCAAAAGCGTGGAGCGGCTGGCCCCATTCTTTCATTACGAAATTCGTGATATCGACGACATTCGTAATGGGCCGCGATCCCGTCGCCAAGAGCCGACTGGCCAGCCAAGCGGACGACTTTTCTACACGCACTCCGGAAATCACTTGGCACGTATAACGGGTGCACAAAGAGCGGTCCAGAATCTTCACAGGCACGGCTGCATCGCTGAACGAACTCGGTTGTGGCGCATCCGGCAACACTAATTGAAGGTCCAATAACGCCGCGAGCTCCCGTGCAATGCCGATCAATCCCAGACAATCGGGCCGGTTAGGATATACCTTCATGTGCACCAAAGCTTCGGTAATTGGCATTACCTCCGGGAGACTCTTGCCCAACAGGCCCTCGTCGTGAAATATCTGCAAGCCGCTGCCGCGTGCGGTCATGCCCAGTTCCCCGTCCAGGCAAATCATGCCCTGCGACAAAACTCCGTGGAAATGTTCTTCTCGGATGGTATCGCCGGTTGGCAATTCGGTTCCCGCCAGCGCCACCGGAACTCCCCATCCCACTTCCAAAGGATGTGCGGAAGCGGCCACAATGCTGCGCACATTGCCGGGCGCCACTTCGACTTCGCAGGCAAACTTATCCCTGGTGCCTTCGAGCGGCCGTTTGGCGCGAATAAAGCCCACCCGCACTGCCGATAATTCATGTTCCAGGACATGAGTCGCCTCCACATCCAGGCCCACGCGCGGCAAGGCCACCAGTAAATCCGCGAGCGGAACTCGGGGCGACAGATAATCCAGAAGCCATCCAGTATTGACGATCATGTTTCAATAACTCGCGTCAGAACTGGCGCAAGAAGGCTTCCTCGTTATCGTAGAGCAGGCGAATGTCATTGATCTGGTGCCGCAGCATCGTGATGCGGTCGACGCCGATCCCGAACGCAAACCCCTGGTGCTTCGCGGGGTCGAGTCCCCCGGCCTTCAGCACCTCAGGACGCATCATTCCGCTCCCCAGTACTTCGAGCCATCCCGTCCGCGAACACAAAGCGCACCCGTTTTGCCGGCATACCATGCAACTGACGTCCACTTCTGCGCTAGGCGTAGTGAACGGAAAATAACTCGGACGAAAACGCAACTGAGCCTCCGGTCCGAACAAACCTTTGGCAAGTTCGGTCAGCGTCCAGCGCAGATCCGCCATGCTCAGCTTGCCGCCCACCGCAAACACATCCAGTTGCTGAAAAATCGGATAGTGCGACGCGTCGATATCGTCGGCCCGATAGCAGCGTCCCGTGGTCATGGCGCGAATCGGCGTGCGGCCTTCGCTTGCGCGCATCACGCGGCCTTGAAAAGCCGTGGTGTGCGTGCGCAATAACTGGCCTTGGCCGACATAAAACGTATCGTGGAGATCGCGCGCCGGATGCCAGGCGGGAGTGTTCAGCGCATCGAAATTGTAGTATTCGCTTTCGATATCGGGATAATCGTCGTAAGAAAACCCCAATCCCATCAAGATCTTTTTCATGATCTCGGCCGTGGCCGTAATGGGATGCACGCGCCCGGCCCACCGCCGCCGTCCCGGAAGCGTGACGTCGAGATCCGGACCCGCCGGCCTCGCGGTTTTCTCTAAAGTTGCACGGCGTTGTTCAATGGCTTCTTCGATCCGGCTCTTCGCTGCGTTTACCGCCTGACCAAAAGGCTTGCGTTCTTCGGGCGGAAGCCCGCCCAGTAACTTTAGCTGCCCGGTAAGCTCGCCCGATTTGCCCAGGTACTGCACCCGCGCCTGATCCAGCGTAGTCAGCGAAATCGCCTCGTTGATATGAACGAGCGCGCGCTCCACAAGGTCTTGGATCGATTGCATAACTGAGTTTTTGAGCGGAAACTACAAGTGTAACAACATGCCGCTCCCACGCGTACTCGAACCTGAAGTAATGTCTGGCGCCGAGGAAGCCGGCGAATACGACGAGATGGATTTCAGCGCCCCCGACCAGCTCTTCGCGGAGCGCGCGGCGCAACTGGCTCGCGGCGCCGCGTCCCCAATTCACTGGATCGCGGATCTCGGTTCCGGTAACGCCAAAATCCCCCTGGCGATATGCCCCCTGCTGCCGCGTGCGACCCGTGTGTGTGCAATCGAGATGTCTGCCGAGATGCTGGCGGTAGCGAAACGCAACCGCGCGAGTGTCGAGGGCCAAGTCCACTTCGTCAACGGTGATGCCAAGCGAGTCCCCTTCGCCGATCGCACGGTCGGGATGGTGACCTCGAATAGCCTGGTCCATCACATCCCCGACCCTCGCGCCGTATTTCAGGAAATCGCCCGCATCGTCCGCCCGGGAGCGCCTATTTTGATTCGCGACCTGGTGCGTCCGGACAACCAGCACAGTTTTCGCCAGCTACTCGAAACCCACGCCTCCCAATGGAGACCGCTGCAGCGCCAGCTATTTGCCGATTCCCTGCATGCCGCTCTCACCCTCGAAGAGGTGCGCCAAATTCTGGATCATTGCGGCCTGGCGGATGTCGGCGTCACGCAGATTACCGACCGCCATTGGAGCGCCGAGCGGTCCTAGACTGCTACTGGGGCCGCGACCCCACAGGTATGATCGCGATTCCCCTATCGCGCAGCCGCTGCTGAGAAACCTGCCGCTGCGTTTCCGCCTGCCTGGCTTGATTCGCGCGTACTTCCTCCTCGGTCGCCAGCCGGTGCGACTTGGCGTACAGCAATTTCGCCGCCCCCGTGCCTGTCACTTGCGCCATGGAACCGGCCACCTGCCCGCGAGCGCGATTTTCCAGGCTCATCAGCCAGACCTCCCCAGGCAGGCTTTGCTCGATGGCGCGAATCTCCTGCCAGTATTTCTTGAGGTCAGGCATCCATGTTCTCCCCCCGCAGCACTCGTCCTATTTCCCGCGCCGCCTCTTCCCGCGCGTCCGCGCTCATCTTTGGATGGATGTGCTCGATCTGAATCGCGGTCTCCTGGCGGCGGCCTCCGAGTTCGGTCGCAACCGAGCGCCGCAACTCCTCGAGCGTTTGCGGATCCAGACTCCGCACTAAGTCGTCGAACTTCGCATTCATGTTTTATCTCCCTAGAGACTTTTCGATGGAATCCGCATTAGCCGAAAGTTGCAGCGCGCGATGCTTATGCTCGGCTGCCTGTGCCAGCAGCGCTCCTGACACGCCTTTCGACAGATCTACCGGCAGTACCATCTCTTCGCCAACTGCCTCCCGCAATTGATCCAGCACTCGCTCTGCCCGCTCCTGAGCGATGGCTTCGAGAGCCCGCGCCAGCGTGATCGCCGCGTGCGATTCTTCGCGCAATCGCGCCCACAGCGCGAGAGGAAGCAATCGTTCCACCAGCCTTTCGATGGCGTGGCGGGCCTGCCGCATCTGGTTTTCGAGTGTGGCCACCACGCTTGAAGCCTTGAAGTCCAGCTTTTCGGCATTGGCAGCGGATTGAATCACGGCGTCGAGCGCCGTCTCACGCATCGCGGCCAGCTTTTCGCCGGTCTCTTTCGCGAACTGGTTCAGCGCGCGCTCGGCCTTCTGCAGCTTCGCCAGATGCTGCTCAGCTTGGCGCTGCGCCTCCGCCGCTTCCATTACCGCGGGCGCTTCTTCGGCCAGGCGGACCGCGCCCTGCACGCGCTGCTCTAAATCATCAACAAGTTGCTGCTCGTCCCCGGTTGCCACCGCATGCAAAGTCGGCGTGCGGGCGATGTCAAAGCTCATGCGCTCCCGTCCTTCCGCCGCCAGATTACGTTACAGCGACGGGACGTGCAACGTTCCACGAGACTCAATCTTCAGCAGCGTAAGGAGATGGCCATTAAAGTCGCGCGTGTTCTGCGCTTATTCTGTTTTCCAGAATGTTACGATCAGTCCTCCCACGATAATGAGCGCACCTCCAAGTACGATCGGCACGCTCGGAACCTTCCGGAAGCCAATAAAATTGATAAGCTGCCAGACGACAAACAGAGTGGCGATATAGAGACCCACAACTTGCCCGAATTCGAGCGGAGCAAGGTTTAGAGAAAACCCGTATCCGAACAAGAGAGCCGCACCGGCGATCATTAGGCCGGCGCGAGACCATCCGGAATGATTGTAGATTGCGATTCTGACAAGAGCGTCTCCGCTCACTTCGAGTGTGGTGGCAAGCACCAGGAATAGTAAGGGTTGGATAATCTGCATAACTCTAAATCTCAATCTCCATTCGCAGCAGAGCCGCGCTGAGGGTCTTGCCCTGCGCATCGGTGCGTAGCGATACCGTACCGCCGCCATCTAGCGCCTCGTACAGCAGAAAGTTCAGCGCCTGAAGATTGGGCAGTTCGAACCGCTCCACGCGACCGCGGCATAGTTCACGCATGTGCTCTTTCACACGTTCAACGGTGACCTGTTCCACTAGCGCCGGATAATGCTCGGGCCGTAGAGCAATCAGCCCGATATTGGCGCAATCGCCTTTATCCCCGCTGCGTGCGTGCGCGATTTGCCGGAGCTGTACGCGCGGCATGTCAGGCCTCCCTCACGGTTACCGCAGCGCGAACTTCGTTTTTCGGAATTAATGCGGGCCAGTACGCCACCACTTCTTCCACCTTCGGTTTTCCGCCTGAAGGATACGTGACTACCGGCGGCCCGTTCAGCGCCAGCGGAGCAAGCTCGCGCGTGAAACGCTCGATCGCCGCCGGATCGCTGCCCCGCACGCCCACGCGTAGCGTTACCTCCGCCAAATCCGGCGGCGGATCGCCTGACAGGAAATCTCCATGGCACGCGTTGGCTCCCACATACTCGCTATGGATAGCTTCGAACGTCAGTCCCAAGCGTTCCAGTCTAGTGCGCAGAATCTGATCCGCCATCTTCGCTTTCTTATAAGCATCCGGCCAACCGTAAGTCATCGTGCCGGAGGCTTTGAACCCTGCCGAATAACTGATGGAGACTTTGTAGAACTCCGTCGCAGGGCGGCCCTGAATCCCCCAAAATTGCACGCGATCCTGCCCCCCCTGTCGCAACTGGATGGTCGTGAAATCCGCAATCACGTCTGGCGTGATGTAGGAGCGCGGGTCGCCGATTTCATACACCAGTTGCTCGGTCACGCCCGCCACCGTCACGCGCCCTCCCGTACCCGGATGCTTGGTAACCGCGAAGCGCCCATCGGGTTCCGCTTCGAGTATCGGATAACCAATGCCGGCCAGATCCGGCATCGTCTCCCAGTCCACCTGGCAATTGCCGCCGGTCGCCTGCGCGCCACATTCAATGACGTGCCCGCCGACAACGCCGGCCGCCAGGTGGTCCCAATCGTCGCGCTTCCACCCGAATTCGTGGATGCAAGGGCCAAGCGATAGGGCCACGTCCGAACATCGCCCCGTCACCACAATTTGCGCCCCGCGGCCCAGCGCTTCCGCAATCGGAAACGCGCCTAAATACACGTTCGCGCTGCGGACTCGTGAACGAACCGTCTCTAGCGCTTCGCCCGTATCTATGTTGCGCAATTCAATCCCGCGTGCGAGCAGATCGTCCAGACGGTTCAGAATGTTATCGCCTGTAATCACGCCAATCTTCATCCGCCCCGCAAAGCCCGCGCGGTTGAGCGCTGCCGCTACCGCTTCGCCGCACGTTTCCGGATTCACTCCGCCTGCGTTGGCTACCACCTTTACGTTGCGTTCGACAATCTCCTTCGCTCCGCGCTCGATCATCTGTGGGAAGTCCCGCGCATACCCCGCCTGTGGATCGCGCGCGTACTGCTTCTGCAGAATAGACATGGTGACCTCGGCCAGATAGTCCAGCGTCAGATAGTCGATCGGGCCGCCTCGCAGTTGTTCCAAAGGCGCCTCGAGCGAGTCTCCCCAGAAACCCTGCGCATTCGCGATGCGGATCATGAAGTGTAGTTTCCCACGAAAGCGCCCGCGCGCCGGCCCAGCCGATATCATGGGAGTTGCAGGTATGACGGCGCGTCCCCCAAGAAAAACCAATCCGCTGCTGCGCGTGATGATCAGCGCGGTGCTGGTGGCGTTCGCCGTATTCGTGGTCCAGTACAGGCGATCCGCCGTTCCAGCCAGATCCAGCGGGCCCGTCGCGTCGAAACCGTTTTTGACGGACGCCCCATCGGGGGAAGGCGCGAACCGCTTTGCATGGGTTCCGCAATATCCCGGCGCCACCATCGAGAACATTACCGGCAAACAGACCCGCGATGAGCTGAGCTACGGTTTCAGCTTCCACGCCGCCGACGACTTCAAACACGTCCTAGCCATTTATCGCGACCGCCTGCAAGCCGCCGGCTTCGAGGTCGAGGTCAAGGATTCGAGCGAGAACGGCGGAGAGTTGCACGCCGTCGCCGATCAAGGTCGCCGGACCTTCGTTGCGATCGCGGCCAAAGTACAGCAAGGCTCGGGCGCCGAAGTCGGCGTCACGGCGGTTCAACGGTGACGCCAATGAAGCCACTCCTTCCACGTAAGCCGGAAGTAAAAAGCCCCGCCGGTCACTGGCCCCAGTTGCACGCCGCCATCGAGGCGGGCGCGGATGGCGTGTACTTCGGCCTGAAACACTTCACCGCGCGGGCCAAGGCAGGCTTCGGCATCGAAGAGTTGCCGGAGGCGATTCGCACCCTGCACGCACGCGGGGTTCGCGGCTACATCACATTTAACACCCTGCTCTTCGAACACGAATTGAAGGAAGCGGCGCGTGTGATCACCGCCATCGCGGAGGCGGGCGCCGATGGATTGATCGTTCAGGACTTGACCGCCGTGCGGCTGGCGCGCGAAATCGCGCCGTCGATGAAGCTCCACGGCAGCACGCAAATGAGCATCACCGACGTGCGCGGCGTCGAACTTGCTGAGAGCCTGGGCGTCGACCGCGTGACCCTGGCGCGCGAGTTGTCCATCGAGGAGATCCGCGCGATTGCGTCCGAAACCGCGTGCGACCTCGAAATTTTCGTGCACGGAGCGCTATGCGTGGCCTACTCCGGGCAGTGTTTTTCCTCGGAAGCCTGGGGAGGCAGAAGCGCCAACCGCGGCCAGTGCGCGCAGGCCTGCCGCCTGCCTTACGAACTGCTGGTGGATGGGCGCATCGAACCGCTGGATGACGCGCGCTATCTGCTCTCGCCCGGCGATTTGTACGCGCTGCGCCAAATTCCGGAGATCGTCGCCGCGGGCATCGCAGCATTGAAAATCGAAGGCCGCTATAAAGACGCCGCCTACGTCGCTCTCACCACGCGGGCATATCGCAAGGCCGTGGACGAAGCCTGGGCGAACCTTCCTCTCAGCATTACTGCGCAAGAAGAACTGCAACTGGAGCAGGTCTATTCGCGCGGGCTCGGTCCTTTTTTCCTGACCGGCACGAATCATCAGAAGGTGGTCGAAGGGCGCGCCCCCAGGCATCGCGGCGTAGCGATGGGACGCGTGACCCGCGTCGACCCCAATCGCGTCACGATCGAACCTGGACCTGCGCAACAGATCGCGCCATTGAAACCAGGCGACGGCGTGGTCTTCGATGCCGCCAGTTGGCGCAGTCCCGAAGAACTCGCAAACAGCTCGGCATCGTCCCCAACATGTATCGCCTACTCGCCCAGAGCCCGGCCACGTTGCAGGGCTTCACATCCAACAACGCCGCCCTCGCGAAAACCCTCGACGTGAAGACCCGCGAACGGATC
>JANXXL010000148.1 GCA_025350625.1 Bryobacterales bacterium | reverse complement strand
GCGCGGAATTCCCCATCCGGTTCGACATGCTCGACACTATGGGGGGCGGGAATCTTTCGTTGCAGGTCCACCCCCTAACCTCGTACATCCGCGAGCATTTCGGGATGGCGTACACCCAGGACGAGAGCTACTACCTGCTGGACGCCGGCCCAGACGCCGTAGTGTACCTGGGGCTGAAGGACGCCGTGGACCGGCGCCGCATGATAGCGGACCTGACGGACGCCCAACGCGGCGGCCCTCCCTTCCCGGCTGAGTGTTACGTGAACGCCTGGCCAGCGCAAAAACACGACCACTTCTTAATCCCCGGCGGCACGATTCACTGCTCGGGACGGAACTCGATGGTGCTCGAAATCAGCGCCACTCCGTACATCTTTACTTTCAAGCTGTGGGATTGGGACCGGATGGGACTGAATGGCGGTCCGCGCCCAATCCATCTGGATCATGGCATCGGAAACATTCGGTGGGACCGCACGACGGAGTGGGTGCGGCGGGAATTGATTCATCGCGTCGATCGGCTCGCCACCACTTTAGCTTGGTCCGAGGAACGCACTGGCCTGCACGAATCCGAGTTCATAGAGACGCGGCGGCACTGGTTCACCGGAACGGTCCCGCATAATACACGCGGAACTTTGAACGTGTTGAGCCTGGTAGAGGGAGACGAAGCGATCATGGAGAGTCCGTGCGGAGCGTTCGATCCCTTCCATGTCCGCTACGCGGAGACTTTCATCGTGCCAGCGGGCGTCGGGCTATATACGATCCGGCCTGCCAGGAAGGCCGAATCCGCGCTGGCGACCATCAAAGCTTTCGTGAGGAGTTGATCCATGAAAACGAACCGGGCGGTTGCCTCCGCGGCAGCAGTGGAAGCGGACGCGCTAGGGAACTGGACATATGTGTACGGCATTGCCGGCGTGGCCGCGATTTCCGGCCTGCTCTTCGGCTACGATACCGCCGTCATCAATGGTGCGCTGGTGTTTTTGCGCGAGCAGTTCCGGCTTTCGGACTTTCAAACCGAGATCGCAGCCGGCAGCCTGCTGGTCGGTTGCATCGTGGGCGCGAGCCTCGCGGGAACGCTAACCGACCGTTTCGGCCGGAAACGCATGCTGCTGGTGGCGGCCATTCTCTTTTGCCTGTCGTCGGTCGGGACCGCGCTTCCGCGGAACCTGCTGGAGTTCGTGGTCGCCAGGTTTATCGCCGGTACAGCAATCGGAGTTGCCTCGGTGCTGTCCCCGATGTACATCGCGGAGGTCTCGCCCGCGGCCATTCGCGGCCGGCTGGTGACGCTGAACCAGATGGCCATCGTTACGGGAATACTGTTGTCCTACTTCGTCAGTTGGATGCTTTCGGGCCTGGGCCCGGAAAGTTGGCGCTGGATGTTCGCTACGGCAGGGATTCCGTCGGCGGTGTTGTTTGGGGCACTGCTGTTCATTCCAGAGAGTCCGCGCTGGTTGTTGAAGCAGGCGCGGGACGCAGAAGCAATTGCCACTCTGCGCCGCATCGGCGGCGAAGCCGCGGCCGTGCGCGAGGCCGCCGCCATCCGGGCCAGCCTCGCCGGGGAGACCGGTTCTTTAAATGAACTGCGATCGCCCCAAATGCGCAAGCCACTCGCCATCGCGGTCTTGCTGGCCGTGGCTTCCCAGATCACCGGCATCAATACGGTGATTTACTACGGGGCCATTCTGTTCCGGGAGCACGGAGGACAAAGAAGCGCCACGTCGGCCATCGGAGCCAACGTGATCATCGGGGCCGTGAACTTTCTCTGTACAATTCTCGCCGTCATGTTCATCGACAAGGCGGGTAGGAAACCACTGCTGCTGTTCGGCTCCGCGGGCATGGCGATCTCCCTTGGCACGCTTGCCTTCGCTTTCCGCATGGCGCCCGTGCCGGCCACGCTGATACTCGTACTGGTGCTCTGTTACGTTGCGTGCTTCGCGGTAAGTCTCGGGCCGGGCAGTTGGGTATATATCTCGGAGTTGTTCCCCACGGCGGTGCGCGGACGCGCGATGTCGGTCGCTACTCTCAGTCTTTGGGCCGCATGTCTCGCGGTTACTTTATCGTTCCTCACGCTGGTGACGTACATCGGCGCATCGGGCGCTTTTGCGCTATATGCGGGATTGTGCGTGGTCACTTTCGTCTTCGTCTGGAATTTCACTCCAGAGACCAAAGGCCGCACTCTCGAACAGATTCAGCAGTTCTGGAAGAAATAGCTGATGTTCGTTCCTGATCTACTCGTCAGGTACCGGCGCGCGCATGAGCACGTCATCGATCGGCTGCGCGAGTCGTTCGGCGCCGCTTGGTTCGCGTCGCAGATGGCGGGTTGGTAATCCAACTTGACGGGCCCGCCACGACGGCGCTGCTTCAGGGCCAAGCAGTCCAGGCCATCACCAACAACCCGCGCCTGGTGCAGAGCGCACAATGGCCGCACCGAAATCGAACGCGAACCGGCGCGAGCTCACCAGCCTTCAATTCAGTCCCGGCACGCTGACCTCGTAAGACCATGCCCGGAAACGTCCACAACGCAGCACCGGCCCCCGTGCTCCCATGATCGCTGTGCAAGTCGTTCGTCCACGAGCGGGCGTATCCGCTGGTCGAGAACGAGCATAAGAACGGGGAGTCCCAACGGTCGGTACTGGCGACCAATAGCAGGCGGCAGTGGCGGCAGGCGATCGAAGCGGCGTTCTGAATATTCATTGGAATCGCGACGTTGTCCTGTGCCGCCAAGCGAACCGGGGATTTGAAACGTGTAAGCGCCCCCGGAGCAGGTGCGGTCGGCGGGCATAAAAGGTTCGTTGTGATGGCTCTGCGGAAAGACGGTGAACGGCCCATAGCAGAAGTGGTTTGCCACAACGACCAGAGCGGCGACGACGCAGACGGAGGCGATCTTCGCCTCAAACCGCGGCGGCAGGCTGGGCGTGCGGAAGAAGCCCTTTTTGACCGCGAACGTGAAGCGTTTCATGTCGAGCCTGTAGAAACTTCACAGCCGCCAGATGCGCGCAGCGCAGAGTGCCGAACGTCGCCTGCTCCGCAGGGACGCCGGGATATGCCCGCTGGAATTGGAAAGATGCGGTTGTTCTGTTACTTCTCCGTCACATCGGCACGCGCATCGGCGAATGTGTCGACCTCTCCGTTGATTGTTTGCGTACCCTTGGACCCAATCAGTAGGCTCTCCATGTGCCGCTGGGCAAGCTCAAAACGGAACGCTGGGTTCCCGTGGATTCAATGGTCTGTCAACTGGTCGGATGGATCGGTGCTCTGCGTCCGCCGAATGCACCCAATACCGGTCGTTTGTTATTGTCTCGGCCGCGCGGCCGTTAC
>JANXXL010000147.1 GCA_025350625.1 Bryobacterales bacterium | reverse complement strand
TGTATACGCTGTTCATGATTTCCGAGCGCGTCAACGCCCGCAAGAAACTGGAGCATCGCAGCGATCTGGAAAAATTTAATCTGGACCATCAGTCCCAGGTCACGGCGGCGACGCTGCGCGCGCGGCCGGGCTGCGTGCTGGTGGCGGTTCGCGACTACCATCGCATGCACCATCTGCAGAAGGCGCTCGAAAAAACCAACTTGCGGCGTCACGATATCGTGGTGATGACGGTGCGCCAGCTTTCCACCGGATCGGGTGAATACGAGCTGCGCGACGATCAGTTATTCGCCGGTTACGAGCAGGAGCTGTTCTCGCATGTCGTCTCGCTCGCGGAAAAGGAAGGCAAGAGCGTGGAACTGCTGGTAGTGCCGGCTGTCGACCCGTTCGATGCGCTGGTGCAAACGGCAAGTAGTCTGCGGGCATCCAAGCTGGTGGTGGGTGTTTCTCCGCGCATGGAATCGGATGAACTCGCGCATCGCATCGGGCTCGCATGGGAGCAGCAACCTCCTCCACGGCATCCGTTTTCACTCGAAATCACCCATCCCGAGCGGCCGTCCACCTACGTCAATCTTGGCCCGCATCCGCCGCGCCTCTGGCCCGAAGATGTGGATCTTCTGCACAACATTTGGCTGCGCTTGACGGAGATGGAGGGTGTGGGTTCGAAGCTACACCATCGCGACGTGGTGGGCGTTGCGCTGCAACGCCTCGAGGAAGAACTCTCGACCAGCCAACGCTTACGGATTCTAGGGCAAGTGGAAAGCGCCGTTCACCGCCACGAAGGCTCCCCTGAACTTGTAACCAGGCAGCCGGTCGATGATTGATAGCCGGAGTGCTCGAACGCGCCATTCATAATGGAAGCGTGGCTAGTCCCGCCGAAATTCCGGGAACCGAGGAAGACGCAACCGCAGTCGCGGAAGCGGATTCCAGGCGCGGTAGGACTTCAACCACGTGGCGGGAGTTTGGCCTCGCGGCCGCGCTCGTCGGAATCGCCACGCTCATTGCGCTGGTCTTGCGTCCGTACCTGGCCGCGACGAACCTCGCCATGGTGTACTTACTGGGAGTAGTGGCTGTGGCCACGCGCTGCCACCGCCGCGCCTCCGTGATGGCTTCCTTCCTGAGCGTCGCCGCTTTCGACTTTTTTTGTGTGCCTCCCTATCTCACGTTCCAAGTCTCCGAGTATGAGTACCTGATCACCTTCGCCGGCATGCTGGCAGTAGCGCTGGTAATCAGTGCACAAACATCGCGAATTCGCGCACAGACGGCCAGAGCTGTGGATCGGGAATCGCGAACCCAGGCCCTCTACCGATTATCCCGCCGGTTATCCGCGCAGACTCGCGTATTCGACGCCGCACTGACTGCGGCGGAAGTGGCCGGGGAGGTGTTCGGGTCGCCGGTGACTATATTCCTGCCCGAGGAAGGACGAATCTCGTTTCGCAAACGCACGTCCAGCCAGTTGCTGATTTCAACCGCCGAAGAAGAAATCGCTCAGGGAGTATTCGATCAGGGCCGCAAAGCTGGCAAAGGTATGGACCGGTTCCCGGACGCCGCTGCGACCTATCTCCCCCTCAAAGGCGCTAACCGGATCGTCGGCGTGATGGCGATTATCCCTGGACCGAAAGATAAGCCGCTCTTAGCCGATCAGCGCCACCTCCTCGACCTGTTCGCAAATCAAACCGCTTTGGCTATCGAAAGGACCCTCAGCCAGAACGCCGCCGATGAAGCTCGCATGCGGATGGAAACTGAAGAAATGCGCAGCTCCCTGCTGAGCGCAGTGTCCCATGACCTGCAAACTCCCCTGGCTTCGATCACGGGAGCCGCTTCTACCTTGCGCTCGCAAGGCGGGAAGCTGGAACCTGCGGTGCGCGATGAATTGCTCGAAAGCATTTCCGACGAAGCCATGCGGCTGAGCCGTCTGGTGGGGAATTTGCTGGACATGACGCGCCTCGAATCGGGAGTCGAACTGCGGCGCGATCTGTATCCGCTCGAGGAAATCGTCGGTGCTGCTTTGCAGCGCCTGGAGCCGCAACTGGCGGGGCGCGAAGTCCCCGTGTCGCTTCCCGACGACTTGCCGTTAGTTTACGTGGATGATGTTCTAATCGGACAAGTGCTGGTGAATCTGCTCGAGAATGCGACCAAGTACAGCCCGCCGGGAAGCGCCATAGAGATTGCCGCTGAAGCCGCACCGGCTATGGTTCAGCTGGAGATTCGCGATCGCGGCGCCGGATTCGCGGCAGGCGAAGAGAAACGCCTATTCGAGAAATTCTATCGCGGAACATCGGAAGGCGTTGGCGGCGCTGGATTAGGCTTGGCGATCTGCCGGGCGATCATGGCGGCGCACCGCGGCAGTATCGAGGCGCTCCACCGCCCCGGCGGCGGCGCCATCTTCCGCATTCGGTTACCCCTGGACGCACGCTCCGCATGACGCCCATGAAACCATTGATACTGGTGATCGAGGACGACCCGCAGATTCGCCGCTTCCTGCGGGCAACTCTGACGGCCGAAGATTATCAGTTTCACGAAGCCGTCAACGCGCAGGAAGGAATCGCCCAAGCCGCCACCAGGCAACCGGCCCTGGTACTGCTCGACCTGGGTTTGCCTGACCAGGACGGCCTGGAGGTTATCCGCGAGATCCGCAGGTGGAGCCAGATGCCGGTGGTGGTGGTTTCGGCCCGCGGGCAGGAAAAGGACAAGATTTCGGCGCTCGATCTGGGGGCCGACGATTATGTCGCCAAGCCGTTTGCCGTCGGCGAGCTGCTGGCCCGCATCCGGGCCGCGCTGCGGAGGGCTGCGCCCGCAGCCGCAGATGGCGCCAATTCCATCATCCGTTTCGGAGACGTCGAAGCCGACTTCGAAAAGCGCCTGATCACAGTGGGGGGCAGGGAAGTCCACCTCACGCCTAATGAGTATAAACTGCTGCAGGTGCTCATCAAGTACGCGGGCCGGGTGGTCACACAGCGGCAACTGCTCAATGAAGTTTGGGGACCGCAACATACTGAGCAATCGCAATACTTGCGGGTCTATGTCGCGCAGTTGCGCCGCAAACTGGAGCGCGATCCCGCGCGCCCGCGCTACCTGCAGACCGAGCCCGGAATCGGCTATCGATTGTCCTTCGACACATAGCGCCGCCGCGGGCCAGAAAGCCTCTCCGGATCTAAAGTCGACCCTATGATCGGACGAATAGATTCTTGAAGTGTGCGAGTGCGAGTTCACCGCCATTATCGAAGGAGTGATAAGGCCTGCCTAAGGTGATCGTCTTAGAACCGCCAGGGCGGGGGTGGCAGGACCCTAGCGTTTCTTCACCTAGTACGGTGGGATCGCTGGATTCCGCTGTTAAACTCGGGCTGTCAGATTAGTGCGGTTTCGCTATATGCTCTGTTTTTTGTGCGGTAAAGAGATCGGGTGGTTGCGAACGATGGTCGACCGGCAATACTGCTCGGCCGAGCATCGCAAGGACGCGCGCCTGGCTTCGGCAAACGCGCTTCGGGAAGAGGAAGAAGAGCAGGAAATCTGGTCGGTCGCGAAAACCCGCCAGAGAATGGGCCGGAGCAGCCCTTCGAATCAATCCGCTTCGATCTTTGCTTTTCTGACCTTGGGCGCTCTTCTGGTGGCTATGTTGATGCTTCCGGGCAACTCCGGACCGCGCGGCAGCGCTTTTCCGTCAGTCTCGGCCGATCCCGGAACGCGACAAGGCTTGTTTGAGAGGGCCTCCGGTTCGATTGGCGAGATTCTGCGCCAGAGCGCGCCGGTTACACTGCACCACGACTTTCGCTCGGGTATGACGGACTGGACCACCGCGGCCCTCAAGACCGCTACCCACATAGACGACCCGCATGACTGGAAAATCCCCACCGCGCCGACGTTGGTGGCTCCCGGGAGCCTGCGTATCTGGAATCGCTCGGTAGCGCTGCAGAATTACCAGATGGAGTTCCAGGGACAGATTGAGAAGCGGAGTCTGAGCTGGGCTTTCCGCGCCACTAACCCGGCCAACTATTATGCGGCGAAGATTGTGATCACGAAACCGGGTCCGCTGCCGAATGCCGGTTTGATTCACTATGCGATGTTGAACGGACATGAATTCGACCGCGTGCAGCTTCCTCTGCCGCTCACGCTTTCGCGGGGCGAGAACTACCGGGTGCGGGTGTCGGTGCAGGACAATCATTTCGTGACCTACCTCAATGGGCAGGCCATCAGTTCGTGGACCGACGAGCGACTAAAGCGCGGCGGCATCGGCTTCTTCGCCGAGGGCGACGACGAGCAGCGCGTCTCCTGGGTCAATTTGTCGGAGCGCGACAGCTTTATGGGCCGCATGCTGGCGCACTTCTCGCTATTCGTAATGCCCGACCCGCGCTAGAGCAACCCCGTGCGTTCGAGCAGGGCGTTGGGGTCCGGATCTCGTCCCATGAAGGAACGGTAGAGCACGGACGGGTCTTCGCTATCGCCTCGCGCCAAAATCTTGTCACGAAAATCGCGGCCTACTTTCGGGCTGAACACGCCTTCCTTGCGGAAGCGCGTGAAAGCGTCGGCATCGAGCACTTCAGCCCACTTGTAGGAATAGTAGCCTGCGCCGTAGCCCACGGGACTCGAGAACAAATGCGTAAACCCAGTGATCATGGCGTAGTCTGCGGGCAAAGGCGTGGCGGCAAACTGTCCCAGGATCCCTCGGGCAAATTCGACCACATCGGAATTGCCGTCCCAGGAGCGGTGCAGCGCGAGATCGACGATGCCCAGACCAAGCTGGCGCATTTGCGTGTTTCCGGACCGGAAAGTTTTTACTTTCTTCATCTTTTGGAATAACTCTTCAGGTAATGGTTGATCAGTTTCCCAATGGCGGGCGAACAAATCGAGCGATTCGCGTTCCCAGCACCAGTTCTCCATGATCTGCGAGGGAAGTTCGACGAAATCCCAGGGGACGCTGGTGCCGGCCAGGCTGCGCACCTCCACTCGGCTCAGCAGGTGATGCAGCAGATGGCCGAATTCGTGGAAAATGGTTTCGGCTTCCCGATGCGTCAGCAGTGCGGGTTTGCCATCGACAGGCGGAGTCAGATTGCCGCAGATCAAACCGAGATGCAACCGGTGTTGGGCGGGGTTGCCGGTGAGGAGCGAATCCATCCAGGCGCCGCCACGCTTATTCTCGCGCGGGTACCAGTCGGCGTAAAAGGAGCCGAGATTGGCGCCCGAGGACGCATCCTTGACGGCGTAACAGCGGACTTCAGAATCCCAGACGGGGACGCCGGACTCTTCTTCTACACGAATGCCGAAGATGCGGCCGAAGATTTCGAACATGCCGGCGACGACGTTCTGGAGCGAAAAGTAGGGGCGCAGCGCTTCCTCGTCGAAGTCATAGAGCGCGGCGCGCTGTTTTTCGGCCCAGTAGCCCACGTCCCACGGGTGCAAGGCTTGACCCGCGAAGGTTTCGAGCGCTGTGTTCTCTTCGCGGAAACGAGGGTCGGTCAGGACGCGCAGGTCATCTAGAAATTTCTGGGCCGTGTCGCCGGTGTGGGCCATGCGGTCGTCGAGGACCAGGTCGGCAAAATCGCGGAAGCCGAGCAATCGCGCCTTTTCCTGGCGCAGTTCCAGAATCTTTATCAGGAGTTGGCGATTGTCATGGGGCTCGGCGGCAGCGCGAGTATTATAGGCACGCCATACCTGTTCGCGAATGGCTGCATCGTCGAGGTATGTCATAAGAGCGACGTAGCTGGGGCCGTGCAGCGTGAAGCGCCATCCGGGCTTACCTTTGGATTCTGCCGCCGCGCGCGCCGCGGAAACGGCGGTGGGCGGCAATCCTGCGAGCTGCTTCTCGTCAGTGAGCAGCAATTCGTAGGCGTTGGTCGAGTCCAGCACATTCTCGGAAAATTTCGTGGTGGCCTCGGTCAGCGCGACGTCGATTTCTTTGAGACGCACTTTGCCGGCGGGCGGAAGATCTGCGCCGTGACGTTTGAATGAATCGACGGTCTTGGTCAGATAGCGCTTCATGGCGCCGGTCAAAACCTGGGCTTCAGAGGTAGCGGCATAACGCTTGACGGCGTTCCACAATTCCTGATTCAGGGGAAGGCTGGAGTAGAACGCGCTGACCTTCGGCTGGACGGCATTGAATGCGGCGCGCAACTCCGGGGTGGTGGCTACGCTTTCGAGATGGCGCACGACGCTCATGGCGTATTCGAGACGCTCGGTCATGGTGTCGAGCGCATGAACCGGTTGCGGACTGGCTATGGTCTCCGTAAGACGGCGTGCGGCGTCGGCCAGCAGTTCACCGATGGCCGGCTCTACGTCGGAGGGGTGGATCTTGTCGAAGGGTACACGGAAGGAAATTTCAAGTAGCGGATTCATACGTTAGTTCTTTCAGCGTAACAGCCGTCAGCAGGAGGCCGAGCAACATAAAGAGCCCGCCCCATGCCAGAAGCGCGTTATAAAACAGGCCTGCGGCGGTGAATACGCAACCGGCTAGGCTGAGGAGCCCGGCGGCCCGTGGATACCAGCGCCGGCGCGTGACGGCGACGGTTGCAAGCAGCGCCATGGCGGCGGTTAACGCTATCCACTTGGCAATGCTGGTGAAGCGAAGTGAGTCCAGCAGGGCAGGGGTGAGCTGGCTCAAACTAAGATTCACCACGCGCAATGTGGCGAAATTTTCGCGAATATCGAGCGCGGCCGCTACGATTGCCAGGAGATTGATTATGGGAGCGATCCGCCGTCGTCCACTTCGCTTGAGTGCCGCCGCAATCAGCATAGCGAGGGCGAAATAACCTGCGATCAAGGAGAAATCGACGTATTGCTTGACGCGCATCACTTCACGGTCGGCGCTGGGAGTCTCACCGAGTATGGCTTCCACTTCATCGGTGTTGCGGGCCATTTGGAGCGCGATCACGGAATCGGCTACTCCGCGAACCGGCAGTGAAGCGTTGGTGAAAGAGGGCCGGCCGGCCAGTACGACGAGGAACACCAGGCACCAGGCGGCCAGCGCGCGGGCGATCCGCTGCTGCGTTCGTAGGTTGAGTGCCATCACGATTAGTGTAACGATGGCGCCCGCGCTAGCTGACTGTGAATTGGCGACTAATTCGCCGCCAGGGTCTGCTCGATATCGGATTGCTTGGCGGTGGTTCCATGGCCACCGGCAATCGTAGTACCCGTTATGCCGTATTTCCGCAGGACTTGGCCTACCGCGACGGTGGCTTCCGACCGCTCGATCGGACCGCGGGGTGAAATGAGATCGGTGACAAATAGAACATTACCCGTCACAATGTGGCCGATCATCATGGTCTGGACGTGTGGATTAGGAACGATGTAGAGCCGAATTTCGCTGGTGTCGTCCTTAAGCGTCATCTGATCCTTTAGCTCTACGATCTCGGTGGTCCGAGGCTTCTTCTGTAGATCGTCGGGAACGATCGTGTGAGGCGACTTGAGATCCTTTTCGAAGTACGCCTTGTCCCCAACCGGAACGATCAGCTTCGCGCCTTCAGCCACAAACGTCCGTATACCGCCGGTATGATCCATGTGGTGATGGGTCAGGACTAGATAGCGAATCGGTTTGCCAGGATACTTGGCCTTCGCCGCGTCGATCACCCAGCGCGATTGCAACTCGCCATACGGGGCATCGAAGATGACCAGATGGTCCTTCATCGCGACGATCAGGTTGGTGGCTGTTCCACCCTCGACATGTTGCACATTGGGCGCTAGCTCCACCAGTTTGAGACCGCCGCCATTGGGGAAAATAATGTTATCGCTGTCGAGGAACCGGCTCAGGAAAATCCGCCGCAATACCCATTGATATGGCACATTTGCGGTCGCGGGCGGCTTGGCCGATGCCTGCACGGCCGGGGGGACGGCAAACATGCTGGCTGAGATTGCGGGATTCGCGCTGATCTCGCGGTAACTGAGTTTTGCCACCTCAATGCCGTTGATCCGGTAAGAAAGCGATTGGGCGATCTGCGCGCCGCTGACCGTTTTCCAGTCCGCCAGGATCAGATCGTAGTTCGAATCGCCGCTGATGTTATCGTCATCGCGGGTGCGGATGGCGGCGGGCAGATGCGTCTTGCGATCGAACAAGATGGTGAACGTGTTGCCGCCTTCGGTATAGGATACAGCGGGCAGCGACTGCTGGCCGAGCCGTTGAGTCCCCGCCGCACGGACATTAGCCGAATCGTCCATGGCTTTGACCAGCAGCCAGGGCGAAGCGCGCTCGAGCTCGCGCTGGTGCGCGGCGATGCGGATGCTGGACATCGGCTGGCTGCCCTTCTCATCGGTGACGAAGCCGAGGGTTGGCAGCACGCTTTCCGTGTATTTTAGTTTCACCGGCTCCGGGTATTTCTGATCGCGATCCCAAACGGTGCGCGCCCGCGCCTGGGCTATATCCCAGGTAACGTCGAAGGTCGCATCGCCCAGGAAGCGTGGCTCACCGCCGGGCGCGAAGGACTGTCCCGGTTCCCAGAACTTGGCGTCGCCCTTGATTGCGAGGCTCTTCAATCCACGCAGCTCGGCGCCCCCTTGCGCGGCGACGGCCTGCTTGATGAGGGCATCGGCGCTTCCTTGGGCCAGCACCGGATGCTGTTGGCTCATCGCCAGCAGCAATGCGGAAATCGATAACGCATTTTTCATGTGCATCTCCTTCGTTTCGTGGTTAGACTACCACTTTTTTCCAAGCGCTGCGACCAGTCGGCACGGAGCTCGCAGGGGAAAACAAACTATTTCTTGGCAAATCTGTAATTGCCTGAGACGTGCTTCACGAAGAGGTCCACGGGCGCCGCCGGATCTTTCTGTACGAAATCGATACCGCCCTGAATGCCGGTGAAATTGGTTTGCGATTGCGCGCTGAGCCGCACTTTCCCTCTGCCATCGAGATCGCCGAATAAGGTGTCGCCGGAAACCGAAATCTCGATGGTTCTGGGCAGGGTGCGCCAGAATTTGGGCTGCTCCACATACGTGCCGGCGTATTTCGCTAAGATCGCGGGGGCGACCTTTACTTCGGTTTTCTGTTCATCGGAGGCTTTTCCTACCCAATGCTCCAGGCTCTTGGCATTATCCTTGCAAACCGCTTCGATTAACTCGGTATCCGGAGCGAGCAGCGAATTGATTTTCACTGTCCACGGTTTGGCGTAGACGGCCCGGTCCTCGAACGTCATCTGCATTTCGAGGTGACCGAAATCCGGCCGGCGGTAGCGTTCGATGGTGCGTAGTGCCTCCGTGTGAGGATGGCCCATGGTATCGAGCCAAGTCCGATCATTGAATCCATTGCTCTCGACCACAAGCGTGTCGCCATCCCAATGGCCCACTGAGTATCCCATCCAAGTGGGCTGCGGGTCGGTTTCTAACGTGCGGCCGTCGAGGTAGATCTGGCGATAGGTGAGATCTTCATCGAGCAGGACGATGACCGAGGGAGTCTGGATAATCTTCACAAACCGCTGAGCAGTGCTGTAGCCCGGGCCGAGGGGGAGACAAAGGATGGCCATGTGGTCCTTACCCAAGTCCTCCACGCGCTGCTTGACTAGAGCCTGCGCGGAAGGCTGGATCTCCTCAGGCTTCAAGTCGGCGGCGATGTTGGCTCCATACTTCGCCGAAATTCTATCCCAGACGCCGGAAAGGTCGGGTTTGCCGTCGGATGTCCGCGGAGTGGGAGCCGTGAGGTTTGGTTTGCCGCCCGTAGTGCGCGGAATGCCTGCGGTTGGACGATTCAGCCACTGCGCATTCAAGAAAGTGACCGGCGCGGACAGTAGGATTACCAGGACGACGGTTCTCATGTTCTACCTCCTCCAATAGGCCGGCAACGGAACCAAAGGCTTCGGCCCTGCCGTTTAGTATATGTCGGCCTTTCCCGCTAAGCGAGGGCCCGCGCGACATCGGGGGCAAAGTAGGTAAGGATCACGCCGGCGCCGGCGCGGCGGATGGAGGTTAGGGATTCGAGCATGGCCCGATCGAGATCGAGCCAGCCGTTTTGCGCGGCGGCGTGGATTATGCTGTACTCGCCCGAAACCTGATAGGCGCCGATGGGAACATCGAAGCGGTCGCGCGCCTGGCGGATCAGGTCGAGGTAGGGGCCTGCCGGCTTTACCATGAGCAGGTCGGCGCCCTCTTCGAGGTCGAGTTGCATTTCGTGCAGGGCTTCGCGGCCGTTAGCGGGGTCCATCTGGTAGCTGCGGCGATCGCCAAACTGCGGCGTGGATTCGGCCGCTTCGCGAAACGGGCCGTAGAAAACCGAAGCGAATTTTGCAGCGTAGGCGAAGATCGGGGTATTCGAGAAGCCTTCAGCGTCTAGCGCGGTGCGGATAGCGGCGACGCGCCCGTCCATCATATCGGAGGGCGCTACCATATCGGCTCCGGCGCGGGCGTGCGAGACGGCGGTTTTCGCCAGCCACTCTAGAGTTGCATCGTTATCGACGTCGTGACCGACAACCTTTCCGCAATGGCCGTGGCTGGTGTATTCGCAATTGCAGACGTCCGTCATGACAATAAGATCAGGCACGGCTTTTTTGACCGCTCGCACGGCCTGTTGGGTGATGCCGTCGTTGGCGTAAGCGCCGGAAGCCTGCTCGTCTTTCGTCTCCGGGATTCCGAATAGAATGACGCCACCGACGCCCAGAGCGTGAACCGATTCGCATTCGCGCACCAGTTGATCGATCGAAAGCTGCGACTGGCCGGGCATGGATGAGATCGCATTGCGCACGCCTTCGCCGGGACGCACGAAAAGGGGCAACACCAATTGGTCGGGTTCGAGGTGGGTCTCGCGCACCAGGCGGCGCATGGACTCGGTCACGCGCAGGCGGCGGGGGCGGTGGACCGGAAAAGGCATGTTTTCATTATGCAATGGCAGGTGGCAGATGAGCGTGTACACTGTCCTTTATGCTCCACGTCACCGAAGAACAGGTTCGTGAACATCTTTCGATGGAGGAATGCGTCCGTATCATGCGCCAGACGTTCCTGGCGCTGCGAAATGGCAAGGCTTCGAACCAGCCGCGCCGCCGCATCGTTTTGGACAACGGCTCGACGCTGCACAGCCTGGGCGGAGTCTTTGGCAAATACTTTGGTACCAAGTTCTATTCGACCAATCCCAAATACGGCTCGCATTTCTTTTTCTTTCTGTTTGACGGTGAAACCGCGAGGCCTCTGGCGCAGTTCGAGGCCAATTACCTGGGGCAGATTCGAACGGGTGCGGCCTCCGGCTACGCCACGGATGTTCTCGCGGCGCCGGAAGCCTCCACGCTGGCCGTGATCGGTAGCGGCTTTCAAGCACAGTCGCAGATCGACGCCATTCGTTGCGTGCGGGATTTGAAAGAAATTCGAGTATGGAGCCGCAGCCAGGAAAAGCGCGACGCGTTCGCTGCCGCCAACCAAGCTCGCGCCGCCGCTTCCGCAGAGGAGGCCGTGCGGGGCGCAGATATTGTGGTTACGGCGACCTATGCGAAAGACCCGGTGATCGAGGACGCCTGGATTGTGGCGGGCGAAAGCGGAGTCCACATTAACGCTATGGGGTCCAATCGGGAACAGCGCCGCGAGTTGCCTTCGCGTCTGGTGCACCGCGCGGACCTGCTCGCTGTCGATTCGATCGAGGTGGCCAAAATTGAAGCGGGAGATTTTATTCTCGCGCCAGTCGACTGGAACGATCGCCGCATCGTCGATCTCGCCAAGATCGAACACCGTCCTGCGGGTGCGCCGGTCACTATTTTCAAATCGTGCGGTTTGGGGGTGGAAGACGTCGCTGCTGCGGCCTACGTTTATGAGAGGCTAGCCTAGATCGCTATTCCTGCACCGGCATTTGGGTGTCGGAATCGCGCCATGCGCTCAGTTTCAGGCGGCGGCAGACCCAGCACAAACCTTCGGTGGAGTTTGGAGCGCATTCTTCGCTGCACACGCTGCAGCGAGCAGTCTGCTTCATCCGGTCAGACTCAATCGCCCGCTTGGCTTCTTCAATCAGAGCCTGCGGAATGACTGAAACCTCGGGATCGGCCACCGGGACTGCTGGGCGTTTGCGTCTCACCCCTCCACTATAACAGTTGACGAAGGACGTTGTAACATTGCAGGAGGCGCGTCCCAAGCTTATCCATGTTCAAAACCGCTTTCCTTTTTCCAGGCCAGGGATCCCAGTTTGCCGGTATGGGCAAATCGCTGGCCGAGGCCTATCCCGAAGCTTCCCCCATCTTTGAAGAGGCCGACTCCGCGCTCGGAATCTCTATTTCAGAGTTGTGTTTTGAAGGTCCCGAAGAGGAGTTAAAGCGGACCGAAATTACGCAGCCTGCGCTACTCACAGTGAGCGTCGCGGCGCTGGCTGTGCTGCGGAGCAAAGGGATGACTCCCGATTATGTGGCGGGGCACAGTTTAGGCGAGTACTCCGCGTTAGTGGCGGCCGGCTCACTTAAATTCGAGGATGCTCTGCGACTGGTTCAAAAGCGCGGCCGCTATATGCAGGAGGCGGTACCGGACGGCGTGGGTGCAATGGCGGCTCTGCTGAAGCTACCCGAGGGGAAGCTCGACCAGATTCTCGCCGAAGCCAGACAAGGCCAAGTAGTCGCGGCCGCCAATCTCAATTCGCCCGACCAGATCGCCATCGCAGGTCATGCAGGGGCGGTGGAACGTGCGGCCGAGCTCGCGAGAGCCGCGGGGGCCCGCCGCGCCGTCATATTGCCAGTCAGCGCCCCTTTCCATTGCCTCCTGATGGAACCCGCGCAGAAGAGGCTGAAAGCCGATCTCGACGCCACCGAATTCCGCGATCTTTCCGTGCCCCTTATTAATAACTGGCAGGCTCGCGAAATCTGGTTGGGCGATGAAGCCCGTGAGGGACTCTATCAACAGGTGCCTAACCCGGTGCTTTGGGGTGATTCCGTGCGGACTCTGGCGGCCGCCGGCGTCACACGATTTATCGAAGTGGGCGCCGGTGGAGTGCTCACCGGACTGCTGCGTAACATTGATCCGTCGCTGGTGGGTTTTAAATTCGGTGAAGCTGCGGATTGGGGAAAGCTCTCGGCGGCCGCTTCCGTCTAAAATGGTAGAAGTGGTTCCGCGCACACTCCAGATTGGTCCGGTCAAGATTGCTCCGGCTACGGTACTCGCGCCCATGGCCGGAGTCACGGACACGGTTTTCCGCCGTCTGATTCGCAATCAGGGCGGATGCGGTCTCATCATGACCGAGTTCACGAGTTCGCATGGCGTGGTGGCCGCTGCGCGCGCGACTAAACCCACGCGCACGTTCCGTTATCTGTACTTCGATCCCGAAGAGCATCCTATCTCCGCGCAGTTATTTGGCTCCGACCCGGGGGTGATGGCGGACGCGGCGCGGCACTGCGAGGACATGGGCTTCGATATCGTCGATATCAACTTTGGCTGTCCGGTCAAGAAAGTGGTGACCTGCAATGGCGGTTCGGGTCTGCTTCGCGATCTTCCGTTGGTCGAAAAAATCCTGCGCAACGTGCGTGCCGCCATCTCCATCCCCCTCACGATGAAGTTCCGAGCCGGCTGGAATGACCGCGAGCTGGTGACGGTTCGCATGGCCCAGCTCGCCGAAGATTGCGGGCTACAGGCCATCGCGCTGCATCCGCGCACGCGGGAGCAAGGCTATAGCGGCCACGCGGATTGGACCCGCATCGCCGAGGTGAAAGCGGCCATCAAGATTCCGGTGATCGGCAACGGCGATATTGTCACTCCGGAGGATGCAGTTCGAATGGTTCGTGAGACTGGATGCGACGCCGTAATGGTGGGCCGCACCGCCTCCTCGAATCCCTGGATCTTCCGCCAGATCGAAGACTATGCTTTAACCGGGCGTTACGAAACGCCTCCGGAAAAGGCCCGCTACGAAATCATGCGGCGCTATTACGGGATGCTCGAAGACTATCGGGCTATGGATGCTGTGGGCAAGATGAAGCAGTTCGCCACCTATTTCACGCACGGCGTGCGCAACGGCGCTCAACTCCGGGCCAGCATTTATCATGCGCACGATACCGCTCAGATCCTGGGATTGGTGGATGCTTTCTTCGAGCGCGAGTTGGCGGCAGCTCCGGTTTTGGGCTAACGAGACAACGTGGATGCAGAACCGAGCGTGCTTCAAGACGTCCTTGCGGAACGCGACCGACTAAAGCGGCATTGCGAGCATTTGGAAGCGCTTCTCGCCAACATCAGTTATCCGCCCGGCCATTTCTATTCTCCCATCGTAGATGTACACGAACCGCACGTCATCGACGCCGTTCGTAGCCGTGCCAGCGCACCTTTGCCTGCCGGAGTCGCCATCGACGCCGGAAAAATGAAGGCCATGATGACGCGGCTGGCGGAGCAGCATCGCCATTTCTCGTTTCCGCGCCATCAGCAAACGGACTATCGCTTTTACTTCGAAAACCCGTTTTTCGGCTGCCACGATGCCAGTATTTTGTTCTCCATGCTTTTGGAATTCAGGCCCCGTCGGGTGATTGAAATAGGATGCGGTCACAGTTCGCGTTTGCTTTTGGACACAAACGAGCGGTTTTTTAAAGGCGCGACGGAACTGACGTTCATCGATCCCTCGCTCGACAGCGGGCTGGAATCGCTAAAGGCACGCCGGATTTGCACTCCCGCGCAGGATATTCCGCTGGCCACATTCGAACAACTCTCGAAGAACGACATTCTTTTCCTTGATTCGTCTCACATCAGCAAAACCGGCAGCGACGTGAACTATTTCGTTTTCGAAATCCTGCCGGTTTTGAAGCCGGGCGTGCTGGTCCACATTCACGATATCTTCTACGCTTTCGAATATCTCGAGGAATGGGTTCTGAAAGAGAAACGCAGCTGGAATGAGGCGTATTTGATTCGCGCCTTCCTGCAGTACAATTCAGCCTTTGAGATTGTTTACTGGAACAATTTCGCCTGGCACCGCTTGCGCGAGGATCTGGCCCGGCAGATGCCCCTCTGTCTCGAGAACGAGGGCGGAAGTATTTGGCTGATGCGAACGTCCTGACCCAGGCGACGCCCGCTTAGCCGCATCTACCAGCCGTCTATCTTCCTGCCGGCGGCAATATCCTCGCGGGCTCCTGCGCCATCTCCAATCGCGAACCGCGACTTCGCCCGGGCAAAATAAATGTGGGGTTCCTGAGGATCTTCTGCCACGGCTTTGGTGAAGTCTGCCACGGCCAACTGATGTTCACCGAGATCCTGGTACGTGGTGGCCCTCTGAAAATAGTTATCCAGGTTCGGCTCCTGCTCTAACGCCTTGGTGAAATCCTCCACCGCTTTCCGGGGATCTCCGGCCGATCGATGCGCAATGCCGCGAAGATTAAAAGCTCTTGCCAGCTTGGGATTGAGGGCAAGTGCGCGATCGGCATCCGCAATGGCATTGACGTAATCTTTCTTATCGATATAAGCGAAGCCACGCTCTGTCAGTGCAAGGGCGTCGCGCGGGCGGAGCTCTGAGAGACGTGTGAAGTTGCGAATAGCCTCTTCGGGATTCGATTGCGCCACGTAGGCGCGGGCGCGCATCCGGAAAGCTTCGGCAAAACCCGGATCCAACTCCACCGCGCGATTGAAATTAAGAATGGCTTGATCGTAGCGGGTGGCTTTCATCAGCCGCATACCCGCATCGAAGGCCTCGCGTGCATTACGGGGATTGCTGATCAGCTTGTAGACAATCCCGCCGGCCAGGAAAACAAACAAGGCGATCGCGAACCACCTCAGGATTTTGCGGCGTTGCTGCCGCTCTATATCCGCCGCGGTCACCGGAATCAACACCAGCGGTTTGCCGCCTGCATCCCCCGATTCCCTGCGTGCCGATTTGATATCGGGGTGGTTCACTACTCCTATGATAAAGGAACATGAAACAAGTGCAATTAATTACGGATGGCGCCTGCTTGGGCAATCCCGGGCCGGGCGGCTGGGCGTATATACTGCGTTTCGGCAAACACACCCGCGAAATGTTCGGATCCGACCCGCATACCACCAATAACCGCATGGAGCTGACCGCCGCCATTGAGGGTCTGCGTTCGCTGAACGAGCCGTGCAAGCTGGAGGTGGTCACAGATTCCGAGTACCTGAAAAACGGCATCACCACCTGGATTCATAGCTGGAAGCGCAATGGTTGGAAGACCGCGGCGAAAAAACCAGTTGTGAACCAGGATCTTTGGATGGCGCTGGAACAGGCGACGGACGGCCATGAAATCCGGTGGACATGGACTAAAGGCCACGCCTTACACGAGGACAATAACCGGTGTGACGAGCTCGCTACCAGCGCGGCGCGCGATCAAACCTCTCCTGGTTAGACCTCCTAATCGAAACATTTTAGCCGTTTGAGCGTCCCACTACAAGGGGGCAGTTCGCGCATGCGCAGACTATATTTGGGTGTGGTTTTTGCTACATTTTTGGCTGTTTCCGCTTTTGGGCAGCCGTTTGGCATAGGAGTCAAAGGCGGGGTGCCTTTGATGGATGCCTTCGTTACCAACTCCAGTAATCCGATTCGATACGTCGCCGATACCCATCGTTATATCTTTGGGCCTTATGCGGAGGTGCGTCTGCCTGCAGGATTCGGAGTGGAACTCGACGCGCTTTATAAGACTTATGAATATCGCCAGGTGGTTCCCTCGCCTATACGGGACCAAAACTCGCACGCATGGGAATTCCCGCTCCTGGTCAAATGGCGCTTCTTGCCGGGACATGTAAAACCCTATATCGAGGCCGGTGGCGCGTTTAGCCATTTGAGTATCAATCAGGTCCCGGAATTGCACGACCGCAATACCTGGGGATTGGTCGTGGGCGGCGGCGTGGACTTCAAACTGGGTTTCCTTCACATAACGCCGGAAATTCGCTACACCGGGTGGACCTCGCGGCACTTCGATAGTCCCGGCACATTGCTTCAGTCCAACCGTAATCAAGCGGCGGTAATGCTGGGAATTGGTTTCTAGCCCGAGAACCCGATCTTCACGCTGAGTTCCGAGTATCATCGTTAAGGAACTCTTATGCGTTTTTTGGTTGGGATATTAGTAACATTAACGCTTTCGGCCCAAACTGCGCCTTCTGACTCGACTCGCATCCTTGCGCGACTGGATCTCGAAAAATACAAGGCGCATATCAAGGGATTGGCGCAGTTCGGGGATCGCGTGCAAGGCACACAACGCAACCGCGACGCGATTGACTGGCTGGAAAAGCAATTGCGTAGCTTCGGATATTCGAATGTTGAACGGCACCGGTTCATGTCGACCGATGGACCGCTCGAAAACATCTACGCCACCAAGACCGGCACTGGCACTCCGAAAGAGATGTACATCGTCTCCGCGCACATGGATGGTCGCGGCGGAGGCGAGGCAGCGGACGACGACGCATCCGGCTGCGCGGTAGTGCTGGAGTTAGCTCGCGTGCTGGCGATGCCGGATGTGCGTACGAGTCGCTCGGTCCGCTTTATTTTTTGGAATAACGAAGAATTCGGGATGGATGGCAGCGGAACCTATGCACTCGAAAGGGTCTCGCAGGCGTCTTCAGCCGAACCCAAAGTGCTCGGCGTGATTCAGCACGACATGATGATGTACGACCACGGCATGCCCCCGGGACCTAAACAGCGTCCCAATGCGGACATCAATATTGAGTATCAGGCCAACTCCAAAATGGCGGCCGAGTCCGCTAAACTGGCGGCGGCGCTGCAGGAAGCGAACCGGACGCAGTCGCCGGACTATCCTGCCATCATCGGTTCGAATATGGCGGGCACCGACTCCATTCAGTTTCAGGATCTGGTTCCTTCCGTCAGTTTGCGCGAAAACGAGAGGGTAACGGGCATTATCCGCGGTTCAAATCCCAACCATCATGAGCCGACGGACAATTACGAGAACTATACGGAAGAAGATTTTCGCCTGGGCTTCAGTTCCGCGAAGACCACGCTCGGCGGTCTCGTCCCGCTCTCGGGTATAACTCTCGTCCGGTCCCGGTAGCGAGCTATCCGTGAGGGATTTTGTCCGCGGATCGCAGACCTAAGATAGAGCCGGTCAATTCGCCGTCATTTCGTCGCGCTTCTCCAACCCGATCCACTCGCGTCCTGGACCTGGTGATAATCGCTCCGATAAAGAACACCTGGGAAGAATAGTAAAGCCATATCAGAAACGCAAATAATGAGCCGGCGGCTCCGTAAGGTGAACCGATGCTGACACTTCCAATAAAGGCTGCGATGGCGGCCTTCCCAGCGGTAAAAAGAATAGCGGTTACCCCCGCTCCAAAGGCAATGTGCCGCCAGGGCATACATTCGGGCGGCACCACGCGGTAAATGATCGCGAAAAGAGCGGTGGTGACCGCAAACGAGAGAACCACATCCGCAACCTCTTCCCCCCCGTTCACAGGCATCCAGCCACCGAAATAATGATGCAGAGTAGAGAGGCTGACACTGACAGAAATCGAGATTACGATGATCGCGCCGGTGATCAGCACCATCGCGAACGAGATCACACGCGCGACCAGGAAACTTCCGAATCCGCCGGAGCCCGTCTCGGGCACGCTCCAGATGATCCTCAGCGAATTTTTAAGGTCGATGAAGGCCCCGGTGACTCCAAAGAACAGAGCTAGACCCCCAATGAATGTGCCGAGAATGCTGAGTTTAGGGCTCGCAACATGTGCGATCACAGCCTTGATTACATTTGCTCCGGTATCTCCGACTTCTAACCGGATCGCCTCGATCAAATGATCCCGGGCCGTCGCCGAGCCGAATGCCAACCCCACACCCGCCAGGAATACACCCATTAGAGGCGCTAACGCCACGGTAGTGTAGTAAGTAAGACTTGCTGCCATCTTGGGAACATTCAAGGTGTCCCACTGGCAATAAAGGTGCTTCAAGAAGCGGCCGGTTGCGGACAGGTGGGAATGAATCGCCACGCACGTCACCGAGCAATTCAGAGGCCTAGTTACGGCTATTGGGAAACAGTAGGGGTGCGATATGAGTCTCCTATAAGTGAAGCGATCTCAGGGCTTTGGAAGACAGCTTGGGCTGACGTTTCTCGTCGCCGGCTTTCTACCTCTGCCGGGACTTGCGCAGTTCGCCGAACTTGAGAATCTTCCGATAGTCAGTATTACCTACGACCCTCCCGTCCAGTCCCTGGATCCCGCCGACCTGGCGCGAGTGGAAGTCTTTAAAGCCGGCGCCCCATACCGTGGCGCCGATGCTGGCAAATTAATCGATAGCCTTTTCGCCACCGGGCGCTTTCGCGATGTTCAAATCGACGCGACTCGGGCAGGCAACGGCGTTGCCATTCGCATTATCACCGGGAACAACTGGTTTGTAGGGCACGTTGCTGTTGAAGGCAAGATGGTTAGGCCTCCCAGCCGCGAAGAATTGACAGATGCCACCCGGCTTAATCTTGGAACGCCTTTTCGCCAGGAAGACGTGGCAACCGCCGAAGAGAACCTTCATCGCCTGCTGCAGAGAAACGGTTTCTATGAGCATTCTATTCGCGTAGAGACGGACGACCGGACGGATATCCAACAACGTAACGTGAAATTTATCGTAAAAATGGGTCCCCGGGCGAAATACGAGATGCCCGTTATCAGCGGCGACACTAAACTTCCTGACGAAACGATTGTGCGAGCTACCGGGTGGAGACTGCGGTTTATCGGATGGTGGAGAAAGGTCACGCAGGATCGAACCCGCAGCGGTGTCAACGGTATCCTCAGGAAATATCAGCAGCAGGACCGCCTTACCGCAAAGGTCGGGATACGGCAGCCCGAATACCGCGCAGCGACACGCCGGCTCCAGCCCAAGCTGGAGCTACAAGCCGGGCCCCAGGTAGATATCCGCGCGGTAGAGACAAAAGTTTCGAAAAGAACGTTGAAGCGGTATGTGCCCGTATACCAGGAACAAACGCTGGATCGCGATCTGCTGGTAGAAGGCGCTCGAAATCTGCGGGATTACTTTCAAAACCAGGGTTATTTTGAAACCCAGGTCGATTTTCGGACCCGCGATCAGGACCCGGAACTCACCTTGGTCGAGTACGTGGTGGTTCGCGGGTTACGGCACAAGATCGTGCGTGTCGATATCGAGGGAAACCGATATTTCTCTACTGAGGATATTCGCGAGCGCATGTTTTTGCAGCCCAGTTCGTTCCGCCTGCGCCACGGCCGTTATAGCGAAGATTTTGTCAAAAGGGATGTGGAATCTATCGCGAATCTATATAAATCCAACGGCTACCGGGATGTGAGGGTTACGCCGGTAGTCACGGACGATTACGAAGGCAAAACCGGCGCCGTTGCGGTTCGGATGCGGATTGAGGAGGGACCGCAATATTATGTCTCATCGCTGACGCTCGAAGGCGCGCATAGCGTCGACGCCGGGGACTTGCTGGCCCAAGTGGGTTCCACAAAAGGTCAGCCGTTCAGCGCAACCACCATTGCGGCGGATCAAAATGCCATCATCGCGGAATACTACCGCAGAGGGTTTCCGGATGCCTCGTTTCGGTGGAGTTCCACTGCATCTGCCACTTCAAACCAACTGGATTTGGTTTATAGCATCGTCGAAGGCAGACGCCAATTTATTCGTGATGTGATCACCACCGGGATCCAAACCACTCGCCAGCGGGTCTTGGACCGTCAATTGCAATTTACACCCGGCGAACCGCTTTCGCTGATGGCGCTTTCCGACGCGCAGCGCAAACTGTATCAGCTGGGGCTGTTCTCTAAAATCGACATGGCGATTCAAAATCCCGACGGCAATACCGAGCATAAGCATGTCCTCTACGATTTTCAGGAATCCAGCCGCTATAGCGTGGCGGTCGGAATCGGCGCTGAGATCGCACGGTTAGGAGGAACCACCAGCGATCTTTCCACGCCGGCAGGCTCCGCCGGGTTTAGTCCCCGCTTCTCGGCGGATCTCAGCCGGCTAAACCTTTTTGGAACTGGACACTCAGTGTCCCTGCGAGGGCGAATTTCTAACCTGGAGCAACTGGCCTCTATTAATTACCTGGCTCCCCGCTTTCTTAATGTGGAAGGACGGAACATAACCTTCACCACGCTCTACGATTTCTCGCGCGATGTCCGCACTTTCTCATCGCGGCGCGAAGAGGCATCGGTCCAGATTTCACAGAAGCTTTCCAAGCCCAGTAATTTGCTGATGAGATTCGCCTACCGCCGTGTGACCACCGGCGATGTCGCGATCCCGTCGCTGCTGGTGCCCCAGCTCCTGCAGCCCGTGCGTATTGGAATATTGTCCGCCAACTATGTGCAGGATCGGCGCGACAACCCTGCCGATACGCATCGGGGTATTTACAACACTATAGACGCGGGCGTCGCTTCGAGCATTTTCGGTTCACAAAGAAGCTTCGGACGGACTTTGGTCCGCAATGCCACCTACCATCGGCTAACGCCCAACATCATTCTGGCCCGGCAGACCAGTCTGGGAGTGATCGTTCCGTTTCACGTTGCCGCGGGACTGGACGCAGCCGACTCCATTCCCCTTCCAGAGCGATTTTTCGGTGGCGGAAGCGTCACCCATCGCGGATTTCCCGAGAATCAAGCGGGCCCGCGCGACCTGGGAAGGCCGGCTGGTCCGGGCGGCAACGCTACGTCTCCGACCGGCTTTCCTTTAGGCGGGAACGCTCAGTTGTTCAACACTGTCGAGCTCCGCTTTCCCCTCCTAGGCGACAACATTGGAGGCGTGGTTTTCCACGACGCCGGCAATGTCTACAAAAACTTCAAAAGCATTTCATTTCGCGCCAGTCAGCGTGACCTTTCCGATTTCGATTACATGGTCCATGCGGTCGGTTTCGGCATTCGTTATAAGACGCCGCTCGGTCCGGTTCGCGGAGACTTGGCGTACAGCATCAATCCACCGGCTTATCTTGGGTTCAAAGGGACGACTCAACAACTGTTGGCGTGTGGCCCGGGGAATAATACCGGGGTTTGCCAAAGCGTGCGCAATCAAATTAGTCACTTTCAGTTTTTCTTTTCGATCGGGCAAACCTTCTGATGAGAACGTATTGCTTAGCTTTGATGGTCTGTATGGCGTCCGCCAGCGCCGAGATTGTGGACCGGATCTCCGTTATCATCGACGGCCACATTATCAAACAGAGCGACATAATCAAGGACATCCGCCTTACAGGTCTGCTCAACCATGACACGCCGTCCTTCGGCGTAAGTGAGCGAAAAAAGGCATTAGCGCGATTGATCGATCAAGCCTTGATTCGCAAGGAACTGCAAGCCGGGCTATATTCTAGTCCTGAACCATCTGAGGTCGATGCGTTACTGCAGCAGCTCAAGCAGAGCTTCGGGCCGAACGCCGCCTATCGGGACGCTCTGAAATCTTACGGGCTGAGTGAAGAGGACTTGCGGAACCACTTAACCTGGCAGCTTACCGTTCTCCGCTTCATCAACGTCCGTTTCGCAAGCGGCGGCCAAATTCCGGAGGACGAGGTGAGCGCCTATTACCGGCAACATCTGCCGGATTTCAGGCGCGCCGGAAAGCCCAAGCTTGACTTGGAATCTTTGCGTGTAGAGATCGAGCAAGCGATTGCCGGTGAACGCGTCAACCAGCAATTCTTCGCGTGGCTGGATGAGTCGGAAAAGAAAACGCCCGTGACTTATAACGAGGAGGCTCTCAAGTGAATCCGCGCCGTCGAAAAGTATTGGGGATCGCTTTGGCATCGGTCACGGGGCTCATGGTGGCTGGTGTCGCGGCAGGCATCTTCATTGCGCAGAGTGAATGGTTCCGGGAATTCGTTCGGGCGAAGATCATTCGCACGGTGGAGGATTCTACCGGCGGCAAAGCCGAGATGGCTTCCTTCGCATTCGACTGGCGGCGCCTGCGGGCCGACGTCGGACAATTCACCTTGCATGGAACCGAACCGGCGAGTGCCGACCCGCTACTGCGCGTATCTCATCTCAATGTGGAATTGAGAATCGCGTCTCTCATCAGAACACGAAAGGTCGATATTTCGTCACTGACCGTGGATCAACCGCGCGTCAATGTGACGGTATATCCGGATGGGCGAACGAATGTGCCCAACCCACGAATCCAGCGCGGCAACGATCAGAATGGCCTTCAAACATTAGTTGATTTAGCCGTAGGCCGCTTCGAGATAAATAAAGGAACCATCGATTTCGCCCACCAGAAGGCGAATTTTCAAGCTACCGGTGAAAATCTTCAGGCGCGGCTGGTTTATGAGACCGCCGGCCAGCGATACCGCGGGCAGATCACAATGAGTCCACTGCACTTTCAGTCGGGACAAAACCCGCGGCTGGACATAGCTCTAAATCTCCCGGTGGTCATCGAAAAAGACCGCATTCAACTTACTGCCGGAACCTTGGTCACGGCTGCTTCCAAGGTCACCATGAGCGCCGTCATGGAACACATGAACGCGCCGGTCATTTCGGGGGGCCTTAATGCTCAGCTCGACGTGCCGGAGATCAAGAGAACGCTGGGCGTGTCTCTTCCCGCCTCAGTGCGCAATCCCAGCCTTAAAACTCTTTATGCAGACGTTGAACTGAAGAGCGACCAAAACAACGTCCAGATCCAGACCGCAAAATTGACGCTGGGACACTCGACACTGCAGGCATTCGGCAGCATGCAAAACTTGGCGCTCGAAAAAGGATCGCTGCAATTCGCCGCGGCCCTGGACGTCACAGAGATCGCCGAGCTCTCACAATTTTCCGGCCGAGCCAGCGGCAAAGTTCAAATGCAGGGCACTGCGACCACTAACGGCGCCTCAGATTATTCGGTCGAAGCCAGCGTGGATGGAAAGCAGTTGGCCATGCGTCAGGGAAATATCAGTCTGTCTGGGGCTAGCCTCACGGCCAAGGTCCGGGCTAAACCGAATACCGTCACGGCGAATCCACTTCGTGTCGCCATTGCCGGCGGCGATTTTGACGGCAGGGCCGGCTTGGAGAATGCTGCGCAGTATAAGGTGCAAGGGAAACTAAATAACTTCGCTATCGAAGACCTCGCTGCCATTCTCACCGGCAGACGGCCCGCTTGGAGCGGGTCTATTTCCGGTCCGCTCGAAGCCCAAGGCAACCTCGCTTCGCCTGGTCCGAATACTCTGCAAGCTCACGCACGTTTATCCGTAAACCCCGGAAGGCGAGGCGTTCCGGTTAGCGGCCGCTTGGACGCGGATTACGACGCCCGAACCGATTCGCTAGAAGTAGGACGATCGTATCTCGCCTTTCCCGCCAGCCGTATGGAATTTTCCGGCTCCCTCAAAGCGGGAATGGACGTCCACCTCACGTCAACGAATCTGAACGACTTGCTGCCGGGCTTAACTTTGGTCTCCACTCACCCGCCGTCAGAGTTACCCATGAAGGTTGATCCGGGAGGATCGATCGCCTTCGATGCACACCTGAAAGGGAACGCGCGGTCACCCCAGATTATCGGGCACCTAACGGCCCGCCGCTTTACCGTCGAACAGCGTCATTTCGATCAGCTGGTAGCGGACGTGACAGCAGCCCAGGGCGGCGTCTCCGTTCAAAACGCAACCCTTACTCGCGGTGTTTTGCAGGCGCAGTTAAGCGGATCGGTCGGCCTGAACCAATGGGAACTGAGGGCGTCAGAGCCGATGCAGGCCAACGTTTTGGTGCGCAACGCCGATGTGCAGGATATCCTCGCACTCACAGGTCAGAGCCAGGTTCCGGTCCGCGGCGATCTCACGCTTTCCGCACAGGCTTCGGGAACCATTGGCGACCCTCGCGGCAGCGCGGATCTTGCGATTGTGAACGGCGTCGCTTATGGCGAACCATTCGACCGCATCCAGGGAAAAGTGAATTACGCCGGCCAATTGGTCACCGTCCCATCAATGCAGGCAACAGCGGGCGGCGCGGTAGCGAATCTGACTGCTTCCTTCGATCATCCCTTGAATGACTTCTCCGCCGGACGCTTGCACCTGCATCTGGACACCAACCAGGTTGCTCTGAATCTGCTGCCGGCCCTTCAAAAGCGCAGGCCGGATGTGGGAGGTCTCGCGCAGACGAATGTTGATGCCGAGGCAAACTTACTTTCGAGCGGGGGGAATTCCACTCTGCAGATCGCCGCGGTGAACGGTAAAATAACCGTTCGGGGCTTAAGGGCACGCGGACGCAGCTTGGGCGATTTCACAGCCGATGCGCGCACCACCGGCAACCAACTCTCCTATCGAATCGATTCGAACTTCGCCGGCTCCGCGATCCGCGCTGACGGCTCCACCACGCTAACCCCGGAATACCCCACTACAGCCAGCGTGTCGATTCAAAACCTTCCCCTCGAGCAGGCGCTCACGCTGGCCGGTGAGGATGACCTTCCCGCGCGCGGCTTGCTCTCCGCGAAAGGAGAGTTGTCCGGAACCCTGCGCGATCCGCGCGCGAATCTGGATATGGATCTCACCAAAGTCGTGGTTTATGAGCAGCCGTTTGATCGCATAGAAGGTCATGTTAATTACT
Organism: Bryobacterales bacterium; assembly: GCA_025350625.1. GTDB lineage: Bacteria > Acidobacteriota > Terriglobia > Bryobacterales > Bryobacteraceae > Palsa-187. The sequence goes on along the minus strand of JANXXL010000147.1, from coordinate 45,541 downwards.
CGAACGCGTTGCTGGATCTGCCCTCTATCAACCTCGCCTCCGGACCGAATCGCGTTTGGGTGTCGGGCTCGTTCTCCCACCCTGTCCGGGACTTTTCCACCGGGAACGTGCGTCTGCATGTGGCAGGAAATTCCATCCAGCTTGCGCAAATCAAGTATTTGCAGCAACGCAGGCCAGGACTCTCGGGAGCACTCAGCCTGAACATCGACACCACCGGTACGATCAGTGCTGCCGGGCCGAAAGTCTTGCTTTCCGGCTTAAAAGGAAATACCGCGGTTACGGGCCTGCGGATGAACGGCCGCGATTACGGCGATTTCCACGCCAGCGCGGAGCAAACCGGCTCTACGCTCAATGTAAACCTGGATTCGAATCTTGCCCAATCGCTCATTAACGGCAAGCTACAGACACAACTTGCCGGCGATTACCAAACGTCAGGCCAACTCACATTCAAAAATGTAAGTTATTCCGATTGGAGCGCTGTGCTCGGCCTCGGCAGTTCGGGAAGCACCCAAAGTTTCGACGCAGTCGCCGACGGCGCCCTAAACGCTTCGTTAGCCATTCTTAAGCCGGCCAACCTCACCGGCACCGCTCAGCTTTCTAAGCTGGAAATCGCGGCCAAACCCAAGCCGGCACTAGGCGGGCCGCGAATGGGCGCGAGCACCACCACCAAGCTGGCGTTGCGCAATGAGGGCCCTATAGAGTTTACGGCCAGCCAGTCCGCCATTTATGTACAGAGGGCGATTCTGGCCGGGAACTCGACTCGCATCGCTCTAACGGGAAGTGTCGCCCTCTCCCCCGCCACCAACTTCGATCTGACGGTGAACGGCGACGCGAATCTGGCCCTACTGCATGAACTCGATTCGAACATCAGCTCCGATGGAAAGCTCACACTGAATGCCGGGATCAAAGGTCCGCTTACGAAGCCTTCTATAAATGGCAGGCTGCAATTGAAAGACGCTGCCTTTCAAACCACGGACATGTCCAACGGAATATCCAAAGCTAACGGCGCGATTCAGTTTAATGGCGATATCGCTCGGATCGAATCGCTCACCGCCGAATCGGGCGGGGGCAAAATCACCGTCACCGGATTCGTGGGAAGAAATGGCTATACGTTCAACTACGGGCTCACGGCTCGCGCCATCCAGATGCGCGTCCGGCAGGCATCGGGCGTGAGCGTCGTCGGAAACGCCAATGTGAAACTGACGGGGACCAGCGAAAGCAGCCTGCTCTCGGGCGATGTGACTATTCGCAGCGTCAAATTTAATCCGCAGACCGATTTCGGCTCTATTCTCGCCAGTTCGACGCCACCCGCGGAAACCGACACGGATGGCGGAGCACTCGCCGGCGTGAAACTGAATCTCGATGTCCGAACTGCTGCCGGCGCAAACTTTCAGACCAGCCTGGCCGAAGACTTGCATGCTCAGGCGAATTTAACAGTTAGGGGAACGCTGGCTAACCCCGGGGTCCTGGGCCGCATCGTGGTGACCGAGGGAGTCCTGGTATTCTTTGGGACCAAGTATACGGTGAACGACGCTACGGTTTCCTTTTACAACCCCAATAAGGTCGAGCCGGTCTTGAATCTCAGCATGGTCACGAAGGCCCGCGGAGTGGAAGTCACGCTAAACGTCTCCGGACCCGTCAACAATATGAACTTGGCCTATCAATCCGATCCGCCCCTGCCATTTTCGGAAATTGTAGGGCTGTTAGCCGCCGGAAAAACCCCCACCTCCGACGCCGTCCTGCTGGCGCAACAGCCTGCCACTCCGCCGCAGAACTTTCAGCAAATGGGGGAATCGGCCCTGCTGAGCCAAGCGGTATCGAATCCGATATCGGGTCAATTGCAGCGCGTGTTTGGCGTGAGCCAGCTCAAAATCGATCCCACATTTACCAGTGGCTCGGAACTTCCGCAGGCGCGTTTAACCTTGCAACAGCAGATTGCGAGCGGCTTGACGTTTACATATATCACCAATTTGACCCGGTCCGACTCGCAAATTGTGCGCGTCGAGTGGGCCTTGAACCCGCAATGGTCCCTGATTGCAACGCGCGAAGAGAATGGGCTTTTCGGCGTCGATTTCTTTTACAAGCGTAGGTTTCGCTAACTTCCGTCCGTAGCAAAGTATGATGGAACAAGATATACGATAGAGCGTAACGCTGGAATGTGTGCACGGGTAATCATTGAATAGTTCCGGCTTGCTACAAGGATCGGATGGCCAAAAAGACAGGCGGCAAACCAGCTAAGAAGACATCCCCAACTCCGGGTGCTACCGGAAGGCCCGGCAATACCGGCCCTTCCGCTCCAGCAGAGAAAACTTTTGCAGCGGGGAAATCCTTCCCGATTGTTGGAGTCGGTGCGTCGGCGGGCGGCTTAGAGGCTTTCACGCAGCTCCTCGAACATCTGCCCCCGACTACAGGAATGGCATTCGTGCTGATTCAGCACCTCGATCCCACTCACGCCAGCCAGTTGCCCGAAATTCTGTCCAGAAAATCTCCGATGCCGGTTCGTGAGGTACAGGGAGACACGCCCATCGAGCCCGACCACGTTTATGTGATTCCGGCGAGCGAAAACCTCGGAATTGAAAAGGGAATCTTGCGGACCGTGCCGCGCCCCGTCGGATCCAGCGCGCCAAACATGGCCATCGACAAGTTCCTGCAAGCGCTCGCGAAGGACCGCGGCAACCTGGCATTCGGCATCGTACTATCGGGAACCGCTTCCGACGGAACCATCGGGCTGAAGGCCATCAAAGCCGAAGGCGGCATCACCTTTGCGCAGGAACCCAGTTCCGCGAAATTCGACGGCATGCCGAGCAGCGCCATTGCAGCGGGCGCTGTCGATTTCGTGCTCCCGCCGGAAGACATCGCCCAGCAATTAGTGGCGCTCTCGAATCACCCCTATCTAACGCCAGTCCCCCCAGAGGAGGCAGAGTCCGCGATTTCCGCCGTATCCAAGGGAGATTTAACCCCTATTTTCGGAGTATTACGGACTATAACCGGGATCGATTTTACATATTACAAGCACAACACGATTCTGCGGCGCATCGAACGACGGATGGCTTTGCATGGCATAGACGATTTGAAGGAATACTCGCGGAAACTTCGCCACGACCGCGCCGAAGCCAAGATCCTGGCCCAAGAATTTCTGATTAATGTTACATCGTTTTTCAGGGAGCCGGAAGCCTTGGAGTCTTTGCGCGAGCGGGCCTTTCCTGCGCTGATCGAGAACCGCCCGGACGACGATCCAATCCGGGTCTGGATCCCCGGGTGCTCCACCGGAGAGGAGGCATACTCCCTGGCCATGACGCTGACCGAATTTCTCGAGGCCCACGATTCCTCGATTGGGATTCAGATCTTCGCCACCGATTTAAGCGATGCGGTCATTGAAAAGGCCCGCGCCGGTTTCTATCTGGAGAACGCACTCCACGGCGTTTCTCCCGATCGGCTGCAGCGCTTCTTCGTTAAGCGGGACCGGGTCTATCAAATCAGTCAAACCATCCGTAATATATGTGTTTTCGCGAAACAGGATTTAACCAAAGACCCTCCATTTTCGAAATTAGATCTGATTAGTTGCTGTAATTTACTCATCTATCTAGGTCCGGTTCTTCAAAAGAAAGCTCTATCCGTGTTCCATTACGCCTTGAAGCCGGGCGGTTTTCTGGTGCTGGGAAGCTCGGAATCCCTGGGCTCGCTTGCAGAATCGTTTCAAATCGTGGACCGTAAGCACCGGATCTTTTCCAAACACGGGAGCGTGGCGCAGAAGAATTCAGGCTTTCCGGCCGAGCAACGCATCGCGGCGCCTTACAGCGCTCCCTTAGAAAGCGCCAGCCCGTTAAAGAACGTGCAAAGGTATGTGGACCGGATGCTGCTCGCCGAGTACGCGCCGGCCGGCGTGATTATCGACGATGACATGCATGTTCTTCAAGTCCGCGGAGAAACCGGTCACTATCTCCAAATTCCTCCCGGAGAGCTCACCACCGATTTAACCCGCCTGTTGAAGCCCGGCTTACTCGCGGGGGTCAGGTCGGCGATTCAAAAGTCCCGTCTGCAGGGGGTTCAAGTAAAGGTGCCCGGCCTTCGCGTCAAGAGCGGCGACGAGATGCGCAATATCGACTTGCGGGTTTCGCCGATCCGCGACCCCAACAGCAAAGAACCATGCTTCCTGATCCTGTTTGATGAGCCAAGCCGGGGCCGGAAGACTCCCGCTTCACCCCGTGGCCGCGGGAAAACGTCTGCTTCCTCCGTTCAGCACGCCCAGGATGAAGTGCAGAGGTTGGAAGAGGAGTTAAGAGCCACGCGGGATTACTTGCAATCCATCATTGAATCCCAGGAAGCCGCGTCGGAGGAATTGCGGTCCGCTAACGAAGAAGCGCAGGCCACCAATGAGGAACTGGATACGGCCAAAGAGGAATTGCAGGCTTCCAACGAAGAATTGAATACCGTCAATGACGAGCTGCGATCCCGGAACCTCGAACAAAGCACCTTGAACAGCGACCTGCGCAAATTGCTTGAGAGTATAAATGTTCCTCTGGTAATGGTCGGCAAGGATTTGCGCATACGCTGGTTCACGCCGGCCATGGAGCCGCTGTTGAACCTGCTTCCCACCGATCAGGGACGGCCGGTGACGGATCTCCGGTCCTCCGTTATTCCTAATTTTCGGGAACTGCTCATGGCGGCTCTGGCGGGCGAAGAGAGCCAAAACCTCGAAATTCAAAACCCCGCAGGCCGTTGGCACTCTCTCAGAATCTTGCCCTACCACGGGATAACGAATTCGATTGACGGCGCCATCGCGACCTTGGTCGATATCGACGATCTCAGGCGGGCACGCGATTTTGCGGAAGCCGTGGTTGGCGTCGTCAGGGAGCCGCTGATTGTTCTCGACTCGGCGTTGCGGGTCAGAAACGCCAACCGGTCATTTTATGAGGTTTTTCAACTGGAAGCCCAAGCTACCGAAGGCCGCCTGATTTATGAGATCGCGGGAGGGCAATGGAATATCCCCAAAATTGAGGCAGCTTTTGGAGGATATCCTTCCGAAACACAGTTCGATGATGGATTTCCAGCTGGAGCAGAACTACATGGGGATCGGCGCGAAAACCATGCTGCTGCATGCTCGTGAAATCCGCCACGGCGATCGCGAGCGTCTTATTTTATTGGCGATCGATGACATTACCGAGCTCCGGCAATTCACCGAAGAACTGCGCAAAACCAATGAGGATCTCAAGCAGTTTATTTTTGCCGCTTCGCACGATCTGCAGGAACCCATACGCATGATTGTCACCTACACGGATCTCCTGGTAAAAAGATACCGCGGCAAACTCGGGGCGGAAGGCGATGTGTTCATCAACTACGCCGTCGAGGGCGCCCAGCGGCTGGAGGCGCTCATCGCCGGATTGCGTGAGTTTTGGGAGGTGAGCGAGCGGGTGGAGCAACACCCAACCCCGGTCGATTGTAATGAGGTTCTCCAATCAGTTCTGCTCAATCTGGAGAAATCCATTACCGAAAGCGGTGCGGAGATCGTTGCAGATTCGCTGCCATCGGTAAAGGCGTCGCCGACGCCGCTGCTGCAAGTGTTTCAAAACGTCATCGCCAACGCGATTAAATACCGGTCCGATCAATCGCCTCGGATTCATGTTTCGGCTGCGAAAAGCCCCTCTGCATGGGTTTTTTCGATTGCAGACAACGGCCTGGGAATCGATCCCAAATATGCTGCGGAGATCTTTCGCGTGTTCAAGAGACTCCACTCGCGCAGCAAGTATCCGGGTACCGGTATCGGCTTGGCAATTTGCCAGAAGATCGTCGAACGCTATGGAGGCCGGATCTGGGTGGAACCGAATCCGCCGGGGGGATCGATCTTTAAGTTCACCATCCCCGAAGGCGTCAACTGATCGCGGCTCTAAACGATGGCGCCCCGGTCCGTAGCAACAGTCACAGGAGCTGCATCGGTTTCCTTCATACCGCTTCCTCTCCAGGCAGCGTAAAAAAGAACGTAGATCCCTTGCCAAGTTCCGATTCAACCCAGATGCGGCCGCCGTAACGTTCTACGATTTTATGACAAATGGCCAAACCGATTCCGCTGCCGGCATATTTACCGCCGCCGTGCAGGCGCTTAAAGAGACCGAAAATTTGCTGGCCGTATTGCGGGTCGATCCCAATTCCGTTGTCCGCCACGCCCAGAATCCACATGCCTTTCTCTTCACGCGCTGAAACGTGGATCTTCAGCGCCTCTTCGCGCCGGTACTTGAGGCTGTTGCCGATCAGGTTCTGAAAGAGCTGTTGAACGTGGACCTCGTGCATCCGCAATACCGGCAAAGGATCGTTGGTCACGCGAGCGCCGGTTTCTTCGAGGCGCGTCTCGAACATCTTGAGGGTCAGGGACAGCGCCACATTTGCGGCGACCCGGGAATTCTCCGTTTGAGGCGACTCAGCGGTCTGGGTGTATGTCACCAGGTCGTCCAATAACCCTTCCAGCCGGTGCGCGGCGTGCACTGTATGCTGGATGAACTCGTCGGCGTGACGGTCCAGCTTGCCTTTTTAGTGTTTTTCCAGCAGTTGGCTGTAGATCGCCAAAATGCGGGCAGGCTCCCGCAAATCGTGGCTGACGGCATAGGTGAACTGCCTCAAATCGCCGTTGGAGCGATCGAGTGCCTGCGCTTGCAGCGCCAGCGCCAGCTCGGACTTTTTCCGCTCTGAAATATCCGTCAGCGTCACTACGCAGCCCAGGAGTTCACCGGCGCTGGTAAGGAGTTCGCCCGCCGCCGCCGCGCTGCGTTCGAAGTTGGCTTTCCCGCCCGAGCTATGATTCGGCTTTCTCCGCTTCTTGAACGAAGCTGAGAATGTCGAAATGCTTAATTTCCCGGCCGGGGAAAAAGCTATTGACGGCGTCGGTCTCTTCCGCGAATACCTCGAAGATGGTGTGCAGCCGGGTAAGCGCCAGTAGCTCCACGTTGCGCTTGTTCAAGTGCAGCAGCTTCAGGGCGCCGCCTGCATTCTTTACCTGTGTATAACTGATCACAAGATTGCCCAGGCCCGTCGAATCGATGTAATCGACGTGCTGGAGGTCGAGCACAACCTGGTTGTGGCCGGCCGCCACCAGTTCAGTGATCTTATCCCGCACGGGGGTGACTTCCCCCACGGTAATGCGCCCCTTCAGGGCGAGGATGGTTACTCCCTCGCGCTCGTGTTCACTGAACTCTAATGCCATAAATCCAGTTTATATGGATTGCCGGCGATTATCTTCTTGCGGAATTTAGGTAGTTGTAGCGACGGGCTGAGGATGGGTCTCCTGGGCTGCCATAACGGCCGGTAGGCGGATCTCAAATCGGGTACCCGCGCCGGGTTTGCTCTCTACATGAATGGTGCCGTCGTGCGCGGAAACAATCCATGCCACGAAACTCAGACCCAACCCCAGCCCTTGGGTGTAATGAGTCTGGGCGTTGCGCACCCTATAAAACCGGTCAAAGATATGCGGGAGGTTTTCCGCGGGGATTCCCACGCCGGTATCTTCCACCTCCAGACGGATCCACCCGTCCTCTTGGTCGCGGCAGACGCGGACGTGCACCCTTCCGCCACGTGGAGTGTACTTCACTGCGTTAGAGAGCAGGTTCGAAATCATCCGTTCCACTTGCGTGCGATCCGCGTTGGTGAGCCACCCGGGATCGAGCGTGGCAGTAAGTTTGACGTTCTTCTCGTCGGCAGGTATCTGGAACTGGTCGACGACGTCGGCCACCACTTCGCCGAGATCGAGCGGCGTTTTTTGCAACACCAGTTGCCCGGATTCGGCCTGCGATAAGAGCAGCAGCGCGCGCACGATGCTCGAAAGTTTCTCTACGTCCTCTAGCGCGTTGACCATGGCGTCACGGAACTGATCCGGCGTTTCTGCGGTAAAGAGCGCCACTTCGAGCTGGCCGCGGATGGCCGTGAGCGGCGTGCGTAATTCGTGTGAGACATCGGTTGAGAATTGGCGGATCTGGTCGAAAGAATGGCTTAGCCGCAGGGTCATGCGGTTAAAGCTGTCAATCAGGTTATCCAGTTCGTCGTTGGCGTTGCGCCGCGGAATACTTAGCGAAAGATTTGCGCCGGTGATTTCCTGCGCAGTCGCCGCCACTAGGTTCAGCGGCCGGATTGCGCGTCCCGCCAATGCCCAGCCGAGCAATCCGGTAATGAAAATCATGCCGGGCAGCAGCAGGAAGTACCGGCGCATGAAGTTATCGACGGTCCGCTCGTTGTTATAAATGGAGCGGCCCAACGCAAAAAAGTACAAGCGTCCCTTATCGCCGTGAATGGACCCGGCTTTGATCATATAAGGGATGCCGTCGGCGTCCCGGCGCACATGAATCTCCGGCTGCGGCAGATTCAGAATGCGGGCGATCTCTTGCGGCGAATCGACGCCGATCGAATCATAGGTCTGCGAATGCTCCAAGACTTTGCCGTTGGAGTCGGCCAGGATATAGACGTGGCGCAGGCGCTCGACGATGTAAGCTTCTTCCGGGTCGGTCGCGTCGGCAATCCACACGGGCCTTCCGCCTTCCACATGCAGGTAGCCCTTGGCGGCGCCCCATTCTTCTTCGAGAGTAGCGCGCGATTCGTCGTCCATCTGCAGGCGCAGAGTTTTTTGGAACAGCATCCCGACTGCAATCAGGAGCACGCCAAAAAGCAAAACGTAACTCAGGGTAAGCCGGAAACGCAGGCCGCGAAGGAAGCTGGTCCGCAGCTTGGGAATCCGCAACCAGCGCGACCGGGACGGCATGCCTAAATTCCTTTCTCCACGGGACGTTCCTGCGAATCCAGCATGTAGCCGATGCCGCGCACGGTCTGGATCATTTTATCCGGCCACTTCTCGTCAATCTTACTACGCAAATGGCGGATATAGACGTCGACGATGTTGGTAAGCCCGTCGTAATCCATGTCCCAGACATGCTCGACGATCATGGTGCGGCTGAGCGGGCGGCCGCGATTCCGCATCAGATATTCGAGGATGCTGAATTCCTTGGGCGCCAGTTCGATATTTTCCCCGGCGCGCGTGACTTTGCGGCGGATGCAGTCGAGCGAGAGATCGCCTACCTGCAGGCGCTCCGGAGTGGGCTGGCCGCGGCGCAGCAGGACCCGCACCCGCGCCAGCAGCTCCACGAACGCGAAAGGCTTCACGAGGTAGTCGTCGGCCCCGCCCTCCAGACCTTTCACGCGGTCGTCGACGGCGTCGCGAGCGCTCAGAATCAAAACCGCAGGGCTGGTCTTGCGGGTGCGGATTTTTTTCAGCACCGCCATGCCATCCATATCCGGCAAGCCCAGATCGAGGATGATGAGATCGTATTCGGTGGCGTGCACCATTTCGACCGCCGCTGCGCCATCGGCAGCGACATCCACTGTATAGCCGCCACTCTCGAGGCCGCGCGACAAAAAGTCCGCAATCCGTTTTTCATCCTCGACGACCAGAATCCTCATGCCTTGAGTTTACCTCCGTGCGGCCCCCGTGTTCGGCCGCTAATAGCAGTATTTGATAAGATTTACCAATGATTATACGCCGGAAGGCCGCGGCCATCGCCGCGACCGCAGTGGGGCTGTTTTTACTCCCGTTGCGCGAAGCGAAAGGCGAAGAAGCGCTTCGAGTGCTGGTTTCAAACGGCATGAAAGCGGCCATCGAGGAGCTGCAGCCGGGATTGGAGCACGCTTCCGGCCGCCCGGTAGAGTTGAAGTTCAATTCCTCGGCTGGCGTTAAAAAACAGATCGAAGCGGGCGAAGAATTCGATCTCACGCTCATTACCTCGGAAGCCATCGACGATTTAATTAAACGGGGCAAGCTGTCAGGAGACTCAAAAGCCAACCTGGTAAGGTCCGAGCTCGGCATCGGAATCCGCAAAGGCGCCCCCAGGCCCGATATCCGGACGGTTGCGGCGTTGAAGCAGACCTTGCTCGCGACCAAATCCATCACCTATCCCGAAGACGGCGCCGGCAGAGGCTATGTCGAGAAAATATTTGAACGGATGGGGATTGCCTCGCAGGTGCAGCCGAAGATCATCCTGGCGCCCAGCTCCGGGGCCTCCACCCATAGTATTGCGGCGGGTAAAGCGGAAATGGTGATTACTTTATACAGCGAAATCGTGCCGGTCCCGGGTGTCGAACTTGTGGGTCCATTGCCGGGGGAATTCCAATACCACATTCGGTTTTCAGCCGGCATCAGCGCCAAGAGCAAACATGCGGCTGCAGCCAAGGCCGTGATTTCGTATCTCGCCGGGCCGAGCGCCATGGCCTCGCTCAAGGCCAAAGGTTTGGACCCATACTAAGAAGATCCATTTATGACAAACCTGAAGCCTGTTGACGTTGCTATTGTCGGCGGAGGATGGAGCGGCCTTGCGATGGCCAAGGAGCTCACCACCCGCACCGCGCAAAGCGTTGTGGTGCTCGAGCGCGGCATCGCCCGCAAAACCGCCGACTACGCGCTTGACATGGACGAACTCGACTACGCCGTTCGCCTGCGCATGATGCAGAATATCGCCGAAGAAACCATCACGCATCGCCACACCCCCACGGGCAACGCCGTGCCGGTGCGGCAGTACGGGTCGTTCCTGCCCGGCTCCGGCGTCGGCGGCGCGGGCGAACATTGGAATGGAGCCGCCTGGCGCTTCCTGCCGGACTTGTTCACATTGCGCTCGCACCTCACCCAGAAACACGGAGCCGCGAAACTCCCGGCCGATCTCGCCGTTCAGGACTGGGGTGTCACTTACGATCAGCTCGAACCGCATTATTGGTACGGCGAGCAGATGTTGGGCGTCAGCGGAAAAGCCGGCAACTTGCGCGGCAAGATCATCGAGGGCGGAAACCCGGTCGAGGGCCCCAGGCAACATGAATTTCCGACTCCGCCCCTCAAGAATTCCTATTTGGCGACTATTTTTGCCGACGCCACCAAGAAGCTCGGCTACCATCCGCATAGCCAACCCGCCTGTAACCTCAGCCAAACTTATAAGAATCCCGACGGGATTACGCGACCCGCTTGCGGCTATTGCGGTTATTGCGAGCGTTTCGGCTGCATGATCGGCGCGAAAGCGCAGCCTTCGAATACGTTGATGCCGGTGCTGGCGCAGCGCAAGAATTTCGAATTGCGCACGGGGTCGTGGGTGCGGCGCATCGTGCATAAAGACGGCCAGGCGACCGGTGTCGAATACATCGGAGCCAATGGGGAAGAGTTTTTCCAGCCCGCCGGAATCGTGGTGCTCGCCACCTTCACATTGAACAACACGCGCTTGCTGTACTTGTCGAAAATCGGCGTCCCCTACGATTTCGCCACAGGAAAAGGCACCCTGGGACGTAACCTAACGCATCAAGCCGAGGGCACTACGCGCCTCTTTTTTGACAAACCTCTGAACCAGTTCATGGGCACCGGAGCGCTCAGCATGCGCATTTCGGATTTCGACGGCGACCACGGGCTTACCGGATCGGAAGGCCTGCTGCGCGGCGGAATGATCTGCGCCTACAGTTTCGGCAACCGCCCCATCGGCTCCTTCGATGCAGCGCCGCGCGGATCTTCGAAGACCAATTGGGGCTCGGAGTGGAAAGCGGCCGCGATCAAGTGGCGCGACCGCAACTCGGGAATCAGTCTTTCCGGCGAACATCTTTCCTACCGTCAGAATTTCATGGACCTGGACCCCACTTATAAGGACAAGTTCGGCGATCCGCTACTCCGCTTTACGCTGGATTGGACCGAGCATGAACACCGCCAGCGCGCCTTCTCCGATGAAGTGGCGAGGAAAATCGCGCGAGTCATGGGGGCGACTGTCGATGACACTCCGCCGGCGCGCGGCAAGTACAACGTGATTAATTACCAAAGCACCCACATTCAAGGCGGAGCGATCATGGGCGTCAACCCAGATTCAAGCGTGGTCAATCCGCACCTGCAACATTGGAACGTACCCAACTTATGGGTGATCGGCGCGTCGGCGTTCCCGCAAAACGCGTCGCATAATCCGACACTCACGGTGCTGGCGCTGACCTATTGGGCCGCCGATGCGATGATTAATCGCTACCTGAAAAACCCGGGAAAGCTGGCTTGACAAATTGTGGGCGGCACTGGACGTATGGTGGGCGCGCGGACTCGAACCCCAGACCTCCTGCGTGTGAAGCGAGGGGTGTTGCTTCTTTGATCTCCTAGCGGTCTATCCTGTCCTTCTTGCAAGACGGCTGCGTGTCGACGCGCAGATTTTGTGAACTGCGCAAACGTGAAGACTTGGGGAATCAGCTACGACGGCGGCTATCAAGAATAGGGCTGGGCGGGCGTCATCCCCACCGAATATCTGCTCGCGATTTAATCCTAGGTATGTCACCAGGGCCTCATTCGCAACAAACCGCTTTACAACCATTGCGAGGATTTGGTCCTCCGTGCAGCGGAGAGCGTCGGCTTGACGCGCTGTCACGTGTGTCAGGGCCAGCACGCCATACACGAAACTGAAGAGATATTTTGCAGGAAAACACCGAAGAAAGGGAAGCTCATACTCTCGCAGCGCGTACCGATGAGTGCAAGGTGAAACCCCCTCAATGGCATATCTTTCGGCCTGAGTTTCCCGGCCTCACGCGCGGATCTAAGGAAACGCAAGTATGCACTTCCTGATCACCGGCGGCGCGGGGTTCATTGGGTCCCATCTTACGGAAAACCTGGTCGCCGACGGCCACTCGGTGACGGTAGTGGACGATCTCAGTACCGGATCGCTGGACAACTTGACGGCGCTGGCGGATCACCCACGATTGCGGTTCATACAGGACTCGATTCTAAACCGCGAATTGATACGCGCTCAAGTCTCGATTTGCGACCGGGTGGTTCATCTAGCGGCCGCGGTGGGTGTACACACCATTTTGGAACGGCCGCTGGCATCGCTCAAAACCAATGTGGAGGGAACCGAAAGTGTGCTTAGCGCCTGCGCCGAATTCCGCCGGCCAATTCTGCTGGCAAGTACGTCGGAAACTTATGGCAAGAATGATGCGAACTCTCTGTGCGAAGATGCCGATTCAATACTGGGTTCGTCTTCGATCGAGCGTTGGTCCTACGCCACCTCGAAAAAGTTGGATGAATTCATGGGGCTTGCCTACCATGCAAGTCACGACCTGCCGGTAACCATTACCCGCTTTTTCAATATCGCGGGACCGCGGCAGTCGGCGCGATATGGCATGGTACTTCCTGCGTTTGTGCGTGCCGCCTTGGCCAATCAGCCGATCCGGGTTTTTGGCGATGGGGCCCAAAGGCGCAATTTTACCTATATAGATGATTGCATCGGCGCCGTGATGCGCCTGCTGCGCGGTTCGAATGTCACCGGTAAGATCTTTAATATAGGCAGCGACGAAGAGGTGTCGATCTTCGAGTTGGCAGAGCGGGTCAAGCAGGCTGCGGATTCCTCTTCGCGCATCATCCTGGTTCCGTATGAAGAAGCCTACCCGGAAGGCGGCTTCGAGGACATGCGGCGGCGCGTCCCCTGCATCTGCCGGATCGAAGCGCACACCGGCTGGAGGCCCACCACCAATTTGGAAGGCATCATTCGTAAAACCATTCTTTTCGAGCGCTCGCGGCAGGATCGTCCGGTGTCAGTGCCAGTACATGCGCTCTCGATGTAGCAGGTCGGATACCGGTCGCCGGAGATTGGTACACAAGCTGCTGATTTGTGGCGGAGGCTTCCATCAGGGCGGCAATCAGGAAGAAGCATAAAAGATCCGCATACACGTGAAACGGAAAGTCCACAAAGGCATGAGCGGCCGCGGAGGCGACGCCTATCCCCCAGGCAAATCTGCGAGTCAGTAATATCGAGCGAAGTACGACGGCACCCAACAGCGCCACGAAAGGAACGCCGCCCTCCGCCGTCCATTCGGCCCAGTCGTCGTGTGCGTGGTAAACCGCAAGGCCGGGCTCGAATACAGCAAATCTTGGATACGCGATGGCCCAAGTCCCCAGGCCGGAACCCATCAAGGGATGCTCGCGGATCATGAGTGCGGTTGACTCTAGCAGTTCCCTACGCTGCTGGAAAATATCTTTGGTTTCGAAACGCCGCAGAAGGGTGTGCCAATCGGAGAGAAACGCTCCGCCAGCTAAGCTCGCGAGCAGCGCGCAACCCACCAGGGTGGTGCGCCGGGAAAAGCGCGTCTGCACCAGCCAGCAGAGCACCAGAGCCCCGATCTCCAAAGTGGCAAGAATAATGCCAGCGCGGGAAGCGGCGAAAATCACGCTGCTATACATCAAGACCGCCGCGGCTCCGTACAGGTAGCCCAGGCGTGCGTCGTGGAACGCCTCCCAAAGCGCGAGCGGCAGCAGCAGTTCCATGAACACCGCATTGTGGTTGGCATTTAAGAAAGGTCCCATCGGCCGCCAGGAATCGAGAGTGTCGATCACCCAGTAGACGCGCCCATTGCTGGTGAGGAGATAAAGGATGGAAAAGGCGGCCGTAGCGGATCCAATCGCAACCAGCAGCTTACGAATCACGCGCACGGCCCTATCACTTTCAAATAGCTGCGGAATGCTCCAGAACGCGCCCGCGACAGAGAGGAATATCAGCAACGACTGTAAGGTGCCAAACCGGTACACAGACCGCCCGGCATACAACTGCGCAGCGATCCAGATGCAAGCGGCGAAGAGCACCGTAGCAGTCCATGGAAAGTGAATCCCGCGGGCGAAAAGCGCGTGCGCCGCGGTAATGCCGGTGAGTGCAAAAATCATGGCCTCGGCAAGCGCGACGGGCCAGCCGCCAGTGTTCCAGGCCATACCTAGCGAGAACAGCAGGGCGGCGAAGAGTAACAGAGACGCACTGAGCGGCGGGACGTTGGTCAGGATCGCTCGTGCCCAGCCGGTTATTTGGTGAACCATATTTTTTCCAGTCGAATCCAACCGCGGGCCGGGACAGCTCCGGGCACACGGTCATAGACCAGCGCTACGTGAATGAGCCCGCCACGAATCAGGCTGCCATGGGGGGGCCCGAGTAAGGGAAGTAAGGATTCGGCGGGGCTCCCATCGTAAATGTCGGCACCGGGTTCAAGGCGCGCGGGGTCCAAAAAATTAACGCCGTCGGGAGTCGTCACTCGCCAGTGCACTCCGGAGCCGGCGCCTAATCCCGACACGACCGAACGGAAGCGCAGCATGTGCGCGGAAGTGGAGCCAATCAGTACCCACTGCGAGAGTAGTTCGCATCTATCGGGCTGCGTGCCGGAAAGCGAAATTTGCAAACCCGGGTTAAGCGATGTCAGTTCTACGCCCGTAATCGGAGGCATTCGCCACGCGAAGCCGTGCGGAGGATCCGCAAGTTTCAGATCGCCGTCAATCAGTTCGCCCGTGGCGGCAACCGGTGCTGAAACTCGCCCTTTTCCCGCCAGCGCGTTCCATAGCTGGACTGCCGCCCCGGTTCTCCGCGCAAGCAACAGGCGGTCGCAATAATCGAGAAGCAACGGCGTCGACTCCGGGTCCGGCTCCCGAATCAGGATGTCTGCGACTCGATCCGCTGCATCCAAATCCGCTTTGGAGATCACCCATTGCAAGTAGTCCCGGCGCACATTTCGCGGCCCGCTAAAATCGCTGTGCAGAATGCAATCCGGTCTTGCCGGGAAGTTGCTCAGTAGGGAGAAGACGGGTCCGCCGTCTACTCCAGGGATAGATAGGACCGCACAGGCCCACGATACCGTCTGCTCGCGATTTGCTCTACGGAAGTAAAAATTTGTCAGCGTCCAAAGTGTGTCGTAATCCTTCCCTAGTGTTCCGGCGCGCAGCAAGCTGGCTTGCGCACGCTTTAAATCGCCATCTTGCTCCTCTGCCAACCCAAGTTGAATCCACAAGCGGCTATCGCGCGGGCTGTCTCTTACCGCATCTGCAAGATTGCTTGTAAATGACAGGCCGGACGCCCTTCGCAGGTCAGCCAGCCGCACTTGATATTCGGCGCTCCCTGGAAACTGCGACGCTGCGGCATTGCGTTCAGCAAGGCTCGGAGTAAGCGAGTTGTAGGACGCCGCCGCCATTCGCAGCGAAATATATACCCCGGCGGCACTAAGCAGAATAAGGCTCGGGAGTACAACAAAATAGATCGCTTGATTTCGCGGATGAGGCATTATTTATGGTGGAAATGTGCGGCGTTGGCCGTAGACTCAAGGCAGGTGATCTTTCATGAATTCAAAAGTTGTATTCGGCTATGCTGCAATGTTGTGGATCGGAGTGGCTGCTGCGTCTGATATTTCCAACCCGGCAATAGGCTTGGTGGTTTCGCCGGGCGACTTTCAGATTGACGGGTCGCGCGCCCGCGGCAACGGATCGTTGATGAGCGGCACCACGGTTGACGATCTCAAGAGTCCCACGCATGTGAGCCTCACCAATCGCACTCGCTTCGATCTCGCGCCGGAAGCGCAGGGACAGATCTTTTCGGATCGCCTGGTTCTCAAGAAGGGCAGGGCGCAGGTTTGGCCGGCAGACGGCTTCGCAGTGGAAGCGAATGGACTGCGCATGGACTCCCTTGCCGCGGCCTCGAATTTCCGGGTATGGCGCCTGGACGAAATGACCATTAGCGTGACTGCGGTCTCGGGAATGGCGGCCGCCCAGACTGCCGCGGGAGCGCCAGTCGCGCAGATTCCGGAAGGACAAACGCGGGAGGTCTCGGTGGTATCCGGATGCCTCGGAGAGGCCAGGTCTCATTTTCTGATTCGGGATCAAATCACTAAGATGCTGGTTGAAGTAAAAGGCCCGGATATCGCGAGTCATCTTAATCGCCGGGTGAAGATCACGGGTGTAGTGGACACCGCAACACCGCCAGTCGCTGGCGCCACGCGATTGATCCGCGAAGCCGTGCTGACGGACCTGCCGGGCGAGGCATGCAGGCCGGTGGCTGGTTGGGTGAAACCAGTGGCGATCGGCACGGGCGTCGCGGCTGCGGCGGCGGTTGGCGGGCTGGCTGCCGGTCAAGTGATCTTCACCGGGGGCGGGGCCGCCGGCATCAGCCCCGGCCAATGAATCCAGCGGCCGGTGAACATTCTGAAATGATGGCGGTCTTCCTGATCCAGTGCGAGCGCGAAAACGCCCGTCCAATAGGTGAGGCCGACTGCCATCATCCCAAGAATAGTCGCGACGCGGCTTAGGTCAGGAAACCAGTAGGCGGCTGCGCAGACCAGAGGCAGCAACGCGGCAGCGGCTACGGCCGGGCGCAATAGCGCGCTCGACACGAAGCTTCGATAGGACATCCCTGTCACCCGCGTAAAGGCTACCGTCAATAGCAGAGAGTTCAGGCTGACTCGAACCGCCCAAGCGATTGCGCCGCCCAGCACTCCATAACGACCAATCAAAACAAAGCACAGCGGAATGTGGATGCAAACTTCGAGAACATTAAACGCCGCCGGGATACCCGGCCTCCCCATGGCTTGCAGCGCCTGGTAGGCAGGATCTGACACGCTGTTGATCACAACCGCAAATGCCAGCACCTGGAGAACCTCCGTGCTGCGCAGCGCGAACTGCGGCCCCATCCATGCAGCCAGAAATCTGTGGCTGAATATCGACAGAACTACGGCTACGGGCAGAATAGCGGCCAGCACATATTTCGTGCCGCGCACCAGCAAATAAGATCTGCGGCCATGGTCACCCTCGACAGTCAGGCGCGAGAAAGCCGGAAACAATACGCCGGAAACGCTGCCTGGAATATAGGTAAGTGCCCACACCAGATTGTAGGGCACGCTATAGAACGCCACTGCACTCAATGTCAGGACGCGCCCGATGATAAATTTCTCCAGATGCGCAAGGACCGGCACAACCACTTGCGAAACCGAGACCAGGCCGCCGAAACCCAAGAGCTGCCGCAGCGCCGGCCGGTCAAATATGGGGCGTCCCAACGGGTGAAGCAAGTGACGAGCGACACCAATGTAAGCCACCAGTACCAGGGTCTGGATCACTACGCCGCCGACTACCAGGGCGCGTATCGAATACCCGAAATAGAGCAACAGCAGGTTCAGGACGAGCTGACCCACGCCGGCGGGGACGCTCAGGTAACTCACGATATCGAACCTCTCCAGCGCGCGCGGCACGGAAGAGAAGATACTGCCCATCATCGATACCGCCAATCCCAGGGCGCAGAGATTTAAAACCTGCTTAGTGAGAATGATTGAAGCTTGCGGCACTCGCAGAAGGTGCGTCAGCCACGGCGTGAGCGCCACCAATCCCAACGCCCCCACTGCGCTGAGAGCAAAGTACGTCAGAACCGAGGTCCACAGCATGAGCCGGAGCCCGGTCCAGTCCCGGCGTGCGTAGGCATCCGCCAGGAACTTTACGCTAGCTTGCCCCAGTCCCAGTTCGACGATGGCAAAGTAGTTTGTGGTGATGCCCGCCAGGATAAGCAGCCCGTAGAGCTCGACACCCAGACGATGGACGACGTAAGGTGAGAATACAAACGAGAGCACCAACAACAGGGACTGGCTCCCAAGCTGGTAGAAGATATTCGACGCCAGGCGATGCCCACTGGTCGTGGGCTGTGTCGGCCGGCGGCCGCGAAAAGCTGCGAGCCGGGTTTTCATCGAAACGTAGCTGACGCTGGGCCGCATCTATGTCCGAACCCGTCGCCCACCGATCACTTGTCCACCGATCACTTGCCCACCGATCACTCGCACCCCGGGTAAGCCGCGGTTGGCTGGGTTCGCGGCTGTTCGAGTGCCGGTGCCGTCGTCATCTCCACTCCCGCCGCGAGCCGTCCCTCAGACCCGCGTGATAGTGCGCGGAGACAATAGCCCGATAAACGGGTGGCAGGATCGCGCTTGGCAGAGGAACAAAGTCTTGCAACATTTCGATGGTCCGGAGACCGCCCTTACGCAACGGAGCGCTCGCGAGCCAGCGCAGCACGCCGCGCTTCAAAGTCTTTAGTGTGAGACCCTGCGTTTTCTCCAGATTGGCTTGCAGGATACGTTCGAGCGCCGGGAGACTCCTGGCGGCAGGGTACTTCTTAACGACTTCAGCCGCGCCCAGCGCATGTTTGTACTGTTGCCGGCAGACGCCTGCGAGGTCGAGTGGCTGATCGTGCCGGGCGGTAATGCGCAGAGCGAATACCAGCCTGATTCCCGCCTGTCGCAAGCGATACGCCAACCCGAACTCTTCCGCGGCCGGCGTAAAAAGATCGTCGTGGTAAATGGCAGAGGCTGCGTCGAACATTCCTCGTTCGACAGAAATATGCTGACTGTTCGGCTGGTCGGTTTCGAGGAACTCCTGTTCCGAAGCGAGAAGCGGCTCGTCTCCGGATAAAGAACTAATGAAACGGAAGAGCGGTGTTGGCGGGGTGGGCTGGATCAGAGTAGTGAGGCCGCAGATGACGCTTTGCGGAAGAGAGGCATGCGCGCGAAGGTGTTGTTGTATGAGGTTCGGGGGGGCGATGATATCGTCGTCGACGAAGATGACGATGCGCCCCTGGGCTTCCCGAAAGCCGGTATTGCGCGCCGCTCCCGGGCCCCGATTCGGCTGCCGGATGCAGCGGAGGGAGAAGGGTGATGCCGCTTCTAAGGAGTTCACGAGCGGAGCGGCCGGCAGGGGCGATCCATCATCCACGACTAAGATTTCTACAAATTCAAGCCCGTCGCTGGTGCTTGCCAAGAGGGCGTTTAAAGTGGTGCGCAGCGCCTCCCCGCGACTGAAGGTGGGGACCACGACGGTTACGGACTGGCGGTTGGAGTTATTCATGGAGAAGAGTTCTAAGGCCGTTTGCCGCGGCCAAAAGAAGTCAGCACTGCTGCTCCCCCCAAAATTGGCCGGCAGGGTGCCGAGAAAGGATTTCAGGACAGTTTTCAATCGAGAAGCAGCGCGCGGGCTGTTTCGATGGCGGGCCTTGCTGATGGCTTCTTTAAAGATTGCAAGGGGCGTTCGATGAAGTAGAACGACAGCAGCGCGCAGATCGTGCTGAGGGCCAGATTCAGCGGGAAAGTGGTGAACACGTTATCCACGTAACGGTTTAAGAACAACTGCTGCCAGACATATAGCGAGTAGCTCATCGCGCCCAGCCAGACCATAGGCTGCCAATTGAGAAACGCAGCAACCCCACAGGGTATGGTGATGACGCGGTCGATAAGAAGCGCAATGCCTGCTGCGGTGACTCCATAGAACAGTACCGCTCCGTGACCCTCCCAGCAGGCGAGCGGCACCGTAATTACAGGGACCAGTCCGATCCACCGCGAGCTTAGAACGCTCATATAGACCGTGTTTGCATGAAAACGCTTTCGCAATGCCGCGAGCACGCATCCGGTTGCAATCGCATTCACACTTAGGAAGAACATTCCCAAACGTGGGAAGTTCAGTTTCCATAAGACCGCCGAAAGCAGCGGGGACATGAGCATTGCCACCACCGCAGTGGTCACGGCGTGAGTGCATCTGGCGAATAGCAGAGCAGGCCACAAAAGGTAAAATTGCTCCACCGTCGAAAGGGACCAGAAA
Source organism: Bryobacterales bacterium (assembly GCA_025350625.1). Lineage (GTDB taxonomy): Bacteria > Acidobacteriota > Terriglobia > Bryobacterales > Bryobacteraceae > Palsa-187. Next base: position 25,152 of record JANXXL010000147.1, on the reverse strand, counting down.
TGTCCCACATTCCAGTCCGTGAGCCGCAAGTCGGTAAGAAATCCCGCGGATATGGCGAGATCGCCCCAGGGGAGGTGCAGGACGCCGGAAATCTTCAACAGGGTGATCGTCAGGAGATAGAAATAGAATGCGGGGAAGATCCGCAGCATCCGCCGTCGATAAAATCCGCGCAGGGAGATAACGCCCGTTCGCTCGCGTTCCTCGAGAAGCAGGAACGTGATCAAGAAGCCCGACAGGACGAAGAAAACTCGCACGCCCAGGAATCCTATCGATCCCATGAAGCGCAAGTGTGGAAAGGCGCCGCGGGTTCCCGCCAGATGGCCAAATAGAACGGCAAGAATGGAAAGGGCTCGAATACCATCCAGGGAGGGAAGCCGGGATGGAGCTCCGTAGGGCAGTGCCGATTGTGTTTGCGGCATAGGCGGTAAGGATTTAAACGGGCAGACGCTATTCAGAGAGGCCGCGTCGGCACCGGCTCTCCAGCGGCTCCCAGACGTGCCAGCATAGCCTCCGGATGGGTCCAGAGCCTCATATTCAGATCGAGCGTGCACATCTCGAGCCCGATTTCGCGGAACCTGCTGCCCAACGCCGCGCGCGCATCCAGGCCGCCTTCCTGCGGGGGCAACAGCACCGCATCGAGCTTCCATTCAATTTGTAGCTTCTGAAGATCGGCATCGATATTCCGCACCGGAAGGCCGCACACCCGGACTCCGTCGCGCAAAGGGCGGTCGTCGAAAAATACCACTGGACGCAGCGCCAATACGGCCGAACCCAGCAGGAAGCGGGCTAAAGCTTCGCCTTCTAGGTCCGCCCGAAAAATGGCGATGCGCCGGCAGGGACCGGGCGGCGGCCCCTGGATTGTCTGTCTGAACAGGCGCAGGGACGACCGCACCATCGCCGTGAGGCCGAAGCTCAAGGCCACATATAGCAACAGCACTCCGCGCGAGTATTCGCTGGCGGAAAAATACAGCACCGCACAGGCCAAGGCGCTCACCGCGGTGGATCCGGCCAGCGGAAGTAATTCGTGAAGTCCAAAGAATTCCCAGGACCACTCATAGGTTCGAAATAACACGCCGCCCAAAGCGTGGCTGAGCATGATTACCGGCACGGAAAGCAGCGCATTGCGATATTGCGAGGGGGGTATCGTCAAATCAAAGCGGATCGCGAACGCGGCCATCAGGGCGATCACGGCGATCATGGAATCGAGCAAAACAGTGACACCCGCACGCAAGGAAGGTATCCATCGCTGAAGAGTCCGCAGGCGGCCGATGGCCGGCCCGGATAGCGCCTGGTAAGAAGGCAGTGTGGCGAGGAACAAGGCAAACATGGTTGCAAACACTACCAACAAAGCTATTGCTACCCCGGTTGAGGCCGGCAAATCGTAGAACAGCAGGCCTGAGGCCGAACCGATGGCGGTGAAAGCCCATAAAATCCATACGATGGTCGAGTCCCGCATTCCGAGCGAAGCGAGACGGTGGGAGCTGTGATCCCGGCCCCCGACCGAAATCGGACGCCCCGCTATCCTGCGCAACACCGATACCAGAGCCGTGTCGAAGATCGGATAGGCGAACGTCAACGCCGGATAGAACAGGCCCGCCATCATGCTGCGGGCGTGCGACAGGGGACTGTGAATGGTCAGAGCGGCCAGCGCGAATCCCGCCATCATGCTCCCGCTATCGCCCATGAATATCTTGGCCGGCTTGAAATTGAAAACCAGAAAACCCAGAAACGAGACCCCGATCACGGTGCACAATAGCGCATCGTCAGTGAATCCGTTTACATAGAGTAAGCCGCTCCGAAAGAACGCCACAATAACCACCACCCCGGCCGCCAGGCCGTCCATGTTATCGATCAAATTAAAGGCGTTGGTGATTCCCATGAGCCACAGCCAACTAAGCGCAAAGTTGACCGCTCCCCAATACGTCACATCCACAACAATTCCGCTCGCGACCGCGGCGGTTACGATAACCGCCTGGAAAGCGAACTTTGCGGCGGCGTCCAACCGCAGGCGGTCGTCGAGGATTCCCAGGATCCACATTGCCAGGGTACCCAGTGCGGCCGCCGATTGACGGCCCGGCAAGCCCGCCGCACTCGAAAGCCCCGTCATGCCGTGGGGAGCGGCAAAACTTAAAAATCCAACCAGATAGGTTATGGCCATGGCGCCGAAGATGGCGATGCCTCCGCTATCCGGAATCGAGCCCGCATGCCACCTGTCGTGCGCCGGTCCCTTCGAAAACGGAAGGCGATGTGCGAACCGGACCAGCAAACCAGTCAATGACAAGCTGACCAGCAGCGCCAAACCGAGCAAGCCAGCCAGGCCCCCCATTAATGTACCGGGGCTCCTCGCGGAATTTCCCGCTGCAAACCAATCGCAGCATAGAGATTTAAATATTCAGCCATGATGGTTTCTTCGGAGTACTCGATTTCTGCGATTTGCCGGCTGGCGGCTGCATAGCGCCGCATCCGTGCAGGGTCGGATAGCAGCGCCGTGACGGCGCCGGCGATCGCGTCCGGCGATTTGATGGGAACCAGCATGCCGTTCAGTCCGTCGCGCACAATCATGCGGCAGCCGGGAATATCCGTTCCGATCAGGGGCAGTCCGCAGGCAGCTGCCTCCAGTAGAAAACGTGGCAAGCCTTCATGCTCGCTTGCCAAAAGCGCGATGTCGGCTTTTTCGAGGAGCTCGCGAATGTCCTCTCGATGACCCAGGAACTGCACCGAGCCTTGCTGCTCCCATAGAGCAATCGTCGCCTGCGGAATCGCCGCCAGGTTTCCTGCGTCCACCGCGCCTGCGATCCAAAACTCCACGCCCACGCCGCGCCTTCTGAGAATTTCCGCTGCCTGAACGATTTCACTAATCCCCTTGTCCCACAAGAGCCGCGCGGCCGTGAAAATAACCGGGACCTGCGAAGTCCCGCTTTGACGCCCGCGTATTTTCTCGCGAAAATGTGTCACATTGACGCCACTTCCCGCAATCACCCTCGACGTTAGGGGCAGAGCCAGGGCGGCCTTCAGGAAGTTTTCGCGATCCGAGCCATTTTGAAAAATTGTCCAATTCGATTTCTGCAGCAGGCTCGGCCGTAATACCGGCATCATGCAGGCACGCAAGAACCCAGCCAGGGGATGGCGCGAAAATAGAAACCCCAGTCCGGTAAAGGTATTAATCACCGCTGGCTTGCGTGGCCCCAGTGTAAGGGCGGCGAGCGACCCATAGAAATTCGGCTTCAAACAGAAATGATGCGCGATGGCGGGCATGAGGCGGGCATAGAGCGAACGCAGACGCCAGACCGCCCGCATTTCCCTCAGCGGGTTGGTGCTGCGACGAGAGAGCGGCCACAACTCTACCCGGTACCCCCTTGCCCGGATCCGCTCGACGTAAATTCCCTGGGGGCAGACCAGGATTACTTCATAACCGGCCTTGACCAACGCAGCCGCGAGCGGCAGGCGAAAGTTATAGAGCACCCAATCCCAACTGGCGACAATAAGAACCCGGTCCATGACAGTCCTGAATGGCAATCGCGGGCGAAATCAATCCACAAACATCTGGTGCCACATTTCAAGCCAGACCAGAGCCCATAGTTGTTGCGAGTAGTCCTCACCGGGGCCGGTGTGGCCTGTGACCAACGCGCGCAATGTCTGGGGGCGAAAATAGCCCCGCTTCAACGCGCGAGGGGATAACAGGGTTTGTTTAACAAAATCGAGCTGGCCGTCCTTCATCCAGCGCCCGACCGGTACTCCGAAGCCCATTTTACGGCGCTTGATATTTGCCGCGGGAATCAAATCGCCGGCCACTTTCTTAAGCAGATACTTGAGAGTACGGCCGCGAATTTTATATTCGACCGGCAGGCGGGCGCAAAACTCCATGACCTTGTGATCCAGAAAGGGGGAGCGGGCCTCCATCGAATTGGCCATGGTCGCGACGTCCATCTTCACCAATAGATCGTAGGGCAGATAAGATTCGACATCGGTAGCCAGCAGCGCGTCCAAGGTCGGGCGGCCATTCACCGGCTCCAGCTTTTGGAGAAACCAGGCTTCGGCGGTCGATTGGTCCAGGCGCTGCGTGAATTCTTCCGTATACAACTGAGTTTTTTCGGCCGGCCCGAAAAAAGTATTCCAGCGCAAATACTGATGCGGGGCACTCCGACAGGCGCTCTGCAAGAAGTTCTTGGCTTGACGCAGGCGCGAGCGCCGCGGGAGCCTGCCGGGGATCAGGGAGGCGGCCGGTTCAATGACTCCTTTTCGCAGCAGACTGGGCACCTTGCGGTAGCTTTCCGCCAGTAGCACTCCTAAGTAGCGCTCATAGCCGGCCAGCGACTCGTCCGCGCCATCTCCATTGAGCGCGACCGTGACGTGCTGGCGTGTAAGCTGGGCTACGAAATACGTGGGGAGGGCCGAGGAATCGGCATAGGGCTCGCCATAGTGCCGGACCAGGGTCGGCAAGATGTCCATAAATTGCGGGCGCACCACCAGCTCATGGTGATCCGTCGCATAACGCTCGGCCACCAACCGGGCAAACGGCAGCTCATTGAAATCTTCCTCTTCAAAACCAATCGAAAACGTCTTCACCTGCCGGCCCGAGAGGCGGCTCATCAACGCCACCACGACGCTTGAATCCACGCCTCCGCTCAAGGCGCGCCAATCGGAACGTCGGCCACCAGCCTCAAGCGCACTGCCTCGGTCAGCTCCGCGAGCAATCGTTCGGCGGCTTCCTGTTCGTCGCAAACCCATTTGTCGGCATAACTAAGTCTCCAGTAGCGTTTGATGACGGTTTCAAAGGGACCGCCATCCGGCCCGAATGTTCCGGTGAGATGATGGGCCGGCTCCAGCTTACGCACGCTCTTGAAAATAGTGCGCGGCGCCGGAATATAGCCGTAGGTCAAGTACTCGTCCAATGCGGACGGATCGATTTCGCGTGAAATGCCAGGATGCGCCAGCAGAGCATGCAATTCAGAGGCAAAGACAAAATGCCCCGCTGTTTGGCTGTAGAACAACGGCTTCTTGCCAACCCGGTCGCGGGCCAGGAATAGACGTTGCCGGCGGCGGTCCCAAATCGCGAACGCGAACATTCCGCGAAAATGTTCCAGCGCGGATTCGCCATATTCGAGATATGCCTTGAGAATCACCTCGGTATCGCTTTCGGTGATAAAGCGGTGACCGGCAGCCTCCAGCGTTTGTCGCAACGCCAGAAAGTTGTAAAGCTCGCCGTTATAAGTGATGGACAGATTTCCGCCGTCGTCCTGCATGGGCTGCGCGCCCCCTTCGAGGTCAATGATCGAAAGGCGGCGATGTCCCAGGCTCAGCGGGCCATCCGAGTAGTATCCGCACGCGTCCGGTCCGCGGTGAAGCATCCGGTTGGTCATGGCGATAACGGCGGCGCGATCGGATGGATTCCCGCGCAGGTCGAGCGACCCGGCTATTCCGCACATAAGAGTCCGCCCGTCATCGTTCGGCTCTATAGGCGATGATATCTTCGGGCAGCGACCGGGCCGCGATTTCATCCGGGATATCGCTGCGGGTTTTGCGGGTAATCAGAAAAAAGTCGCGGTCTCGAATCGGCCGCTCGACGCGCGCGGGATTGCCCGCGATCAAGACTCGGTCTTCCTCAAACCGTTGCGTTAAGACCGAACCCAGCGAAACAATACTGCAGCTCGCCACCGCCGCGCCCGGCGCCATGCGAATTTCCGAGCCTAAATAGGAGTGCGCCCCAATGCTGACCGGCCGGGTACGCTGCCGGTTGTGAGTCCACAAGGATGAATTTCGGCCGCCGATGATGGCGTGATCGCCCAGCTCAATGCGGTCCGTGAAATCCAGCCAGTGACCGTTGGTGATGACAGCTCCCTCCCCCAGTTGCAACTCCGGAACGGTTGGATTGACGGCTTCGGTGGAGGGCCGCGAATTCATTACGTTCAACCGCAAGATAGTGGCGTAGCGCCCAATGTGAATGCGATCGCCGCCGCGGAATAGGTTGAGAAAACCGATCTTCACGTGGTCCTCGATCTCCAGTTCGCGAATGTTCATAAAAGCGTTCCAGTGTCCGATCCGCACATCGTCGGCAATGTGGCAACGTTGGACGCCCGCGAAGAGCGAAAATCCAATGGAAACGCGGCGCCCGATGTTAAATCCAAACCCGTGTCTGAGCACCAGGATTTTCAACCAATTGGGCAGAACGGCGACGCACGCGGCCAGGACGACACGGAGTTTCGTCATGCGTTTCGAGACGCCCCTACCGCCGACCGCAGGATTTCACCCACCCGCGGCGCCCATACCTGCGCGGAATATCGTTGCTCGACGCGCTTGCGCGCCTCGTTTCCGAGTGCAATGCGCAATTCGGGACGATCGACAAGTTGTTCCAGACGCTCCACCCATTCGGCCCGTTCCCTCGGCAGGTATCCGCTGACCCCATCTTCGATATAGTCGGGTAGAATTCCGATGTTGGAGGCTATAGCCGGTATTCCGGCGGCCATGTACTGCAGAACTTTCCCGTGACAGCGCCAGGGAGTCCAGCCGGAATCGGGAAATGGCGCCAGGCCGATATCGATATCCGCCAGATCGGCGGCCTCGGTTGCGGCCTGCCACTTTCGCGAAATAACCTCGGCCGCGAGGGAGGGCGCACGATAGGTATCGGTGTCCGAGATCACAACCAGCCGAAAGTTGCGCCGCCGGGCCAAGATCTGCAGAGTCTCCAGCAGCGGTTCGAAGAACGGCAAGGTGCTATGGCTGCCGGTCCAGCCTAAGGTGACGACGCCTCGCTTCAGCGGCCGCTCGGCTTGGGGATACTGCTCCAGATCCACGGTGCTGGGAACGATATGAACGTTACTCGAAAATCGCGAAGCATACTCCGCCAGCAGCCGGTTCCCCACGACCACGCTGCCCGCCAAGCGGCAGATGCCGGCCGTTTTCCCGTGAAACTTGAGGGCGGCGAAGAACGGATTCCGCGGACTACGGTAGGGCATCCACACCGGATCGTCGAAGTCATAGATGAGGGGTACCCGGCACCTGGCAACTAGACGTTCAAGCACGGCCGGGCCCAGCAGCGCCGCCTCCCGGTGCAGGAAGATGGCGTCATAGTCGAAGGCGTGCGCGATCGCTCTGAAGCGCCGCGCGAGAGCGGCCATCACCAGCGCCGACTTTCGGAGGAACTGTCCCGGTTGATACAAGATCCGGTGCAGCGCCTCATCCGCGAAGGGCTCAAAACAGAATGTGAAGCCCGACCGCGTCAGGTGCCGCGCCCATTGCTCCATGCGAAAGCGCATGCCCGGGGCACTATCGTAGCGCGACGGCGTCAGAACCAGTATCTTCACGTTTCCTTGCTCGGTCCCAGCGCCGGACTCCCCGTTGGCCTGGCGCGCCCGCTCGCGCCTGCCAGGCTTCCCACCCCCAGCCGGCGAAGATGGCGAGCAGCAGCCATACTTGTATTCGCATACGGTAAGCCGTGCCGATGTTTCCGCAAAACAGCGCATAGAGACAACTGACGGGAATCACCGCGGCCAGCAGCAGTGCGCTCGATTGGAAATTTCTTTTGAGTCCGCGTACCATGCCCCACACGATCAAGGGGTACAGGCCGATCCAAAAGGCGGTTTCCGGAATCACCAGGTTCTGGCGTACCGCCCCCCATTGCCAAGGCAGCGGAGAAAGCATGAAGTAACCCATGCCGATGGGGAGAAATTCCAGTGCTTCGACAGGACTGGTGATATGGAGGTCGCGCGCAAATCCCGAGCCCGCCGAATTCGCCAAGTCATGCCTTGAGCCTTCAATGGTGCCTAAAGCTTCCGAGAAATCGCCGGGCAGGATCCGGCGCATCCGCTCCGTCAATCCAAGCCCGAACAGCAAGCCAACAAATCCAGCCAGGATGAGAACTTGCCGCAGCATCGTCAATGCCCCTTCTCCCGCCTCGCTATGGCCCAGCAGCAGTCCCAATAGAACGATCCCCGCGAGCATAGCCGCCAAATAAAAACGCAGGCCGAATAAGCCGAATAAACACGCCGCCAAGATCAGCATTGAATCCCACCGCCACGCTCGTTGCAGCCGAAATACTTGATAGATGCTCAGGTTGAGCAGCAGCAGGATGAATCCTTCCTTGTAAAAGCCCCCAGACCAGAAGGCGAACGCCGGCGAGAGAGCGACTAAGCCTCCGGCGAAGTTTGCGCCGGATCGCGAAAGTCCAGTTTCGCGCGCGATCAGATAAGTGACCACCGGTGTCAGCGCAGTAATCAAGCAGATACCGAGCAGCAACAGCGGAATGAGCCGAATGCCTCCGCTGAGCCAATAAAATCCGCCTATTACGGTCGGCAGGAACCAGGACACCCGGTCCGCGGTCATCGCATAGGCGAGCCATTCCGAGGATCTTCCTGCCAGCCAATCGCGGGCGATTCCAGCCCCGGTTTCTTCGTAATAAAAGGCATCCTGCAGAAACGGGATATTGATCATCAGCGTAAGCAGCCATCCCAGCATGCCGGCGCTAAAGCGAACTGCCAGAGCCCACAAATACAGCCGGCGCATGTCTTCGTATTCCGCGGCTACCACCTGCCCGGCGAGGGCCGTCTCAGAGAACACCCGCTCCAATCCCGGCCGGGGCTTCGCCCTACGGCCGCGAGTTAGGCGGGATCGAGTTGCCGGTAGATACCGCGATATCGGGACCATCCCACTCTTTCTAGATCAAAATATTTTTCAGCGGTGTAGCGGCAGCGCCCGCGTACTTCCCGGTCGCCAAGCAGATGAAGCAGTTGTTCGACGCCCCGGCGCAACGCTTCATCGCTAAAGTCCGCCACGATGACTCCCACGCCCTCCCGGGCGATCAATTCGTCCATATCACCGATACCCCTATTGGCAACCACCGGCAGTCCCGCAGCCAAATATTCGGGGATCTTGGTCGGAGACGACGCGAGTTTGGATATACACGGCCGGATGAAGGATACCGCGGCGTCGCACTGGCTCCCCAGATGCGTCAGTAACTCGGCCGGAGAGGAGCATCCGACCAGCGTGTCTTCCCGGAGCCCATGATCTTCGAGGCCTTTCGTGAGCAGACCAGGGTCGCTCTGCGTCCAGATCTCGAAGCGGCTTTCCGGGACCGTCTTCTTCACCAAGCTAAAAAACTGCAGGATAGCGGTTATCATATACAGGCCGCCCAGCTTGCCGGCATAGGCCAGAGTCAGCGGCCGTGCCGCGTGAACCGGCGATAGCGGCGCCCGCTCCCGATCCACACAGCAGGGGATGACGGCGAGCGGGGTCCCAGCGATTTCCCGCGGGTACCATTCATAGAGCAGGCTCCGGCCGCGGTGAGTAAGGACAATGATCCCGTCCGCGTGTTGGAGGATCAGCCGTTCGAAAGCCTTGGTCCAACGAAACAGCTTGCCGCCACGGGGCCAGACGCCGGCGTCGGCATACTCCTCGGCCAGCAATCCACGTACGTCGAACAACAATCGTGCACCGGTCAGAGTCTTAAGGATGAGCCCCATGAGTCCCGCGACGTGGGCCCGGGCGTGGTACAGATCGATCTTCTGCCGCCGCGCGAGCCATAAGCCATAGAACACGCCCATCGAAATATCCCAGGCGGTAGCCGGGACGGTCGGGTGTCGGTGGTAGCGCAGCCACCGCCAGTGGATTCCTTTGCTCCGCAAACGGCCGGCCTGGGCGCGCCTTTCCGCAGCATTCATCGCGCTGCGCTCAAAGGTCAAGAGCAGCATGGTATGTCCGGCCGCAGCCAGCCCCTCTAGATAGGCGACCACCTGCGTCTCCGTCAACGGTTCGCGAATGCTTTGATAGCAAATATAGAGCGCGGTCATGCAGGGGTTTCTTCCGCTGCGGCTTCGGTATAAGGGGTGTCGAGCGGCAAGCGTCCGCGAAGTTTGTCCCAAGCCCACCAAGCTGCTCCCCAAAAAGTGGCGGCATCGAGCGTTATCAAAACCAGCCCCACGCCGATCCAGTGCAGCGGGTTAAGAGGACATCCCCAATTCTCCTTGCGCTTGCGCCAAATCGTGATGGCGATGCGTGCACCGGCTCCTAAGAGAGGCACCGCTAGCCATCCGGCCGGCTGGACACATCCGAGAATGACGAACGGCATGGCAAGCGTATACCAACGAGCCACGCCCCGGTGCCAATATCCTCCACGACCAGCCACTAGGTTGTGATAGGAGTACAGCCGAAAGCGGCGGAAAGTGGACAGCCACCCGCTGGCCATTTCCCAGCGAGCGATCGCGTGCGGGGCATAGGCGGTGGTCCAATTCCGGTCGCGAATCTTATCGAAGAACATCAGATCTTCGGCTGCGCGATAGGGAGGGAAGCCGCCGGACGCTTCAAATGCGGATTTCCGAAGCAGACACGATGCAATGAAAGGGCCGCGGATCTCCTTGCCCTTATCCGGAGACCTTGCCGGGACGTAAGCAGTTGCGGCGCATTGAGCGAAGAAGGTGGTTATGACGGGTTCATAACTGCCGAAGACGACATCCGGCGGCGCAGCGGCCGCTTGCTGCGCCTGCTGCAGGGGCGCGCACAGCCGCTCCAGCCATTGGCGGTCGACCCGGATGCCGGCATCGGTGAATGCAATGTGGGCAGAAACCGCCGCTTCTACGCCGGCGTTGCGGGCGATTCCGGGATACGCCGGTCCCAGGGCGAGCAGCCGTATTGGAACCGCGGCGAAGCTGCATTTTGGGCGATATTCCCGCACCATCTGCGCGGTTCCGTCAAGGGAGCCTGCATCGACGACCACAATCTCAGCCGCTGGCCAGGTTTGCTCGAGCAGCGAGTCAAGCAATGGAGCGATCGAATCCTGCTCGTCGCGCGCGGGGATCACCACCGAGACTCGGACGCTCATGCGATTCCTTGGTATAGTTCTTCAAAGCGCGGAATGATTTTTTGAATCGACAGCTCGCGGCGAATATAGGTGCGAGCGCGATCCGCAAAGGCGCGCGCGGCCTCCGGATGCTGGTAGATCCATTCGAGCGCACGGACGATCGAGGATTCACTGCGAGGTTCGATTAGGTAGGCGTTGTCCATATGGCGCACATGATCGCAAGCCCCGGAGACGTTGGTGATAACCAGCGGCTTGGCTTTAGCCATGGCCTCCACCATCAGCTGCGGAAGCGCTTCGCTCAGCGTCGGATGCACCACAACATCTACAGCTTCGAGTATCTTCCAGGCCTCCCTACGCCAGCCCGTGAAGATGGTCTTGCCGGACGCCATGAGTCCCAGTTCTTCCGCTAACTGGCGCAGGCGAGCGCCGTATGGTCCGTCACCCACCATGAGCAATACTGCCTCCGCATGCCGGGCGGCAAAAGTTGCGAACGCGCGCAACAAATATTCCTGTCCTTTCAACCGGTGATGCTGCCCGAAATTGCCAATCACAAACCGGCCCTCGATCCCCAGAGAGGAGCGAACTTGCGCGCAGCCGCACGGTTCCGAACGCTGATACTTGTCGCCTTCGAACTCAAAACCGTAAGGAATCACGCCGATCTTCTCGCTCGCAACGCCCTGCCGGTTCATCAACAGAGTCCGAATGGCGCCGGAGGGAACCACAATCCTGGTGGCTACCGCGTTGGCCAGATGTTCCAACGTCAATAGCGCTCGCAACCGTACGCCGCGACACAGCAGATAAATCAAATCGTGATAGTGCCGGCCGATTACCAGGCGGCAGCCCGGAACCAAGGTCACAGCCGCCGCGCCGATCAGAGTCTCGTAATAATGATGGGCATGTAGGATATCCACTTGGTGTTTTCGTAGAATCGCGGCCAGCCGCAGACTCGCGGCGGGATAACCCCACCTGCTGCGCGCGTCTAACGTTAAGGACGGGATAATCCCGTCATACTCGGTCGCCTGAATGTTGCTGCTCCCGGAAAATCTGCAAACCATGGGCGCGAAACGCGTCTGGTCTACATGGCGTACGATGGTGTCGATGAAATCGTATCGATTGATAACGCTCGCGAAATGAAGCACTCGAATTCGGCCGGCTTGACCCGCCTTTTTTGAGCCATACCCGCCGTTATTCCCGGCCTTGATAGTAGGCATCGTATTTGTATCCGTAGCCGTAATATCCGCCGGCCGAAGCCGCCGGATCCCAGTCGTTCATGATGGCGCCCACCAGTTCCGTGCCGTCGCCCAAAAGGCGTTCGTAGGCCGCTACCGCGGCATCCCGCGTGGTCTTACCCGCGCGAACCACCAGCACCACGGCGTCCGCGTGTTTTGCCAGTATGCGCGCATCCGGAATAGCGAGCATGGGCGGTGTGTCGATTAGAATCTTGTCGAACTGCGTAGAGAGCTTTTCGAGGGTGTCCCGCAACCGCGCACTCGACAGCAGACTGCTCGAAGAGGAAGTAGGTTGTCCAGCTGGCAGCACAAACAGGTTTGGAACTATGGTCGAACGAACGCACTGCTCGATCTTCGGCGCTTCGCATCCGGCCGGCAATTCCTTGAGGAGTGCGCTCAGGCCGGGTTCCGACTCCAAATTGAATATCTTTTGTTGCCGCGGATTACGCAGATCCCCATCGATCAGCAGCACCCGGTCCCCCATTTCCGCGATGGCTACGCCTAGATTCGAAGCCACCGTCGATTTGCCCTCGCTCGCGGACGCGCTGGTGATCACAAAACACCGGCAACGCTTGGAACTGAAAGTGGCGAAAAGCATCGAAGTAACCGCGGAGCGGAAGGAATCCGCAATGATCGACCGGCTGGAACGCCACGTAACCAGGTCAATCTCGGCATGCGCTTGGGCGGAGGCAGGGAGCCCCAGATGGGCGTTCTTGATCATCAGTTTTTGCTCCGCGCGGGAAAGCGCCAGCCGCGCGTTGGGGATTAGACCGAGTTCCGGAACCCCCAAAATGTCGACCACCTCGCCCACCTCGCGGATGGTTTGATTGGAGCGCTCGCGGAGCAGCGCGATGCCCACCGCCCCGAACAGGCCGAGCAGCGTGCCCAAAATAACAGATTGTGGAATATTGGGTTTGTAGGGATCGAGGGGAACCGCGGCGGCATCCACGATGCGGATATTGCTGGCCTTCATGGCGGACGCCACGCTAGCCTCTTTGAGCTGCTGCTGCAAACTGTCGTAAAGGTGGCGATCGCTTTCGGCTTCGGCCTTGAGAAGATTGTATTTGGTGGTCTTCTCTTGCTCGGAAACCACCTGACCGGTTTGGGCCAGGTAGCCGGCTTCGAGCAGGCGTTCTTTGCGCCGCGCCTCCTGATATTGATCTCCAATTTTCCCGGCGAGCGCCAGCCGCGCCGCCCGGTAAGACCTTTGGACTGCGTCCAATTGCGCTTGCAGACCCTTAGTCTTGGCGTGTTCGGGAGTATAAATTACGCTCAACTCGGCAATCATTCTTTGCAGTTCCGCAATTTTCTCTTGGTAGACGTGGAGCCCGTCGTCCGTGAGATTCTCCACTGCCGCACCCGGCGCCCCGGCCGCTCCCGGTTGCAGCATCTCGTAGCGGGATTGTTTGGCAATTCTCTCCGTTTCTGCGGTGGAGCGCGCCAGCTGCAACTCGCGCAGTTGCTGTTCTCCCAATGACGATTTATCGCTGGTAAAGACCAGCCCGGCGCTCTTGGCGTAGCGTTGCAGACGCCCTTCGGAATTCTCGATCTTCACCCGCATTTCGTCCAGTTGGTGGCTGAGCCACTCACCGGTGCGCATGGAAGATTGCCAGCGCGTTTCAATATTCTGTTCGATGAATTCATTTACCAGAGTGTTGGCGAAGGTTGCGGCGACCCCCGGCCGGGTGGAGTCAATGGTGATCTCGATAACCCGGGTGCCCGGAATCGGCCTTATATTCTCGGATTGGGCTGCCATGCCGGCCGCATCCACCGCCTTCCCGGTTCCTTTCGGATAAGTCAATCCCAGGCGGGTCCAAAAGGTTGCCGGCTCGGGCCCGAGAGTGCCCATTTTCGCGAGAACGCGGTCGCGCAGCGAGTCGCTCTTCAGAATCGTGATTTGGGTCTGAATGTCGGTGGCGTCTCCCCCGGTGCCGGCAGAAGCGACGGGATCGGACTGTTTCATGTTCAGGAAACTTTCGTTGATGCCAGAGACCTCGAGCGTGGTACGAGCCTGATAAATTCGGACTTGCGGAAGCACCACTACGTAGCCCAGCAAGCCGCCTAAAACGGTGCACCCCGCTAAGAGAAGCTTGTTGCGCCGCAGGGTCTGGAAGCAGCGCGACTTCCGTCCGCGCGGCGATTGAGCGCCGTCGTTCCGCGCACTCAGCGTAGCGATTCCCGAAACATCGCCGTGTTCGCCCGCGCTCTGAGACGGGGCCCAATCGTTATGCAAGTGGCCTGCGGCAAGGCTGGGCGGCTGCGAGCGTTCGCCGCCCCGGTCGCCGCTGCTGAGAATGATATTCGACATGGGTTCGGCTAGCGGTAAATACCGACGGTAGCGGCCGAGGTTCCCAGGCCGATTACCGCTTCCATGCTTCGCACCGTCGCCGCCTTGCGTACGCTACTGGGGATGATCAGCACGTCGTTGGCGCGGAGCTCGATATCTTCGTCTTTTCCGTCCACGATTCGCTTGAGATCGAGCGGCCTCTCGACGCGCGCCGTGGACGAATGACCCACCGCTCGCAGCAACCGGGCCTTGCGGGGCGCCGCAAAGCGGTCCAATCCTTCCGCCAGAGCCATCAACTGCAGGGTGCTGAGCGATTCATGATCGGTCAAGACAAAACCCCCCGGCTTTCTTACCGCCCCAATCACGTAAATCAGTTCGCCATGTGGCACCGAAATTACATCTTCGGGCTTGATCTCGATGTTTGCGTTGGGATCGGAAGCGTCGAGCACGCTCTTAATGGTTACCGAAGCGATGCTGAACTTACCGGTCGGGTCGTCGGCTGCGTCCGGCAAGGGAATTCGCCCCTGCGCCAACTGGCGCGTTATATTGATCTTGTATCCCGCATCCGGGCGCAAGCCTCCTACCAGGGAAATGATTTCAAATAGTGTCTTGTGGCCTTCCAGTTGCCGCGTCCCCGGGATGGCCACCGCGCCTAGTATGGTGATCGGCTGGCTGTGGAAGGCAGTTATCGAGACGGTTACGTCCGGCTCCACCAGGTAACGCTTCAAGACTTGGCTAAGCAAGACTACCACCTCGGCTGCCGTCATGCCCCCAACCTGCACCTGGCCCGTCACCGGAAGGTATACAAAACCGCCCTCATCGACGGCGTAGGGCTTGTCCGGTATCTCCTCCAAGTTTCTTACGTGCACATTGATCTGATCGCCTGGACCGAGACGATAATCGTCAGCGTTCTGTGCCGGCAGGGAAACCTGCCCTAGCGAAAGCATCCACACGGCCATCGAAAACCTAAATAGTTTCATAGTGAGCTTCGGTTAACAATACGAAGGAAAATCTGCCCGAACATGCTTCGCCCCTTGAGTCCCAAATCCACCTTTCAAGGCTAGGGGCGACTCTAAACGCTTCTGGATGGCTCGAGATGGCGTGCATCGGTCAGCCAACTCCTCGACATCTGCCATCCGCAAGAACCCTTATCGTTCGCAGAAGACGAAAATCTAGAGTTTGAGGGGCGTCCCAATTCGGCGCAAGCGACTTACATCTCGAGTGGCGACTGTAGCTCGCGCATGGCGGCACCCTGTGGGAAGGTGCCGATGCGAGTTCTTACTTCACTCTGGTGCCTTTCCCGGCTCATTTATCTCCAATGGAGTTGGTACGGCTGCGACTTTAACTTGTATCGGCGCACGTAAACAAACACCTGATCCACCTTGAGATTAATCCGGCAATTCCTCCCTAAGGGGCTACTGTCCCAGGATTTCCTGGCACAGGTGCGCGATCACGCAGGTGTCGAGCTTGCGGAAGCGTGCGTAGCTGAAGTGCTTTCGAAGAAACCATTGATGGGTACCGCGCGAATCGCCTGCTCTGTGGCCCTCGCGTCTTCCTAGGGCCTCTGGGGAATGGCCGATTGATGATGTCGAAACTATCTGGAGCGCCTAATGCGGAAGCCTTACACTGCTCATAAGTTTCGCCCGCATTTCCATTTCTTCCCGCTCCGTATTCGTCGAAACGTCAAACGAAGGATTTCTCTTCACGTCTCACGTCAACGATCTGCGCAATGGCCGACCGCGTGTATTCCGCTATAGTTGAATTTCGCCGAATGTCCGAGATGATCGGATACCATCTTCACATCGCCTTACAAACTGGGGTGCCTCGGCAGCCTGGTTTTGCCCGCAGAATCACTGACAATTGTCCGCGGCTTTGCCCGGAGCCTGCAGCTTCAGTATGTAAAAGACAAAGGGGTAGCCAGCCGGTACCGCGACGTGCTCGGCGGCGCAAACGCCTTTGACACCGGCCAGCAGCGATGGCACCTGCTGTGGCTCGACGAGCGCCCAAATCTCAAGATCTTGGCTGGTCCAGTAGCCGGCGCTGCGTTGCTGCAGGATCCACCAGTATGCGATGGGCACACCGAGTTCCACCATAGTCCTGGGGTCTGGCCCAATCAGCAGATCCGGCTTGTGTGAGCGCAGCGAAGCGAATTCCGACAGAAAGCGCGCGTGGTTGTTGTCGTAAGGCCGAATCCAGGCGATTCCGCTGTCGGGCAAAGCCAGCCACGGTTGGCGGAGAAATCCAAGTCGTACTTCCCCGATTGCAACCAGAGCGATTGGAAGCGCAACAGAATAGAAGGCCACCGATTTTCGCAGGTCTTTCGAGGACAACCTGTCGAGGGAAAGTGAACAGGGCAAAAGCCACAGCAGGACGATGGGCTTGTAGAATCGGCTCTCCTCACTAAAATCCCACTGCAGGCCCCCAAGCCAGGTGGAGGCAGCAAGCATCGCCCACAACCCGGCAGTCAGTATCCCCAGCAGGATGATGAAGGATCTTGTGCGGCCGCGTTCCCACCGGCGGAAGCGCGGAAGCCAAATGACGAGCAACACGAAGGACGGGACCAGCATCACCATTGCAACCGGAAAATGCATGTGGAATTGAGGATTCAGCCTAGCGTCGGCCTTGGTTAGTATGGTGTCCCATCCCGCAGCTCCCGCTGCCGTGTAATTAAGAAGATTCATTGCAAAACCGGCCTTTGAAAATGCTCCCGGCTCGACGGGAAGCGCAAGGCGTTTCCCATAGGCGCTGTTCACGAGCAAATATAAGAGGCCCGGGAAGAGCAGCAAAACCAGCAATCCCAGTCCCCAAAGAATGCCCAGACTTTTCAACCGCGAACGATCCCGCCAAAACAGGTAAAGCGATGCCCCGACAAAAACCGGGACCAGAGTGTATTTGACGACCGCGCCGAGGATGGCAAGAAGAGCCGCACTACGGAATACAGTACGCGGTAGTGCGCCTGCAGGCGCCGGATGTTCTCAAAAGTCAGGCCATCTCGAAGCGTCCGCATTGAAAAGTACAGATGCAGGGGATAGATGGCGCCCGTGAGAAATAGGAGCCGCGGCACCAAGCCACGCCATGCCAATATAACCAGCAGAGCATAGGCGATGGTAAACAGGGTCAGGCCGGCGCAGAACCCGCGGCGCGCGCCGAATTTAACTGCATTGGTCTGAATCCCACACCCATAGTCACCTTCCCGGTCGCGCGCTTCATGGGTCAGATGCCCTGCCGCAAACGAAAGGGCAAAAAAAGCGCCGGTTTCAAGACCTCTTGCATCAAGGGAGCAAAACAGCGAGTACCCAAGCAGAAAGTGGAGGATGCCCCCGACGATGTGGAGCGCGGAACTCAGCACCGGAATTCCTTTGCCGCAAAGTAAAGGGCCCGAATAAAGCGCGCTTACAAAGGCGATTCCTGCGGCAATCAGGAGCGTGCGCAGGCCAAGCGGCGCTAACAGCAGAAATGCCAGTACCAGCAAGACCACACAGAGGTAGCCGACGTCGGCGCGCAGGAAGCCCCGCGACAAAAACACACTCGCGCAACGGTTAGGAACTTTAACGTCCTCATCGGCTCCACAGCAGTCATTCAGAAGGAAGATGTGGGCCACCAGAAAAACACCGCCCGCGATCAGCAGAGCGACGGCGCAAGCCTTCGCGGACGTCAAAGTGCCGATCGAAAACAAGGCGCCAAAAAGTGGCGTCCCTTGCTGGAGCAGAACTTCATCCCAACGTACACACGAAATCAGGCCCAATCCTCGCCATCGAGGGGCGGCCACCGTCAGGGTGCCACTGTTGACCGCATCCACCGTCGCAGACCCTCTCTTCAGCCAGCGCTAGTGGTGCGCCGCCGTGGATTGCTCTTCGGCCAAGTTCGGCCAATCCTTGAACGCGCCTCTGGCGACTGGCGGCAGGATTTCGGTGACCGCGGAAAACCA
This sequence comes from Bryobacterales bacterium, assembly GCA_025350625.1. Taxonomy (GTDB): domain Bacteria; phylum Acidobacteriota; class Terriglobia; order Bryobacterales; family Bryobacteraceae; genus Palsa-187. Next base: position 6,919 of record JANXXL010000147.1, on the reverse strand, counting down.
TTGTGGTACTCGTAGACTATTCCGTTGTTCTCGGGTGTGTGAAAAGGGAACCGGGGCCACTATGTGTCAGGAGAACTGCCTGGGTGGCGATGGGGGGCAAAGCTCCATAGCAGATCCCCAAGGGCGCCCCAACGCAGGCGCGGCAGTCAGCCTGTTTTCCCGCCGCAGCAATACGGCGGCGCCGCCCGAAGAAGTCGCGGCCGGCGACCATCTGTTTCTCGAGAAGCGGCTGTTGTTGACGCGCCGCTCATGATCCCCAAAGGTCTCGGCTCTACGCCAATTGTATTTGAAAATCACTGCAGAATCGGAGGCTGGTTCAGGCGCAGGTTCGCAAAGTAGAGTCTTAACCAAAGGGCGTAACCGAAGTCGGCGGACCAATAGAATCTCGGTGTCGAAGCGGTCAAATCATTGTGGTACAGCAAGGGCGGGTTTTGCCGGATTGCCGCGAAATCATCCTGGGCGAGCTTTTGCAGCAGCTCGTTTGTCTCTGTCGAAGACGGGACGGCAGAGTTGGATCCTAGCAACCGGGACAGCAGTAGCCCGGCCCTGTTCCAGATATCCTGGCCTGCAACATTAGATTTCAGCCTTGCCGGCGGTAAAGAAATCGAACAGCCGGCAGCCTTCAAATCAACCAGACGGAGTATCGGAATCAGAGGCGCAATCTTGTAGTACACCCAGATACGATCGTCGTCGATCGCTTTGTCCAGCGCCTTGCAAAGCAGCCATCCATTTGCCGGCCGCACCTGAGCCAGAAACATAAGAATATGCATCTGGATGGCAACATCCGCAGGGTCTGGATCCTTGCCCGGATCGATACACTGAAAGCTATCGCGCGGCGCCAGCCAGGTAAGGTAAAGCTGATCCGAGCTACGGTATTCGGCGAGCGTTGCGAGCGCCTTTTCCATAAGTTGCGGGTCCGCTGCCGGCGCGATTCGCCAAACCAACGCCGTATCATCTGCGTCGGGTGAGATCACGCAGCCCAAGCCGTGGCTGGCCGGTCCTTCGGGCTTGCCGTGATAGCGGACCAACCCGGTGTCTTCTATCTGACCAGTCAGATGTTTGCGCGCCCGATCGAGATTATCCCCGAGTCTCGCTTGCCCGCTTATGGGGCCAAGCACATCAATCATCACGGCTGTGAGATAGGTATTCATCTCGCGCGCGGGCTGCTTGAAGCGCGGACTTCCGGTGTAGGATGTGAGCCAATAGCCCGGGCCCTGTTGACTGCTCGCTACTATGGCCGCGGCGCGGCTGGCTGCGTCCGTGAGGTTTTTAAATGGCGCTGTGCACGAGTTCTCGACGATGCAGATAAGCAAGAGCACAGCTCCTGCGTAACGCCGCATGCCGCCGACTTTAGCTCGATCGCCAATTGAATGTCAACCTCAGCCGAGTCGGTGCTGTAGGCCAGCGATTTTGTCACCTGCTGACAGGCCGGCAATCTTTGTCACCTGCCGAAAGAAGAAGGGGACATTGAGCTAGAAGCAGTTGCACCGGGAACAATCTGCTTAACATACCGGAGGTGCGCCCGTTACTTTTGGAATGGCTTGACAGGTCGGAATTGGGATAACTCGCTTTTCCCAACCGTAATCGTAATTGGAGCCGCTTGTTTTTGCGGAAGGTTGGATAGCATCGGTCCAATAACGTTCAATCCAGCTTCGGTGAGCGCTGTTACCAACCAATCGCTTGCATTGGCGATCTGAATTGATTTGGTAGCTACTAGTTAAAGCGGTTTCAAGCAACGTCATCAACTCCTCTACCCCATTGGATCCTGCTCCAGATCCGCTCGTGAATGAAGTACAGAGCCGCGAGCACGCCCGGCATGTCAATAGCAGCTCAGGTGCCCAAGGGAGCCTCGTGGCTTCCACGGGCTCCGTCGTTTTTCACGAACTCCTAATAATTACAACAATCTGGGGAATCTGCTTTCGCTCAAACTGCAATTCCCACGGATGAAACGATGGAGTTCGGACACAGTTTTGGCCCGGCAAAGAAGCGGCAGCACCTAAAAAGGTGCTTAAATAGGAGCAGGCCTATGCTCGATATCACTAAAGACATCCAGTCACTGACGACGTTCCGACGCCGTTCGGGTGAGTTCATGAAGCAGCTCAAGAAAAGCAAGCGCCCCGTCGTGCTGACCGTTAAGGGCAAGGCCGCGGCCATCGTGCAGGATGCCGAGGCCTATCAACGGCTGCTCGATATCGCCGCGCAAGCCGACGCGGGTGAGGGAATCCGCCAGGGTCTGGAGGACATAAGAGAGGGCAGGGTCCGGCCGGCGCGGGAGTTCTTCGCGGAATTCGAAACGCAGCATGGCCTACCTCGTTAATGTCACGGCCCGCGCGGAGCGTGACCTCGCACTCGTCTTCGACGCGATCAACGCCGTACACTCCGACGCCGCCCTTAAATGGTACCGGGGGCTCAAGGAAGCGATCCTGAGCCTCGAAGAGCAACCAAACAGATGTCCCGAAACACCGGAGAACACCCGGCTCCGCAATCTGTTCTATGGGAACAAGCCGCATATCTATCGCGTGATCTACCGTGTCACCGAGAAACCGAAACAGGTGGACCTGCTCCACATCCGGCACGGTGCGCGTCAGAAATTCAAGCGTTCCGAGGTCAAGTAACCAATGGCCGTCCCTTCCACACCTGTACAGCCGGTCCATTTTGAAGACTTCGACGGCCTGCATTCGAAAGCCTGGTGTTTGCGTACCACGCCCGCGCGGAAAAATGGCTTTCCCTCGAATGGCGCGGGTAGACGGAATCAGACCTGGGACGGGACATTTGGGGGTTCGAGGCCTTGCGGCAGTCAAGCGCGTTGGTGCCGGCCCCGAGGAAAGCCCCAAGGGGAGGGACAGCCAGGCCGACAAGAGCAATCGCGTCCTTGGCATATTTTCCTACCGGCGAACGGCCACTCGCAAGAAGAGGTTCGCCACCACGCTCTGCGATCTGCATCATCATAAGGTCTATGATGTGGTGCTGGGCCGCTCAGAACTTTCCTTAGAGTGGTATTTTCAGAAGCTCGAAGGCAAAGCCGAAGTGCGCGTGGTGTGCATGGATCTGGCCACCAGCTACCGCTCGCTGGTGCGCCTGCACTTCCCCAACGCGCGCATCGTCGCCGACCGCTTTCACGTGATCCGCATCATCAATCATCACTTCCTGGCTTGCTGGCGCGACATCGATCCCGTTAGCAGCAAGCATCGCGGTTTGCTGTCGTTGATGCGCCGTCACCGCCATCATCTGCGCCCCGATCAGCAGGTGCGCCTCATGGCCTATCTGGGAAAATACCCTGCTTTGGAACTCATCTACCGGTTTAAGCAGCGGCTCTGCTATCTGCTATTGAAAAAACATCGCACGCGCCGCCAATGTGAGCGCTTGATTCCACGGTTCCTCCGTGCCCTCGACCAGTTGCGCCAAGCCGGCCTCGCCCCACTGGTGCAGCTCGGCCAAACCCTCTCCTCCTGGAGCCAGGAGATCGTCGCCATGTGGCGCTTCACCCGCAACAACGGCATCACCGAAGGCTTCCATAACAAAATGGAACTCATCAATCGCCAGGCCTATGGCTTCCGTAACTTCGAAAACTATAGACTGCGCGTCAAGGTATTATGTGGATGATCGACTTGGGTACTGATCTGCTCCCCCGTTGTTGGCGTAGAGCCGACATAGGTAACAATTGAAAATATGGTGGGCGCGCGGGGACTCGAACCCCAGACCTCCTGCGTGTGAAGCAGGCGCTCTAACCAACTGAGCTACGCGCCCGAAAAAGCATTAACAGAACGAGCAGAAAAGCAGCAGATGACCGGTACTGCGTCTGACTTCCGAGTTTATCAAAGAAGCGCCTGCATTTGAAACGCGGCTGCGAAGCTCTTCAGCAGCATTCGCTAGAATGGATCTACTCATGCCCGAGCAAGCGCCCCCGCCCAAAGACGCACCTCTCAGCTTCGAGACCGGACTCCTCCAGTTGGAAAGCATCGTCAAAGAGATGGAGAGCGGCGAACTTCCTCTCGAGCGCGCTCTGGAACTATTCGAGCGCGGGATGAAACTGAGCGATGCCTGCCGCAAACAACTCGAGGAGGCTGAAACCCGCGTCGAAATCCTGATGAAGCGCGCCGGTGAAGTCCAGCCCCAGCCCTTCCGTTCGAAATAAAGCATGACACTCGCCGAATACATGGCGGCCGAACAAAAGGCCGTCGACGCCGCGCTGGACCGTTGGGTGCCGCGCGAAGACCAAAATCCCGCCACCATTCATCGCGCCATGCGTTACAGCCTATTTGCCGGAGGCAAACGCATTCGCCCGCTGCTCGCCATCGCAGCCGCCCAAGCGGTTTCCGACGCGCCGGTCGGCATCGAATCCTGCGCCTGCGCACTCGAAATGATTCACACCTATTCGCTGATTCATGACGATCTGCCGGCGCTCGATAACGACGATTTGCGCCGTGGCCGTCCCACGTGTCACAAGGTGTTCGGCGACGCGATGGCGATCCTCGCCGGCGACGCGCTGCTGACGCTCGCCTTCGAGGTACTGTCGAAAATGGATCACACCGACGCCACCCGCCGCATTGAACTGGTGCGCGAACTCGCCAGTGCGTCGGGTACCGTAGACGGCATGATCGGCGGCCAGGTGAACGATATTGAAGGGGAGGGGAAGCATCCTACCGCCCGCTTGCTCGAATCGATTCACCGTGCGAAAACCGGAGCGCTCCTGCGCGCCAGCGTCCGTATGGGCGGCATTTACGCAGGCGCTAACGCGGACCAATTGGACGCGCTAACCAGCTTCGGTGAACACGTGGGACTGGCGTTCCAGATGGTGGACGACATTCTCGACGTCGAGCAATCGTCGGAAGCCCTAGGCAAGACCGCCGGCAAGGATGCCGCGCAAAAGAAAATCACTTTCCCCGCCGTTTACGGAATCGAACGCTCCCGCGAAATGGCCGAAGAGGAACGTCTCGCCGCCCACTTAGCCCTGCAACCCTTTGACGACCGCGCGCAACGCCTCAGGCAGCTTGCGGATTTAGTTGTGCGGCGGCAGGCATGACGGCCGGTACCATGACATCCGCCGCCAAAATTCGCATCGATCAGCTTTTAGTCGACCGCGGCCTCGCCGAGTCGCGCGAAAAAGCCCAGGCTCTCATCCTCGCGGGCCAAGTGCTGGTGAATGGACAGAAGGCTCTCAAGCCAGGCCATAGCGTTGCGATGGAATCTCCCGTCGAAGTGCTGGAGCGAATGCCCTTCGTCAGCCGTGGAGGATACAAACTTGCGGCCGCGCTCGATCATTGGACCCTCGATGTAACCGGTTTCGCCTGTGTCGACGTCGGAGCGTCCACGGGAGGCTTCACTGACTGCCTGCTACAGCGCGGAGCCGCCAAAGTCTGGGCTCTCGATGTCGGCCACGGACAAATCGATTGGAAACTACGCAGCGACCCGCGCGTAGTGGTTCAGGAGGGCGTGAACGCGCGCTACCTCGCGGCAACCGATTTCCCGCAGAAATTCGACTTGGCGGTGGGCGACGTCAGTTTCATCTCTCTCACCCTTCTGCTTCCCGCTCTGATCCCGCTTCTCGCTCCGCACGGAAATATGATCCTGCTGGTGAAACCCCAGTTTGAAGTGGAGCGCGGCCAAGTCGGCAAAGGTGGAATCGTGCGCGATCCCTCGCTCCATCAGGCTGCTTGCGCCCGGGTTCGGGCCGCGGTCGAGGCGCAGGGCTTTGGGACTGATATTATCGAGAGTCCCATCCTCGGCGCCGAGGGCAACCGGGAGTTCTTGCTTTATGCCATCCGCGAATCCAGCCGTTAACATAGCCACCGCCGGCATCATTTCCAAGCCGCGCAGCGATGAGGCGGCGCGCGTAGCCCCCGCACTGGTGAAATGGCTTGCGGAACGCGGCGTCAACGTTCGCTGCGATCCGGAAACAGCCGCTTACTTAATGCCGGGCGGCCCCGGCGGCATTCCGCGCAGCAGTGTGCCGCAGGGTACGCAACTGCTGATCGTTTTAGGGGGAGACGGGACATTGCTATCGGCGGCACGCGCCCTTGAGGGCCGCGACATTCCTCTCTTCGCCGTCAATCTCGGAAACCTTGGCTTCCTGACCGCCATCACGGTCGAGGAATTATATCCCCAACTGGAGCGCGTGCTCGCAGGCGATTACCGTGTCAGCCGCCGCCGCATGCTGCGCACCGAACTGTGGCGCGGCGGGCAACGCACCGCCGCCTTCGAGGCGCTTAACGATATTTGCCTCGCCAAAGCCGACCTCGCCCGCATTATCGATTTGGAAGTCCAAGTAGACGATCACTTCATGTGCCTCTATAAGGCCGACGGCCTGATCGTTTCCACGCCCACCGGATCCACCGCCTACTCGCTGTCAGCCGGCGGTCCCATCATGGTTCCGACAGTGGCAGCTCTCTGTATCACGCCGATCTGTCCGCACATGCTGACCAACCGGCCCGTGATTGTCCCCGATGAAGCCGTCATCCAGATTACGATGTGCGGTGACAATACCACTTACCTCACGGTTGACGGGCAGGTGGGGGAACAACTCCGCCAAGGCGATCGTGTAGTGTGCCGGCGTTCGGAAGCTACCGTCCAACTTATCCGCCCCGGCGGCGTGCGCTTCTTCGACGTGTTGCGCGAAAAACTCCAGTGGGGCGGCCGTTGAAAAGGTTCTCGCTGACCACCTGGATTTTAATCGGACTGGTGGCCGGAATTGTCTTCGGGACGCTATTTCCGGGCCCCGCCAAACAAATGGGCGTGCTGGGCGCGATTTTCCTGCGCTTGATCAAATCGATCATCGCGCCCCTGTTGTTTGCCTCGCTGGTTTCCGGAATCGCTTCGACCGGCAGCATCAAAACCATGGGCCGTATCGGCGGCAAGGCGCTCCTTTACTTCGAGGTCGTCACCACCATCGCTTTGTTCGTCGGCCTGGCTGCGGTGAACC
>JANXXL010000172.1 GCA_025350625.1 Bryobacterales bacterium | reverse complement strand
GGGCCGCTGACGGAGAGCCGTGTCGCTGAGGGGCCGCCTCCACCGAAGTTGTTGCCACTGCCGCCGCCACAGGCACCGAAAAGGCTCAGGCCGGAAGCAAGCAGCAGTATCTGGGGAAATCTCCTCATTTGTTTACTTCCTTCACTGCCTTCGCGCGGTCCTCAAGGCAAAATATTTACTATGATTGTGGCCGGGGCGGGCGGAGGGTACGGACCGTTGGCCCAAGTCCCCCGCTGCGAGCCTCCATTGATTTCGATTTTGCCTCCAGTTGCCAGCTGCACTGCTGCCTGGCCGAGGCCCGGCGCTGCCCCTATGTCCACATTGGTGAATAACGATCCCGGAAATGATGCACACGCGTCGGAGACGATGATGCCGTACTGCACGGTATCCAGATCGATGTCGCTTCCCAATGCGGTTCCGCAATTGGCAGAATCGTTCAGCACTATGCCGGCGAAGCGCGAAAACGCGAAGAAATTGTGTACCTCGAGATCGACCGATCCCACCACCAGGGCCGACCCGTGGTTCAGCACCCAGGTGTCGATCGGGCGCGGATAAGTCGCGTTCTCCAGTATGTCCCAGAACACCTGGTTGAGAAGATTGCGCAGGGTGACATGGTCTCCCGCGCTTGCGATGTTGACCCCCGTATTAAAGGCCCCAATGAACAAATCCTGGGCCATGGCCCGGCCGACCTCGATGTCCAGGAAGTTGTAGGCGTTGGTCACCGTGCAGCGGGCTATTTTCGCGGATGGCGCGTTCACAACCGAAATCGTGTAGGGATAGACATTGGGAGCGGCAGCGCTGCTGCCCACCTGGTTGGGGTAGTGGAAGAGCAGGTCGGTGACTCCGGCGCTGATTCCTTGCAGGGTCAGGAAGGGGTTGACAGTGTTGGTGATCAATATCGTGGGCGCGATCGTGGTCAGCGCCGGGTTGACTCCTACAACATCGAACGGACCTTCGACCACTCCGCACAGGACCACACCCCTCGGGACAACGAGCGTGCCGGTGGTGTAGTAGCGGGCCACATTGAACACGACGGACCCGCCCCCGGCGGAGCCGACGGCGTTGATTGCGCTTTGAATGGCCGCGGTGTCGTCGGTGTGACCATCGCCCATCGCCCCGAATGAATTCACCGATGCGCCAATACACACAGCTCGGGCGATGATCGCGGAGCCTGCGCTGAGAATCCAAAGCAAAACGATTGTGAGCGTGGTCTTCACTGTCATCCTCCTCAGCAGAACGTTGCCTCTACCCCCGAACCGCGTGAAATATACGACAGCCCGATCAATAGTGACACGGGTTGAAAGGGCCAGTCGCTCCTTCATTGAAACCTCAATCACACTTGCTGCGAGTCCGTTAGTGACGCCCGCGCCCTCCATCCGACGCGTCGAACGGACGCTGAAAAGGCGCTGGCTTATAGTCAACGAAGGCAGGCGGAAAGAACACGTGTACGCCAAATATGAAAAAGAGATCTCTGTACCGTCTGGGGAACCCAGAAGCCGTATCATTCAGATCTGCCGAGTCAACGCCTTCCCACTTCCCAGTGTCCAAACGACGAAGCAGCGCTTGGATGGCAGCAATGGTCTCTGCCGGAGTAAACGTACAGTGCGATGCCCGATGAACAAACGTTTCACGCAAGAATGAGTCGTTCTGCGCTCTGTGGACGACGAAGGTATAGGCCCGCTCATTCTGCACGTTCACGACGTCATCGTCAGTGGTGTGCACAGTCAGCACTGGTACTTTGATCTCGCCATTGAAGATAATGTTCTGGGTCAGGTAGTCAACCGCCGCTTGGTCTCCTGCGACGCGCGTGGTTTCGTTGAGTGTCCGGATGTCGGCATCCAGGCTCAAGCCTGCTTGCTTGTACAACGCTTTCACCTCCGCATAATCAACAGAGAGTTTGAGCTGCTTTTCGTAATCAACCCCGGTGTTCCAGGAAGGGTTCCCGCCCGCCCGTGCTTCCAGTTCAGCACGAAAAGCAAAGAACAGCCCAAAGGGAAACCCCTGCAATGATTCGAACTGATTTTCCTCCATGGCGGAGTAATCCTTTGGATCGGGCGGCGGTAAAAAGGGATTGCTCCAGCCCGGTGCGTCCCACAGAGCGGCCGCGAGAGCAATGCGGGCCATTCCCTGGGGCGTGGCTTGGGCGTCAGAGAGGGCAAGTTCCGCGATGCCGAAATTGTTGTTCGGGTCGGTGATGTGAACCAGTTGCAACTCTGAGTTGGGCGCAAGCAAAGTCTTGAAGGCGAATGCAGAGTCGAGAAATTCGTTCCAGATGCCTACACTTCCCGCCAACACCCCGCAGAAAGGAAGGGCGCCTGAGATACGCTCGGGAAACTTCTGCACCAGCCCGGCAGTAATGATCCCACCCATCGAGTGGCCCCACGCGATGGTTCGACTTGGCTGCCCCACAAGCTGGTCAAACGTGTCGAGGACGGCAATCTGATCGGTGAATGCGTCCTGAACCGCCCAGCCGGTCCCCGCGTAAGAGGAACCGGCAAGCGCGTAACGGTGCGACAAGAGATACGAGCGGACAAGCGGATCGCCGTCGTTGTCCAAGGCAGGATTAGGGTCGCCTGGCGGGGTGTAGCCGTGGCTGTACAGAAACAGACTTCCGTTCCAATTCGGCGGCACCTCGATGAGATAAGTCGAACCATCCGCAAAGGTTCCGGTGTAGGTCTTAAGGCCCGAAGGAGTGTTGCTGTTACGCTCTTGGAGTGTGGCGGAGCGAAGGTGTTTCTGGTTTTGCAGTTTCTGTGCGGCGAGCGGCGGCCCTATTGCCAGGACAGCCAATAACACCGCTAATGTTGTTCCAGTTGCGAACTGCAATTTCTGATATTTCATAATCTTTCCTCTTTTCGCTTCTCTGTTGTGGTGAGTTGCGCTCACCGTTGTCCGGGGAAGACGGAAGACGATGGGGCCCGGCGGAGTGAAGAACGAATCGCGGCGCTTGGCCGTGGACTCCTACGGGATACACTCCGCCCTACCGCCCAGAACCACGATCTGTGGACTGTTACCGGCGTTGTCGGTCACCTCGACCTGGCCGCGGTCGCCAAACCCACTAGTGAAATGAGGCTGCCACCCGACAGTGATGGCGCAGGATTGTCCTGCGTCCACGCTGGTACCGCAGGTGGTGCTTTGGGAAAAGTAGTA
>JANXXL010000128.1 GCA_025350625.1 Bryobacterales bacterium | reverse complement strand
GCCGCGCAGCGGAATGAAATCGTGAGTGCCCTCGCAGGCTATGGAATCGCCGTGCGCCCGAACGCGCAGGTCACACTTGCGGTCACGGTGACAGACCACCGTCCGGTGATCGAGTACAGGAGTGTTAAGACCAACGTGGTCCAGGAAACAATCGTAGTCCACGGAATCTATATCAATTTGCGGTTTTTTATGAAAGCCGCTGCCCTCCGCAATGGAAAACTTCATCTGGTGTGGGCCGCTCCCGAGACGTCCTTCGCGGGCAGTAGTCGGGCCGAAGCCAACTCGACGCGAAAGCTGCTTTTGGGAGATTCGACGCTACAGGACATTCAAAAGATGTTTGTGAATGTTCTCGGAGACAGCCTGAAGGCTTTCGCTCCCGCCGCCCCCCCGGCGCCGACATCACTCCAGGGGATTCGAGCGGCGGCGGCGCGGCAACAGGGGCCTCCCCCGGTGGCAGCGCCATGGGCCGTGAATTCCTGGACGGAGAAGGCCAAGGCAGCCGTGGACGCCGAGTTCGTGCAGATCATGAGCCCGGGTACACCGGTTGACAAGACCGCCCTCGAAGGGCTCACCGGCGCCCCGGAAATTGTACTCGAACCCCATTTCGATCATGACGACTGCAAGGCGGATGCCGCGTGGCGTAACCGGTGGGCGGGCGTTTTTCAGCGCTTGCGTTGGACCGATCCGCAACGACCGCCGGCCATTTCCTTGAACCACTTTTTCAGTTGTGTATACGCCTATGGCGCAGCAGCCCCACGTTACTTCGCGCTGTCCGACAGCATCTCCCTGAGGGAAGCGAATGTGGTGTTCCCGCTCAATGGCAAGGTGGTCCGCAAGTCGGTAAGTCTTGTCACGGCGCATCACGAGCAATATGCGCTCGAGGACGACATCGCCAGCCGTCTGGACGAATTCGTCCCCCGGAATATTCAGGACTTCCTGACTGATCTGGTTCTGCGAAATTCCTCTGGTGTTCCGCCGATCCCATCGGCGCCTAATCCGCCAGCCGCTCGCGCCCCGCAAACACCACGCTCAGCGCCGGCGGCCGTTAGCGCTAATGCCAATCCGCCGGTCGCGCCGCAGCCGGCGAAGGTGGTCACGCGACCTTCTCAGCCCGCTCCGCCTGCAGACGATCCGATTGGCGGAGGCGGATTCATCACACCTCCTTCCAGTTTCAAAGCAATGCTATGTGTGCCCCGGAACCTGGTGGAACAGGATGCATGGGACCACCCCGAAAGCGGCAGTAGGATGGACGCTTTTAAGCGCGTGGTGGCGACCTACGTCGTTTCGGTAGCCCAGCCGGGGTTTGAGTACTGGATCGGTGCAGGCCAATTCGAAAGGTTCGATTCGGCGAGGCCGGCAAGCGGTGCTAACATCGTCTCGGCCGTCTCGCCGGACAGTGACCGCTTCGACATTTTTGATCCGCAGTGCCCTGCCAACTATGCCTTGTACCAGGTGCAGGTCAACCACTAACCAGAGGTTTAGATTCACGATCGAACCCGAATGAAATCCGCTGCGGCGTGTTGTAGGATCTTCGATCAATACGTGTTATCGTGCTTTGTTAGGCTTCTTATTCAAGAGTGGAACGGATTTGCATCATGGCGGGCGCGTTGGTGATGGTGGCATCTGCCGCGCTCGCGCAGGCAGCCGCGATCCGGGACTGCCCTCCGCCGCCGGGAGCAGTCAACGTTGCTCTTCCTTCTGGACTACCGCCTGTTTTGCGCAAGGCGATGGGCAACATCGCCTTGCCGGGTGAGCCGTTTAACGCGATCGACATATACGTCACGGGGCAGCCTAATTTCCGCGCGATGCCGACTATACGTCGAGTTGAATCCGTAAACACGCGCCGTTACCGAGGATCGACGCGCCATAGAGTTGTCCTGAGGCGAATGCCGTCTCATGCTCCCGCAGTTTCAGATCCTTGAGCCGCGAATCGGCTGATCAGACCCGTTCGCCGCGCCGCCGAATCGGCTTTACGCGGTCCCTGCTACGGCTTCGTGGCCGGCGCTTGGTCGTGCTTTTTCTGCTCCTCTTGTTTCTGTTTCGTCAACTGCTGTTGCTTGTTCTTGTCCTTGTCTTTCTTGCCACCCTTGTCTCCCATGCCTGCTCCTTTTTCAGCGATTGTGCCTGAAGTCTGGATCACTGCGCGGTTGTAATCGCAGCGAACCAACGCTACCACAATTGAAGTCAGGAAGAGTTACTTCAGCCGAACTCGGATTTCCCGTGCACTCACTAACTGTGTAGTGCAAAGTATCTTCCGGTGTCTCTCGGCGTGCAAGTTCTTTGTTGCTCATCGGCCCCAGTTCGTGGCTTTGTCGATTTCCCGATTCCTTCTTTTCGTAAAAGTTGTGCAGGGCATTCAGGCGAGAGCACATTCGCCAGCGGTGACCAATCCGCATGTACGCATCGGCCAGATCACTCCTGCCTTGTCGCCATGGGCTTGGGACAGTTTCGCCGGCATTCACTTGGGCGAATAACGCCCAAATCGGAAAGTGGACTTTGCGGAAGCGAGCCAGAAGTCCCCTTCTGGGAAGTTTCGGTGGATCATTTCCGAGAACGCGGTTCATCGTCGTGACAACCGAAAGGAAAGCGGACTCCTTCTATCCTCTCTCCAGCACCAAGTGCGTCGCGTGCTCGGTGGCCTTGTGCTCCGTTACAGAAAATCCAAGAGCGCGGAGGTCAAGACCGGTAAACAATGCTTCTCCCTGACCAAGTACCACAGGTGAGAGTGCAATGTGCAGAGAATCGATCAGATTCGCTTGCAAATATTGCCGGACCGTGGAAACGCCGCCTCCGATTTTGACATCCTTGTCTCCAGTTGCCTGTTTCGCTAGCCCCAGCGCCTCTTCGATTCCGCCGGTCACAAAATGGAACGTCGTCCCACCATCCATCACCAGCGGCTCCCGTTCGTAGTGCGTCAGCACGAACGTCGGCGCATGGTACGGTGGGCTGTCTCCCCACCATCCCTTCCATGAGTTGTCGGGCCACGCACCGCGCACCGGGCCGAACATGTTGCGACCAAGGATGAAGGCACCGAAGTTCGCCATCCCGCGCGCAGCGAACTCATCGTCGACGTCAATCGATCCACCATCCTGCCCATGCATCGCTCGGAACGTTTTTGTGTGGAAGTACCACTGGAAGATTTCGGGACCGCGCTTGCCCAGCGGATCGTTCAGGCTCTGTTCCGTTCCCGCGCTGAAACCGTCCAACGAAACGGCAAATCCCGCAACTCGAACCCTCGGCATATTATTTGTGCTCCCTGCCTCCACACTTCATGCTATCGCTGATCAGGCAGGTCATTACGATTGGACGGGTTCAGTTCGGTAGATTACTCCGCGAGCGTCAGTAGCTGCCAGATCATCGGCTTCCGGCTCGCCATGACGAGAATGTACCCGACCAGTGTCGCGGTCACAATGACGCACCAAGGAGACTCTCCCGCCACTGCGCGTAGGAAAGAATCCGTGTGGGGCGTGGGTTAGCCTTATTCAGGATCTTCAACGCACGGCGCTGACGCTTGTCCCGTGTGACAAAGACATCGCAGATCGGCAGGTAGGTCGCGGACCACAGATCGAGGTGCCCAGGGTTCCTCTTATGCCCGTAGCCTTGCTCTTGAACAGCACGCTGGTAGATGGCACAGCCGTAGCCCATCAGAAACATCGGCCATTCGTAGAGGGATTTTAAGAGCGGCCGCAACGCCGCACGGGGAAGCGCGGCACCTGTTGCTTGCTCATAGATGGGGTTTATGACTTCGTACAGGAAATTGTCGTCGTGGGAGTAGTGCCTAATGAGGGAGCCGATAGAACGGGGGCGCTTTGTCCCCGCCCCAAAAATTGATTGCAGTCCCAGGCGCAATCCCTCGGTGAAGGTTTTCATTACGTCTTCGCGCTCTTTATTGAAATCGAGAGCCAAGCGTTGGGCGGCTTCATCCACTCGGGTTGGGTCATTGAGCGCGATCCATGCGCCCTCGGCGTCACTCCCTGCATTGAGCGTGAGCATAGCGGCGCGCCTTGAATAACCCTCGCAGGCCATGATTATGAGTTGATTCGGCGAAGCCATTGGCCGGTTGTCGCGACCCAGCGTCTTCATGAGGCGCAGGATATCCACCCGCCGGGCAGTGTCTTCGATGGCGGCAACTTCGGTAATCGCAATGCATGTGGGGAAAATCGTCCGGAAGAGTGCCGCCTCAATGAGTTGGTCTCGGTCAGAATCATCGAACAGAGCATTCCACACGCTCGTGTCCAGAATGTGCTTGTCCCGCACATCAGAGAGCATCCGTGTTTGTGGCGTGGAATTCGCGGGCAGCCTAGGGCGATCATTGTTAGTACCGGATAAGTCTCGAATACCCGGGTCTCCGCGACTGGCGCCATTGGGTCTGCCGGGCCACCGAACTGGTTCAAGAACGGCCACACCGGTGCCTCTTTGCCAAACATATCCAGCCTTGCGGTATTGGCCGGCTGCATCCCGCCATAGCGGAGGCTGACCAGCGATCCAACAATGTTCTCGACAGGCCGCTGTCCCGCAGCATTCTTAACGACGGTCGGTTGGTCAAGCAGCACGATTGTCGCCGTTGGCACCAACTCGGCTTGCCATTTCTGGATGGCGCCTTCAGCTTCGCGGTAGTTCACGATCCGGGGTACGCCGAGGTCCCGCAACGTCCCGTCGTCGAAGCGGAGCCCTCCGACGAGCGCACCGGAGTTGGTGGGGGTCCACGCGGAATCGAAACCGACGAGCAGGGTGGTCATGGCCGGGGCTTCTCGGCGACGGCGAAAGTCAACTCATTATGACGTATACCGCTACGGTACTCTAGCTACTGCGAACAGCCCTTCTGGCCAGCGGCTCACGCGCGAACGAGTTCCGGTCAAGAAGTCCGCTTGTGGGAAGTTGGCTCCGACAACTCCCAAAGGGCCTGATGTGTCACATTAACGGTAGCTAAGTTGTATCATTTGTTATGACAACTCGTCGTGATGCTTTAGCCGCAGTTCTTGCTTTGCTCACCGAAGCTGCCGTCAGCGCCCAAGACCCAACTGGGTCCAATCCGGGTCCGGTCTTCGTACACGATCTTCCCAACGTCACCATAGATGACTGGCAGGTGACGGTCAGCCCAGTTCCGTATCCGCCAGGCCGCGTGGGTCAAACCCACCATCATGCCGGCTTCGTTTTAGCGTACGTTCTGGAAGGTGCCATCGTCACTCGGATCTCGGGCCAGGCCGAGCGGATCTACAAAACCGGTGAGATGTTCTACGAGGGGCTGGGCGCTACGCACGAGGTTTCAAAGAACGCCAGCAGCACCGAGCCGGCCAAGCTGCTCGCTTTGATCTTCGCGAAGAAGGGCGAAACCCTGACATCGCCCGGACCAGCTCCCAGCGCACACTAAGGAGAACCTCTAACATTGCGAGTTACGAGTGCGGGGGGACGCCGAGTAAGCGAACTCATAGCGCGACGGAACGCTAAAACGTTTATCGGCAGGAGTAGCGCCGAAAGCGCCCATTATTCCTATTATCGGTAGGGAACGAGTGGTAGCTTAGTGCAAGACCTTGGACGCGTTCGCGGCCATCGGCTCCGCGTGAAAATAGTTTATGAGAGGGCGCGCAAATGGCACAAGAGACAATCCAAGGCACATTCCGCCAATAGAACCTGACCGGAGAATCCGGCAAAACGCGAAGATTTTTCGGCTTTTGCCGCCAGCACTTGGATTTGGGCACTAGGCGTCGTACTCAACGAAAGCCAATCAAAACGGGTGGAAGAGGTTGCGCTACGTAGCGCCAAGCTCATTCAATCGGTGATGTCATGAAGATCGTGAGTTCAGCCGAACGGCCAGATCATTATCCATCCCCGCAGTCCAGGCATAGGTCTTGTCGCAAACTGGGCGTCGTAAGGACGGGTCCACGTAAACCAGTTCACCGCGCCTGGTGTGGTTGAGAATCGGCCGCCGCATCAACTCCACCGGTTTCTGAGTCGGGTGGTCGAACTTATCTTCGTCGGAGCCGCCCATAATGAACTTGGGTGACGGCGAACCCCCAAATGGTGGAAATCTGGCCCGCTTTGCCGAACCATGGTGCATTCGCACGTACCAGCACACCAGCAGGGTTCACGCTGGAACCAATAATGGGTTTTAGTAAGAACTGTTCGGCCCCCAGAGAATTTGCTGGTGGTGTAAGAAACCGATCCGCAGTAGGCCGTCCAGCACTTCGCGGGTGAACTTGGAGGCGTGCCAGACGTATTCCACCTCGAGACATGGAACGACCGGGAACGCATCTGACCAATCCGCTCGGGTGTCGCCGGAAATAGCAGTCTCAGTGTTACCCTTGGTGCGCTTCTTCAAATAGCTCGGCTCAGCTGGCCCGCAACCGTTCAGGCCGGCACGATCACGCCATTCGGAATCGAGATCAACCCCATACGGTGATCGGTAACAAGCAGGCGCGGTTTTTGCTCGCCCAGGAGTTGGGCGACAGCTTCCGAGCTGGTTGCGTCTCCGCACAAAACGCGGTGCGGGCCAGCAACCACATATCGCAGAGCCGGGAAACGGGGGTCTCCGGCAGCGGCGCGGCGTTGGCTTTTTCCTCATCGTCGAACGCCAGGATTTGAGAAAAGGCGTTTTTTGCTGTGCGCTGAAAGTGGGCGCCCTATTACCAGTTTGGTGTCCGTACCGCTTACAAATGCTTTTGTCTTAGAAATCGGACGGCAGTTGGGCGCCGTTGCCATCCCAATCTTTGACGGTTCCATCCTTGGCTTTCAGATATCCGAGAAGGCAGCCGTTCGAACCATCCCTGAGATGATGGCAGCGTGCTTTTACCGTGTCGCCAGGCTTGACGTAGTCTGGCGTGACTCCGATTTTTTGAAGCTGCGGGCGGCCGGTGGCTTCCATGGCCCAGATTTGCGGATCGCCGCCTTTGGGGTCCTTGACTTCCAGGTAGATCCAGGAATGCGGTACCACCAAATGCATTTCCATGACCACGCCCTCAATATCCATAAAGGTGTCTTCATAGTTACCGTGGGAGTGATGCGCCCAGACTGGCAAAACGCTGCCCAGCACAAAGATCGCCGCAACCGCAAACATTGATATAAAACGGCCTGATGTGATCCGCATATTGTCTCCTTGATTATTTTACGACCGCGCCCGGCGCATCAATGCGCCCCTGGCCTGGCCGGTTCGCTCGATTGACGCGCGCGGGCGGCGGGTAGTTGTTGCTGTAAGTGGTCGTATAGCGAAGCCCAATCCCGTTCTCGTCGAGCCACCCCAGAGAATTTTGAAATAAAGCCGGTTCCGGATAGCCCTTCGGCACGGTTCCCTCAGTAATGTACAGCTTGTTCTCGTGCATGAAGAGTCCGACAAAGCTCCGCGATTGATCTACGTTGTTGGTAAGCTGCAGCGTGCGTCCCTCGACCAGGTCCATGGCGGCCCAGGTGAACACCGTCACTTTCGCGTCCCGTTTCAGAACCTGCCAGGTCTCCCAGTCAACCGCTCCGCGGATATCCGACTTCCAGTGCCCTTCGTCGCCCGGGCCTCCCAGGCAGGGTTCGGCGCCCGCCGGGCAGGACTTGGCCTTCTCCGTGAGAATCGGCCGGGCCTGGTTGTAATCGACGACAGTGACCTTATAAGTGCTCTTGCCTTGCGCCGCGGTATAGACGCGCGCCGGCAGGTTGGCTTCGTGTTGCGATAAGTACGTGCTCGCCGTAACTTTCGGCTGAACCGGGAAAAGGCATGTAAAGCGATCTTCCCGGCTGGCAAATTCAACCCATTCCTGGGCGAATAGCGGTACTGAAACAGAGAGTACTAAAGCGGTCGAGATCAGTGGCCTCAGGCGCATATTGAATTCTCCTATGGCTGGCATCGGGTTGCTCCACTGCCCTCGGTGCCGCCCTTGTCGCGGTAAACCTTGTGACAGTTGGCGCATGCGTCATTCAGTTTTTCGCTGACCTCGACGAACGCATCGTAATTCCTCGTCTTCGACGCAACGTGGGCGAGCTTTCCTACTTCTCCGAGATCTTTTACGTATTGCTTCCAATCGGCACGATCCACGGGGACCGGCCTGCCGTTCTGACAGAGGCGTCCTGGCGTCAAAAGGAGCGGCGCCGTTTCCGTGATAGCCAGAGCGGCCTGATCGATGGCCAGCCATCCGGGATAAACAGTAGATCCCCACTCGAAATAGTCAAAAGGTGCGGCGGCGGGCTGCTTTTTCTTCTGGTTTCCAGGATCCCTGAGTTGAACATTGAAGATGATGTTCGCATTCGGAAAAGCAATGGCTCTCATCAACTCGGCCAGATTTCCTTCCGGCGGAGGAAGCGACGTGCCGGCCAGGCTGGCGGCCGGTTTCGCGGAAACTTTCGCCGTTGGAAACACAATCTGCGCCAGCAC
The DNA here is from genome assembly GCA_025350625.1 of Bryobacterales bacterium. Classification (GTDB taxonomy): domain Bacteria; phylum Acidobacteriota; class Terriglobia; order Bryobacterales; family Bryobacteraceae; genus Palsa-187. The sequence goes on along the minus strand of JANXXL010000128.1, from coordinate 2,055 downwards.
CCCCTCGCTTAGTTCGGCCTGTCCCGCGGGGAACTTGCCATATTGGAGAATGTAGGCCGCCAAGTCAGTGGATTGCTCGCGAGAGAGGCTCCCAGGCAGATTGAACGGCATGGTCTTCTGAATCTTGTCCACCAGATTCGCCAGCGAACGCGCGCTCCAGTTCGATAGGAAACTATCTCCGGCAAGCGGAGATCCGACGGTGCCTTCCATCGCGTTGCCGTGACAGGACGCGCACTGGGCCTTGTAAAGCTGCTGCCCTCGCGCCGCTTGCCCACCCGAGTACACACCTTCCGTGACCGATTGCCGTTGCGGGGCCTGCGCCGTAAGCGAGAGCCCTCCCAGAAGCGCATAACCACAGAATGCCGCGCCCAATGCACAACGAAATCCCAGCGGGCTCATTGGAATCAGATGCGTCATTCATCCCCCAGCTTCGTCGGCAATATAGCCCAAAAAAAACACACTGCCGAGAGCATATACGAAAGAAGCGACATTTACAACTGGCCAATCCCCATGGCCAATCCCCATGTGGCCAATCCCCAATAGTTGCGGTGGACTGCAGAATCCAGCCACCAACCCCTCGCAGAAAGCCGCGACGAATACGGCGGGGTTTTACCGGTTGCTCAATCGGCCGCCGGGAACGTATTCACTCAGCGTAGGCCGCTGGGTTCCGCCAGGAATGGGTACGCGAAGTATCTGTAGTGGTGGACCAGATCGTCTCACTAGATCTGAAGCTCGAAATTGGCGCGGTTACGGACATAGTAGAGGTGCGAGGAGGCGTTATAGCTTTGATTGAGCCTGAAAAGAGCTCCACAGGCACGGTCTTCGACCTGGCATTCACGACCAACCTGCCGCAGGTCAACCGACGGTTCAATGACTTGGCGCTGCTCACACCGGGGGCAACCTTACGTGACAGTTTCACTTGACACCATCGGGGTGCGAGCGTAAAATTGCCGTTTAGCATATGTCGGCATTACCCTTTTGGCATAGAAAGATCCAAAGGGTCGGCAAGGAGAAGTTCGGACGTGCTAGGAGCTGGCCGCAGCAAATTCGAGCAGCGTGCAGTTGCCTCTTTAAGTTTGAAGCGCTGTTTGCATAACTTCTCGGGTTAGCGGGAATGTAGTTCAAGAATTTCGTTCCCGCGATTATTTCCAAGTCGAAACGGGGAGCAAATATGGCGAGCAAGAAGCGGGGACGTTTTTCCGCGCTGCCAACCTTGGTAGCCGCGATCACTGGATGGATGGCACTGAGCAATGGGTTTATTCTTGCCCAAAGTTTCACGGGAGGGCTCACGGGGACGGTTCGGGACGCGTCCGGGGCTGCCGTTCCGGAGGCGGCGCTGACTGTTAAACATCTCGACACCGGCCTGACGCGGACCGCGCAGTCCGATAGGACAGGCGCATTCAGCGTGACATCACTGCCCGTAGGGGAGTATGAACTCACGGTTGAAAGAATGGGATTCCGGCGGGAACTCCGGCATGGGATTGAGCTTGCGGTAGGTCAGGAAGCAGTTGTGGAGATAATACTGCAACTAGGCAGTATAGACCAGCAAGTGACGGTGACGGCGGAGGCGCCTTTGGTAAACACGACCGTGAGCTCTACGTCCGGATTAATTACCGAAAGCCAGGTCAAAGACTTGCCTTTGAACGGCCGCAGCTTCGACCAGCTCTTGACGCTCAATACAGGAACGTCCAACAATACCGCGAATATAAACAACGGCGCGTGGACTGGTTTCTCGGTGGCAGGCAAGCGGCAGGAAACCAACCGCTTCCTCATTAACGGGGTCGACTATGTGGGCGGGAACTCGACGGGCCAGTTCGTTACTCCCTCCGGGGCCAGTGGGCAGTTGCTGGGCGTAGAAGCGGTCCGGGAATATAACGTTCTGCAAGACACCTACGGCGCCGAATACGGAAAACGGGCAGGAGGGCAGATCAGCATTGTGACCTCCTCGGGAACCAACCGCGTGCACGGAGATGTTTTCGAGTTTCTACGCAACAGCGCCCTGGACGCCCGCAATTTCCTGGATCAAACCATAGGCACTCCCCCGTTCAAGCGCCA
>JANXXL010000132.1 GCA_025350625.1 Bryobacterales bacterium | reverse complement strand
CTGGCGAGATCCGGCTGGATCGCAATGCCATCATCGGCCGCGATCCGGGAGCTACGGGCATCACTCTCGACCATCCGCGCGTTTCCCGAAAACACGCTGAAGTAAGGGTCGGCGGCGATAAAGTGTTTCTGCGCGATCTGGGAAGCGGCAACGGTACGTTTGTGAACGGCGAACGAATCACCGCGTACCGCGAAGTCCGCGCATCGGACCGGATAGATATCGGTCCTTATTCTTTCACGTTCAATGGTTGGGGTTTGACGCAATCCTCGCGCCAGGGGAATCTTCGCGTGGTGGCGCGTAATCTGATGCGTACCGTGCTGTCACGCGGATGGCAAAGCGACGCGCATTCTGGATGACTTGACTATGGTGGTGGAGCCAGGGGAATTTGTCTGCATTCTGGGATCCAGCGGCTCTGGAAAATCTACGCTGATGCAGGCATTGAGTGCGCGCAAACCTGCGGACAGTGGACAGGTCTACCTGAACGGCGTGAGTCTGTACTCCAATTTTCAGGCGCTGAAACAGAGCATCGCGCTGGTTCCGCAGAAAGATGTTTTGCACGAAGATCTGACGATTGAAGAGTGCATTCGATACACGGCCCGGTTGCGTTTGCCGCCGGATACTTCAGAGGCCGGGCTGAGCGCCGCGGTGAAGAAGGCGATTGAGCGCGTGGACTTGCAGCATAGATCGTCCACACCGATCCGGCACCTGAGCGGAGGGCAGAAGAAGCGCGCGGCGCTGGCCAACGAAACTGTGTCGCAACCGGATCTGCTGTTTCTGGACGAGGTGACCAGCGGCTTGGACGAAGGAACCGACTGGGAAATGATGCGGCTGTTCCGGCGTATGGCCGACGACGGAATGACGGTGATCTGTGTGACCCATACCGTCGCCAATGTGGAGGATTTCTGCCACAAGATCATCTTGATGACGCAGCCGGGAATGTTGGCTTATTACGGGCCGCCTGCCGAAGCGCGCGGTTACTTCGGGCTGAACAAACTGGGCGACGTCTACCGCAAACTGGCGGAATCGACTGGAGACGAGTGGCGCGACCGGTATCGCGGCAGCAATGAGTATCGCCGATTCATTCGCGAGCCGCTGGAGATGACACCGGACGAACCGGCAACGCCCGCCCGGCCGGCGGACCAGAGCGGCCGGCTGCAGGATGAATTACCCGAACTGCAGCGGCAATTCGGGATTCTGATGAGCCGTTTTTCGAAATTGTTGGCGGCGGATCGCAGGACTCTCGCCATCTCCGCCGGACAGAGCGCGCTTATCGGCGCTTTTATCGTCTTGATATTCGGCACGCTTTCCGATTCCGATCCAAAGCAATTCTCATTGCTGTTTTTCCTGGGCATCTCCTGCTTCTGGTGCGGGTGCAACAATGCTTCCAAAGAAATTGTGAAAGAGCGGTTCACATACAGCATGGAACGTGACGTGAATCTGGCGGTGAGCAGCTATGTACTTTCGAAGATGATCATGTTGGGGCTGGTTGGCGCGGCGCAGGTGGCGATCTTGTTCGGCATTGTGCAGTTCTTTGGCAAAGTTCCGGGGGATGCCACGCGCCAGTTGATAGCGATGGTGGTGTCGGTGCTTGCGGGCACGGCGACGGGTCTGTTTCTTTCTTCGTTAGCCAGAACCGAGGATCAGGCTAGCACGCTTGTGCCGATCGCGCTGATCCCGCAGATCATGTTGAGCGGTGTGATTGTTTCCGATATGCCGAAGCTCGCCGACCTGATGGCGCACGTGGGTATTAGCGGATTCTGGGTGTTCCGGGCCATGGAATCGGTTTTAAGGAAAGACTTTCCGAAAGCCAATGAGGCGCTACTGGTTCTGTGCCTGCATACCGTGGTATTTCTTATCGCGTCGGGTGTGGTGCTGTATCGCCGCGATTCGCGGGGGCAGATGGTGTACGGTAAGGCGGTGAATCAGCGGTTGCGCCAATAGCATGGTTCAAGCCGCATGGGCCATCGCATGCCGGCGGGCGGAGCGGTAGGCGGATGCACAGAAGTAGAGGCCGACCGCGGCGTTTACGTACATCCAAAAAAGGATGCGCTGCTGCGGATAGACCTGAAAAGGGGCGCGGCCGGAATCCGCGTCTAAGAGCAGATGAATGACGATGCCAAGGGTGAAGGCGAACGCCTGCCAGAAGCCCGAGCGGTCGAGCCGCGGGGTCATCAGGAACAGGATGGCCACGATTACGCTGTGACCTAACAGATTCCAGTACGATCCGAAGCCAACGAGTTTTTCGAGAGTGACGGGAAAGAATAATCCAACGGCAAGGGCGATTGCGATTTTGTGGACGAAGAACATGGGATCGGTGGGCCGCTGCAGACTGCCGCCGATGGTGATAAGAAGTAGTCCGGCGCCGACGGCCAAGCCGATCTGCAGCCAGTTGTATTTAGTGGAGCGCTGCACGGATTCGACTGCCTTCGCTGCATCCAGCAAACCGGCGCCGTAATGATCGGCAGGCGCGTATTTCTTTGCGGACTTGCGTAGTTGAGAACGGATCTCCTTGGGGTCTGTCATGCCCATGGACACCAGCAAGGCCGCGACACCAGACACGTGGGGCGCCGCCATGGAGGTGCCGTTGAGAGGGAAGAAGCCATCGACACGAGGACCGCTGGGGCCGAAGAATCCGCGGCGCTGCATGAACGTATTCTGCCAGATCATCCCGGGCTCGCCCTGGCTTGGATCTCCGCCCGGGCCGGCGATATCGACTTGCTTGCCCCAGGTGGAATAGGAAGCGATCATGGCACCGGGCCCGACGGCGGATACAGCGATGCACTCCTTGTACTTTCCCGGATACCGCACACCTTCTTTCCCGGTGTTGCCGGCAGCGCATATGAGCGTGACGTTTTTTTTGTAGGCGTAGCTCATGGCTGATTCGGCAATCTGGCTGTAATCGGGGCCGCTAAGGCTCATGTTGGCGACGTTTGCGCCGTGATCGGCGGCGAAGCGGATAGCGTCGGTGAGAGAGCTGAGCAGCAATGCGCCTTTGGCGTCGGCGACGCGCAGCGGCATGATGGTGGCTTCGGGGGCCACGCCTGCGCCCAACACACCATTGTTGGTTGATTCGGCGATGGTGCCGGCGACGTGCGTGCCGTGCCCGTTATCGTCGGGTGAGAGATCCTTCTTGTCCGCGAAATTATAGCCCTTCACAAATCTGGCGGGATCAAAATCCTGCGCCTGAACTAACCCATTGGGAGTTACGCCGCCGGTTCCCGAATCGATGATGGCGACGGTCGCTCCATTTCCTTTTGACGTCGCCCAGGCGTCTTCCATGCCGATCATCTTAAGGTGCCACTGGCGCGGATACTCCGGATCGTCGGGAACAAACGTATTTGCCGGAGCGGCGGCTTGGTCGAGGTGGTACAAGAATTGGGGCTCGGCGCCTTCCACGAGCGGGCTGGCGCGCAAGAGGGTGAGGAGGCGGCCGCGGTCATTGGGGTTGATTTTCGCCACCATGAGCTTGGAGGCAACCGAGTGAATGGTGTTGTATTTCAGTTCAATGCCGAGGGACTGCCCGAGCGCGGCGATTTCCGCGTCGGTGATTGTGTCCTTGAGGTCGACCACAATCTCGTCGGGAACGGATTCAGAGATTGCGGACGGAGGTTCGGGGGCTGGGCGTTGCTTCTCGTCGGAACCGCCGATCAGGACGCCGCCGGAGATGAGGAGCAGAAGGATGGCGGTGGCGCGTCTGAGTTTCTGGAAGGAGCTAAGAAATGGCGCGCGCCGGGCAGGCGGCAGGGTCCGAGCCGGGAATGGTTCTTGCGGCATTTCGGATTGGGGCGCGCTTTGCGGGGAAAGGCGTTGGATCTTTGGCTCGGCGGCCGGACGTTTCCGCTCGGGGTTTAGTTCGCGCTCTGGTTCGTTTTCGGGAGTCATTTCGAATTACGCACGGTAATAGCGGAGTTCATTTCGAACGCGCCGGCGGACGGGCGGCGGGTGTGGATGAACTGGGCTTCGGCGCCGAACCCCGCGGTGGGGGCGAGGAAGAGGATGCAACCGAAGGCCTTGCCGCAGCGGATGAAGCTTTTGACGGTGAGGCCGGATTGGGGGCCGGCCTGGCGGGTGGTGAGGACGGCCCATTTCGTGACGCCGAAGCGCTGGCGCGCGGCGGAGGGCCTGCGGGAGGTCGCTGAGAACCGGCTGGCTGGCTGGCCGCTGACGGAGATCCACCTGAGTTCCGAGGAGGAGGCGCGCTCATGTTGCGATTCGCCGGAATGTTTTGTGGTCCGGTCTGCTTGGGTGCCGAACCTGCTTGTTGTCCGGCTTGTCGCGATCCGCGCGGAGGAGGAGCAGCGGGCGAGCCGTTCCGTTGCGAAGATGATGGAGCGGCCCCAGCGCGAGGTTGGTTGGCGTTCGGCCGCGGTGGAGGCGGGGGTGGCGGTGGCTTTTGACCGGCTGGTTTTTGCTGGGGCCGGGTTGGCGGTGTCGCAGGTTGGTTGCCCGGGCGGGGTGGGGTGTTAGATGGCTGCTGTGCTTGCGGCTGGGCGGATTTCTGACCTGCGGTCTGTGGTGTATTCGCTGGTTTTTGCTGGGGCCGGGTTGGCGGTGTCGCCCATTGATTGCCCGGGCGGGGCGGGGCGTTTGCGGGCTGCTGTCTTTGTGGCGAGGCGGATTTTTGGCCGGCGGTCTGTTGCTGGGGCCGGGTTGGC
>JANXXL010000058.1 GCA_025350625.1 Bryobacterales bacterium | reverse complement strand
TGTGACCAGCGACTTCCACACTCGCAGGGCGGGATTCATTTTTCGGAAGTTAGCGCCGGATCTGAAAATTCTGGTGGTGGCCGCACCCGATGTGAACTTCACAGCCGATGGCTGGTGGCACAGCCGCGAAGGTCAGAAAACCTTTTTGATGGAGTGGCAGAAGACGCTTGCCAATTGGTTCGGAGTGTAGACGACACGATATAGTGGTGCTGTTGTGATCGCGCTATTTCTTTGGTTCCTGCTTGTGTCCGCTTCTGCGTGGAGCCAGACTGTGCCTCCACAGGCCGGGTGTCCGGCCGCGATTCCGGCGTGGAGCGCTTGCGACCTGTTTTTCGAACTGACGCCGCAGGATAACCCCGCGCAGGCTGAACTGCGCGCTGAATTTCGCTCGCCGCGCCACAAGACTTACCTGGTGCATGCGTTTTTAGACGGGCAAAAACTGGTGATCCGCTTCGCGCCGACGGAAGCCGGCCCCTGGGATTACCGCTTAACCAGCAACCTTCCCCGTCTCGAAGGCCAGATCGGACATTTGACCGCCGCCGAATCCGACTCCCCTGGCTTCGTGCGGGTGGCCAACGTCCACCATTTCGTCACCGAAAATCTCAAGCCGCATCTGTGGATGGCCTCCGCCCTCGATGGTTTCACCGAAATGCCGCGAGCCGAGTTCGATCGCTTGCTGGGACAACGTGTGCAAGAGAAATTCACCCACCTTAGGGTCACGATTGCCGCCTCGACGGATATGGCCGAGGCGGCGGAACGGATTCGCGCAGTCAATTCCAAGGGACTGACTGCGGACCTGGTCCTGGCAGCTCTTCCCTCCGATCCCCGCCTCCGCGAGGCCTATGTAACCAACATCGTTGCGCGCTTCTCCGCGTTCAACGTGACCTGGGCGGGGATTCCGGCCTTTGAGGAGACCGCGCACGGCCGGGCGTTGATAAAGGAGGCCGGTGCGCTGCTCCAGAAATTGGACCCCTACGATCATCCCCGCACTACTATGGCGTCCATGACCTCCGGTGCGCTCACCGGGGACGGATGGATGAATGTTTTAAGCTACGGAAGCGCGGAAATAAATATGGGAGCAGTGGAACATCAGTTCTACCAACTGCCGGCAGTGAATGCAGGGATTCAGTCGCAGCGCGATCTGTGGAACGCTACCATGAACGGGCAATATCCTGCCTCCGGCGCGGGCGCCTACATGAAGGTGTGGGCCGACTTCATCGCCGGCAGCCGGTTTTGGGAACTGGAACCTTATTTCGATGTGGATGGCGGCCGGGCGGTAGCGCTCGAAGACGTCGAATACATCGTTTACGTAGAAAAGCCGGGTCCCGTGGAACTGACGGTTGAAAATCACGGCTATGACGTGGTGTGGATGAATCCGGCGACCGGTGAATCGATCAAACAGAAAGACTACAAGGGGGAGCATTTCACGGGAGAGCCGCCGGACAAATCGCACGACTGGGTGCTGCGAGTATCGCGCGAAGGACGCAAGGAAGGGATGTTGAAGTCCTACAAATTCGACTCGCGGCCGGTCCCGGTTCAGGAAATCGAGCAAAACCCCCTGAAGGTTCCGTTTGAAATAGCGGCGCCGGCGGGGACCGAGTTGTCTTTGTCGCGGCCGGCTCCCTTCGAGGTCAAAATTAAAAGGGACACCCGGGCGACTCGCTCCTTATTAGTGGAATGGACTGCGGAGGTACCGCAAGAGGGCGAAGGCTATCGTGTAGCGGGAGCGGGCAGGGAGGGAATGCTGGTTCTTCCGCGGTCGCTCGCCAGCCGCTACCCGGCAGTCGTCAGCTTGCGGCTCATGCTGCTCAACGCTAACGGGAAGGCTTACACCCTGGATAAGGTGTATAAGCTGATCCCATGAGCCTGCACGTACTGGCGATCGACACCACCGGAGAGTTTGGGAGCGTCGCGCTGGTGGGTGAATGCGGTGTGATCGAGGAAGTCATCCTGGCATCGCCCGACGGCTTTGCCCATGTGTTGTTCCATGAGATTGAACATTTACTGGGGCGGCACAGCTTGCGCCTGGGCGACTTAGATGTGTTCGCATCGGCCTCCGGCCCGGGTTCGTTCACCGGAGTGCGCGTGGGGCTCACCGCAGTAATGGGGTTGGCAGAGGCGGCGGGGAAAAAGGTAGTTGCGGTGTCAAATCTCCAAGCCATGGCGGCGTGCGGTTCACGTCCTCTGCGCGCTGCGATATTGGACGCGCGCCGCGGTGAAGTTTATGGCGGCGTATACGACCAGCAGCTTCACCTGGTACAACCGGAAATGGTTGCGAGTCTTCCCGTGTGGCTGGCTTCTCTACCGCAAGGAGATTTGGAATTCATTACTCGCGGATCGATTCCGGGTGCTCTGCCAGGACCCACGGTCGAAGCCCCGCGAGGGTTGGCGGGAGGTATTGGCCGCATTGCCATAGACCGCTTGCTAAATGCGAAAGCCCTCGATCCCAGCGAAATCGAAGCTAACTACGTCAGACGCTCCGACGCCGAGTTGTTATGGAAGGACCCGCGCCTTCTCGCGCCGGGCTGACGGTTCGGTCAAACGCTTTTATTACGCGAAGCCTCTAGCATCTCTTTGAAGATTGCTCCGAGTCCCATGAATTCTTCGAGACGCAAAGGCTTACGGATATAGCGGCTGACGCCTAACTCGAGAGCGTCTGCTCGGTCGCGAAGTGCGTCCGAAGAGCTTAGAATCACCACCGTCGCATCTTTGCATTTTGGATTTTGCCGCATACTCTGAAGAACGTCGCGACCGGGCCTTTTCGGGAGGTTCAGATCGATGATAAATAGATTGGGACAAACGGCCGGGTCATCCTCAAGAGCCTGGATAAACCGGATCGCCTTGTCGCCATCTCCGATTACGAGGAGTTCGCAGTCGACCTCGTGTTCTTCGAGCGCATGCCGCACCAACCCCACATCCGCGGAGTTATCTTCGACCAGAAGAATGGAAAAAACTGGTTGAGTTTTGCTGCGATCCTCTGATTGGGACCGTAAAGAAAAACGTTGAACCCCCTCCGAGTTGGGATTCCACCCAGATTCGACCTCCAGCCCGCTCGATAATTCGCTGGCAGATCGCCAAGCCCATACCGGTGCCGGGATAATCGGTTGTAGTGTGAAGACGTTTGAAAATTCCAAAGATTTGCTCCTTGAATTCGGGCGCGATACCGATTCCGTTGTCTTGAATTGAAAAAAGCCACTCCGCGCTCTTCCGTTGGGCGGAAACGCCGATTCGGGGTGGTTCGCTGCCGCGGTAACGAATTGCGTTTCCGATCAGATTTTGAAATAGCTGCTGCAGTTGAAACATACATACGAACGGAGGGAAGATCCGTACTTTCAATCGACGCGCCGCTCTCTCTGATCACCACCTCGAGATTTGCGACCGCGTGCTTCAGAACCTCAGCGGCGTCTATGTCTTCTGTGGGCTCGTACTCTGCGGTAGAGACCTGTGTATAAGTGCGCAGGTCGCGCAGCAGTGTCTCCATCCTCATGGCGCCCTGGACGGTGTGGCGAATATACTCGTCTCCGGCCGCTCCCAATTTTCCGCCGAATTTCTTTTGCAACAGCTCGCTGTAAGCGGCCACCATGCGGAGCGGTTCCTGCAGGTCGTGGGAAGCCGAATAGGCAAATTGCTGCAAGTCGGCATTAGCGCGGCTGAGCGCGGCGTTCGCGTCCCGCAAAGCTTGTTCCTGCCGCACGCGTTCCGTCACGTCGCGGGCGACTTTCGAAGCGCCGGTCACGTTGCCCGCCGCGTCGCGGATGGGGGAGACCGTCAAGGAAACCGTCAGGATGCGTCCGTCTTTGGTTTTCCGCTTGGTCTCATAATGATCCACACTCTCGCCGCGCCTGATTCGTTCTAAAATATTGGGAATTTCGTCGATACGATCCGGCGCTGTGATCGTAGAAACATGTTGCCCGATAATTTCCTCGGCTTTATATCCGAAGATCCTCTCGGCGCCATGGTTCCAGCTCCGGATGACGCCCTCGAGATCCTTGCTGATGATGGCGTCGTCCGACGATTCGACAATCGCCGCCATGCGTTCCTGAAGTTCAGAAAGCCGTTTCCGTTCACTAATGTCACGGGCGATTTTTGACGCCCCGACAATAGTCCCCTGGCGGTCTCTCACCGGCGAAATCGTGAGAGAGATATTAACCAAGGCGCCGTTTTTCCGTCTGCGGATGGTCTCGAAATGGTCGACACGTTCACCGCGCTTGAGCCGGCTTAAAATTGTCGGTTCTTCACTAAGGCGATCGGGAGGAATCACAATTGTAATAGGTTTCCCGATCGCTTCCTCGGCAGTGTAACCAAACACGCGCTCGGCGCTCTTATTCCAGCTGGTGATGATGCCATTGAGATCCTTGCTGATAATAGCGTCGTCGGAGGAATCCACAATCGCGCTCCACAGCAGCGCCGCTCGTTCCGCCTGCTTTCGCTCCGTGACATCATGCGTGATTGCGAGCTGGGCCGTGGTTCCGTCGGAATTCCGGAGCGGTGCAGCATTCGTTTCCATCTCGCGGCGCGTGCCCTCCAGCCCCAGGATGCCGAACCCGAGGGATCCCTTTTCTCCCCCGCATATCCGCTCATTGAACTCGCGATACCGGTCCCGGTCCTCTGGAGCGATGAGGCTATAGAGGTCCTTGCCTAGGACGTCGCCGGCGGAAGCCGCGCCCACCATGGCCAGGCCCGCTGCATTCATTTCCAGCAACGTTCCATCCTCTGCGACAACCTTCACGCATTCGGGAGTGGTGTCCACAATTAAGCGGAAATGCTCTTGGGTCTTGATCTCAACCTTTTTACTCTCCGTGATATCCACCAGCAGGTTGATGCCGCCGATAATACGCCCTTCCGCATCGCGCAGGACCGCCGGATAAGGTGTAAACCAAAAGCGCGTGCCGTCCGGCCTCTCCGCGATAAATTCGGAGCCGGCCGCTGGTTGGCCGCCTTTAAGTGCAATCGCCATCGGACACTGGTCATGCGGCAAATACGTTCCATCGGGGAGGAAAAGCTTCCAGGTGATGCACCACTGCTGCGAGCCGAGCTCCGGTACGTGGCCGGAGAGCTGCGCGGCGGCAGCATTGAAATACGTCAGCCGCCCCTGAGCATCGGTAGTGTAGATTGCGGCAAGCAGTGACTCAATCATCTTGCGAAAGACGCTGTTCGCTTGATCGGCGCCAGCGGCAAGATCTGTGAGCCTTTTGATTTCACCCGCAATCACGCACAGCCTCCCCGTCGCTCTTCACCTAATACCAATTGCGAATCCTGACGTCAATTCCGCTTCCCGCAAGCGCCGCTTCGAATGCTTTCGGCTCCGAGCCCATGTAGTGATAAGGATAAACGACTTTGGGATGAAAGGCCTTTACGGCATCGGCAGCTTCTTCAGGCGTCATGGTGTAGGGCAGGTTCATCGGCACGAAGGCCACATCGATATTTTTCAGTGCCCGCATCTCGGGAATGCCCTCGGTGTCTCCCGCGATGTAAATCCGCAGGCCGCCGTAAGTGACGATATAGCCATTCCCGCGGCCTTTATCGTGATACAGCTTGCCTTCGGAAGGACCGCGCTTCAGGTTGTACATCGGTAGGGCCTCAATCTTCCAGGCTCCGATCGTCTTCGACTCGCCGTTACGAAGAATCTGCGCGTCGGTCACCGTTTTCACGACAGCCTCGGGCGCAATCACGGCCCCATTGGGCTTCTTCACCTTGGCAATCATGGATTGATTGAGATGATCCCCATGGATATCGGTAATCAGGATTAAGTCGGCCTGAGGGACGCCGTCCCAACTACCCTGCGCCGGATCGACGATGACCACCTGGCCACCCGCCTCGATCACAAAACCGGCATGCATCACCGTAGTTATCTTTAAGGCGCCGGCACTGGTCTTAAACTCTTCCACGCTGCGCGCCGCAAAGGCCGACGGCACGGTTAAAATGCAACTCAGAACCATTAAGGCAGTTTTCATGAAACACCTCCCCAGCACTTTCAAAGTAAACGATTTGCCCGTTTGAAGCAACTCTTTCAGGGGTTAAGACAGGTAAGGCGCAATCGCCCCAACCTCCGGTTCAACCTGATAGGCTGAGTGAGTGCAGATATCCAGGAGGTGGCGCTGGCTGGATTGTCTTCTAGCAGCGTCGGTTGCAGGGATTCCATGCGCAACCGCCCAAGAGCCTATTATCCGCGTTGGCACCCGCTTGGTCCAGTTGGACGTAATCGTCCGTGACAAGCAGGGTCCAGTCACCGATCTGAAGAAGGAAGATTTCGAGGTCTTTGACCGGGGTAAACCGGTGAAGATCGCCGCATTCGGCCTGGCGGACAACCGGCATCCCGCACCGGCAGCCGCGGAGGCGCTGCCGCCCGACACTTTTACCAACCGGTTGGACCATCAGAAGAACACTTCTACCACCGCCACCATCCTTTTGTTCGATAGCCTGAACACTCAGTTCGCCGATCAGGCCTACGCGCGCGAGCAGTTGCTGCGTATGTTAAAAGCAATTCCGCCGCAGTCGCACGTGGCGCTCTACGCGCTCGCAAACAGCTTGCGAGTGCTCCACGATTTCACGGACGACCCGCAGGTTCTGGCGCAGACCCTGGCAGGGTACCAAAACATATCTTCTCGTCTTCTGGAGGAATCGGGCACTGACAGTTGGCTAAGCTTCATGACAGTTAACCTTCAGGAATACGCCATCCGGCGCCGCGTAGAGATCACTTTGCGCAGCCTGCAATCCATTGCGAATCGCCTGGCGGGAGTGCCCGGCCGGAAGAACCTCATTTGGATTTCAGGGGGCTTTCCTTTTACGATTCAGTTCGACAAAGGAGACCTCAGCCTTGGTTCTCCCAACGCCACAGAGTTTGCGCAGGAAACCAAACGCACAGCCCAAGCGCTCGACATGGCTGACATAGCTGTTTATCCGGTGAATGCGTCGGGTCTGACGACCCGCATTCGTACTCTGAAGCCGCTGGTATCGAGAGAAACTAGAGTCGGAACCTACGGTGTTGATGCGACGGGCAATCTTAAAATGCCGGAGCTTCCAACCACCACCGATGAGAACAACGCCATGCTGGCACTGGCTGAGTGGACCGGGGGGAAGGCGTTTTATAACACCAACGACCTGAGCACTGCGATTCGGCGGGCGATCGAAGACGCCGAGGCTACTTACACCCTGGGCTTCTATCCCGCGGAGGGCGCTATGGACGAAAAGTACCACGAAATCAGAGTCAAAGTGACGCGGAAGGCGGTTGAAGTGCGCAGCCGGAAAGGTTATTTCGCAACTCAATCTTCAGCGCCTAGCGAGAACGACGTGACAGCCAGATTCGGTGGCATCGTGACTAATCCGCTCGATGCCACCGGCATTGGCCTGAAGGCGAAAATTGAACCTTCCGGCAAGGCGGATGGCTCATTTCGCATTACGGTTCGAGCGGATATTCCCAATCTTGACCTGCATAACGAAAACGGCCGCTGGAACGGACAACTCCATGTCCTGTTCGCGTTACTCGCGGCCGACGGGACCATCTTGCGAGCCTCGAATGACAAAATGGCCATCGCGATCACGGACGCTTCCTACCAAACCGCTCAAAAGAACGGGCTGGGATTTGGGAAGGTGATCGAGTCCTTCCCTGGCTTGGTTGAGATTCTCGTGGGGGTGATGGACGCCGCCACCGGAAACCTGGGCTCAGTGCGCATTCCGGTATCTCCGGCCCCGCGATAGAATTGTCGCCGCCGTCAGGTTCGCATTCGCGCCAGAAAATACAGGCCGGCGAGCGAGAATACCGCATCCGGGGACCACGCCGCCACCTGCACCGGCAACTGGCTCAGATTTCCAAACTGTTCGAAAACCTGCCCCACGGACCAATACACGATCGCGATCCCCAGGCTGACGCCCACTCCGGCCATGGCCCCCCGATTGCCTGCCAGGAAAGCGAACGGGATCGAAACCATCGCCATGATGAGCGCGAATAGCGGGACCGCGAATTTCTTTTGAAGCTGCACCTGCAAGGCCACCGTGTCGAACCCGCTCTGCTGCAGCTCGCGTATGTAAGAGCCCAGCTCGCGAAAATTCATCTGGCGCGATTGTTTCACTTCCTTGATGAAGTAGTCCGGTTCTTCCTGCAGCTCCGGGAAAGTGCGCGTGCCGCCGGAGAATTCGTCGAAGCGCGTCACGGTGTTGCCGTTCATGTCGCGGCTCCAGCCGTTTTCAAACACCCAGGCATTCAGGCTAGGCTCCCAGCGCGCGCGCTCGGCCGCAATATGGCGTTTCAAGCGAAAGCTCACGGGATCGATTTCGAACACATTCACGCCCAGCATCACATGCTGCGCCTGATCGAAATACTTGTAGTAGTACATGCGGTCATGGAGACCGGAAATCCAGCGGCGATCGGGGCGCAGAAAAGTCTGCGCCGGGCGGCCCTTGATTTCCGCGCGAATCGCGTCTTGCCGCCGGTCGGCTTCCGGAACCCAATAATGATCAAACGCAAACAAGCCGCCGCTCAGTATCACGCCCGCTACCAGAATAGGAGCGGCCAGCCGGTACACACTCACACCGCAGGCCTTCAGCGCCGTCACCTCGTTGTGCTTGGTTAGTATCCCGAAGGAGACCAGCACCGCCGTCAGCACCGCGAACGGAGCCAGCTCATAAATCAGCCTCGGTGTGAGAAAGAAGTGGTACGTCAACACGCGATCCATCGCAATCCCATTGCGGATGATATCGCCCAGCAGCTCGAAGAAAGTGAACACCTGGAACATCAGCACGAAACTCGCCAGCAGCACTACGAAATAGAACACGAAGCTGGAGAGCACATAGGTATCGGTGACCCGGGGCAGCACCGAAAACCTGGTCCGCCAAACGCGCCGTTCCATCCGCTTCAGGCGCCTGCGGAAGGGTTGCCGGAAACGCCGTAAAGGTCCGCTGAGTGCGCCCATTAAATCCATATCGCCAGGTTTTTCCAGGCGGACCAGCATGAACACGCCGCCGATAGCGAATATCAAGTTGGGGAGCCACACCGCAACCTCCGGCGAAAGCTTGCCCTCGCGCGCCATGCCGATAAAGGCGATTAAAGCCATGTAGTAAACAAATGCCAACATGGCGGTCATCACCACAGCGGCGGATTTCCCGGCGCGCCGCCGGGTGATCCCCAGCGGCACTCCCACCAGCGCCATCAGCACGCAGGCGAGCGGCAATGCGAACCGCTGATGGAATTCCGTGCGAGAGTCGAGTTTTGCAGTGCGATCGAGCGCACTGTGATAGGCCACCCGGTAGAGTGGCCGCGTGTCCATTTCGACGGATGGACGGCTGGCGCGGACTTCAGCCGGCTTGCGCGCATCGAGTCCCTGGTCCCCGGCCGGAAACGCGGTGATGCGATAGTCGCTGGTGACTTTCCCAGCTTCATACGTGCTGCCGTTGTTGAGCGCAAGCTGGAGGCGGTTGCGGATCGGGTCGGCCACCACGATCGCCTCCGAAGCAAGCGTAATGCGCGGACCGTCGCCACGTTCTGGCGCTCCCGGCGGGCGGTTTTCCGGCGGCGTGATATCGGCCAGAAATATTTTCTTCCAGCGTCCCGTCAGGCCCGCTGTGACATCGGTCACGTATAGAATCGAGTTGGGAAAACGCTCTTCGAACACGCGGGGCTGGACGTCGGAAGTAAGGCCATTCCCGATCAACACGTTTTCGACGCGAAACCGCTCGCGGATGGTCCAGGGAGTGAGCCATAGCGAAGAAGCCGCCGCAATCAGCATTGCCACGCCGCCGAATAAGAGGATAGGCGGCGCCACGCGGCGTCCCGGTATGCCGGCCGCGCGCATCGCGGTGATTTCACCGTCGGTCGACATGCGCGTCAATGTGATGAGGACCGCCACCAGCACGCCCATCGGAACCGTGAAAGGCAGCGCCTGCGGCAGCACTAAGAGGAACAAGTACAGCACGGTGGAGCGCGGCCCCGAGCTGCGCACCAGGAACTCGAAGAGCGGCCGCGCCCGCACCAGAAAAATCAGGAACGTGAAGAGCACCGCCCACAACACCGCCGTAACCACTAGTTCGCGAAGGATAGTCCGGCTCAGCAAACGCATGATGCAATTTAACGAGAGGCAGTGCGGTCCGGAGGCGGCACGAGCGCGGGTTTTTGAAGTTGGTCCTGCGTCGTGTCCATTTCTAATTCATCGAACAGCAGGCCGGGCGAGATCACCGACGTCAGAGCAATATAGCCGTTGACGCCGGAGCGAGCCAAAGGCGCTCCATTATTGATGTAATCGAATACCGCCGTCTCCGCTGAGGCAGCCAGAATATCGCGCAAGGAGCGCGACGAAACCCCCCGGAAGCGCATGCCCCGGATCAATTCCTCGCGCCCGTCCGGGTAGACGCGGTACATCAGAATCGGAGGACTCACCGGCCGCACCGAACCGCCGGAATTGGCCGACCCGGTCTGCAGCGTCTGGATCTCGGCGTTGCCTCCGGAGAACGGAAAATCAAGTTTGCGGATCAGCAATCCGTAGGGCTTGTCGCGTTCCTTGCACATCTGGATCAAACGGGTTTTGAGTTCCGCCAGCGGCGTGGTCTGCGCCGGCTTGACGAATAAATTGCCGATGGCAGCCGCGCGCGCGCCAAAGCCCGACGGGAAACGCCCATGTCCGTTGGAGGTACGCAAATTCTTGGTCGGCTGGCGTGTCGTCAGGAAGGTCTTGAGCACGCCCTTTTGGATCACCGCCACCGGCTCGGGTTTCACTCCTTCAAAGTCGAACGGATAATAGCCCGCGATCGGTTTGCCTTGGTAAGAAGTCTGTGTAGGATCGTCCAGCACATCGATCCACTCCGGCAAAACGCGCGAGCCGGTGCGACCTTCGAATTCGCTCGCGATGATATTAACCGGGCGATTGGGATCGGAAATCGGTTTGCGGGTGATGCGCAGATTGTCGCCCAACAATTGCGCCAATAGTTGTGCCGCGGCCTGCGGCTCAAACAAAACCGGACCCGTGAACGATTCCCCCACCGGCGCATTCACCAAAGCCTTGATGTTGCTCGCCATTGCGGTGATGGAAGCCTCCAATTCATCATCCGGAGGAAGTTTCGCCAGGTTAAAAGCGGGTGCCGCCAGAGTATCGCGCAGCACCATTCCATCCGCCGATTGCCCCTCGGCCCGCGCGAAAATCCAGGCGGCGTCGTCCGCATAACGCAACGCGGTTCCGTCGGTGTCCAGATAGTAAGTCGTGTCCTGATTGAAATGGAATTCGACACCCGAGGCCAGGACTTCCGGGTACGCGTCGAAAATTGCGGAATGCTTGACCATGCGAGCCGTCCAGGCTCCCTCGTCGAGTTTGCTGTGCGCGATTTTGGCCAGGCTTTCGAAGCGGTCGGCCTTGGTGAAATCCGGGATCTTCTCGGCAGACACCGCCATGTTGGTGAGAGCCGCCCGCTTGCGCGCGATAGATTCCACCGCGGCCTTGTAAGCGTAATCGGTTGCCAGCCACAGCCCTTCGCGCAACGCGCGGTAATCGTCGTCGAGCGGCAGGGGCTCGGTATCGTAGCGCGAGCCGCTGTAAAGACCGCTGTAGATGTGCCCGGTGTTGTCGAAGTCGTAACTCCCCACCCGGACTTCAATATTAGGAAGACGGAAACGATTGCGGGTAACCGTAGTCACCGCGCCGAAGCTGGCGTCCACTTCGAAAGCGTCGGTGTCGTCGAGCGTGTAGCTGATGAAATAAGGCGTATCGTCACCGCCGCCGCCGACCACCCGCAACTGGCGCGACCTTTCGAGTTCATCCTTCATGGCGCGCAGGATGACGTCTTCAGCGTAAGGGTCCTGCGCCCGCAACCGCACAGCCGCCGCAGAGAAGCCTGTAACCACCAGAAAATGGCGGCGCGAGAGCGGAGCCATCAGGGCTTCGCCTCGGGCCGCGAGAGATACGGCGGCTGGTCTTGCGAGCGCTCCTTGCGCTGGATCTCGATGCTCGATACCAGCAGCGCCGGTGAAATCGCCGCCACCGGCACGTTCCCCGATTCAGCGCCGCAGATCCCGTTGAAAATCTCGCTTTTATCGGAGGTCGCCAAAATGTTCCCGAAACTCGACAGCGGCGTTCCCACGATGCTGACCCCGCGGATCAGTTCATCCGGGCGTCCGTCCGGATAGACCCGGTAGACCACCAACGGGACCACCGTGAAGGCCTGCAGACCTCGGCGCGCCGTAGTGGTGTAGCCGCCCGTGACCTGATCGAAAAACAGTCCGTAAGGCTTGTTCTGCTTTTTCACTTCTTCGATCAGCATTTGCCGCAGTTCCTTGTCGCTGACTTGCTTGGAGGATTCGACGAACAGATTGGATTGCCGCGAAACCACTTCGGCGCCCGGCTGCCTGCGCCCGTGTCCATTGGAATTCGGAAACCCGTCAATCGGCGAGCGCGACATCAGAAACGTTTTCAACACTCCGCCCTCGACGATGGGGACACGGCGCGCCTTCACGCCCTCGTCGTCATATAAGTAGGACCCGTTCAGCATGGTTCCCTGAAATTCGCGCAGGGTTGGGTCGAAGACCACGGACAGAAACGGCGGGAGGATCTGCGCCCCGACGCTCTTGGTAAATGTCTGCCCTTCCGATTCGTCTTTCTGGCGGTGCCCTTCGATGCGGTGGCCGAAAATCTCGTGGAAAAAAACACCCGCGGCACGGCCCGAAAGAATCGCCGGTCCGACGAATGGGTCGGATGGAGGGGCTCGCAGCAAATCCTGCAAATTCTTGCCCGCTTTTTCGACCGCAGCCAAAATCTCTGCGTCCTTCGGCAAGCGCGACGGATCGTCGGTCTCGAAGCTCTCCATGGTCTGCAAGTCCATACCGTCGGCAGCTTTCCCGGCTGTCGTAATGATGATTCGGCTGAACAGGCGGCCATGTTCGAGGCGCGTGCCCTCGCTGGTCACCAGAGTTTCCGTCAACCGCTGGGCCTGCAGCGTAATGCTCGAGTTCAGAGCCCCCGGATACTTGGTAAATTCAGTCGAGAGTCGGCGCAGGCGCCCGGCCCATTCGGTCGAGTTGAACTTGAGCGCCGGCGGTTGTTGGAAAAATACCTGCGGCGCTTCTTCGGAGAAATCGTCGGAGCCGTCGGTGGCCGCGGCGCGCAGTTTTTCGTCAGCTT
The DNA here is from genome assembly GCA_025350625.1 of Bryobacterales bacterium. Lineage (GTDB taxonomy): Bacteria > Acidobacteriota > Terriglobia > Bryobacterales > Bryobacteraceae > Palsa-187. The sequence continues at coordinate 12,820 of JANXXL010000058.1, read as the reverse complement.
TGATCTGGATCAACCGTTGCGATGCATTGCGGTAGACCCGGTCCGTCGCGAGCCACACTGCCTGCCGGATCGCCACCGGGTTGTCTTCAAGCGCAATGGTGCTGGTCACCGTAAAACGGGGAATCTGGCCGTTTACACGGCGGTAGTTGTCGAACTTGGGCGAACCCACGCGCACCGTGATATCCAGCAGCCTGGTGCGATTTTGGCTCTGCGTTGAAATCGCGCCGTCACTGGCGCTGAGGACGTTCGACTCGCTATCCGTCACCGAATAGCCCATGAAGTAAGGTGCCGGATCGCCTTTATCTTTGAGAGCGGCGAAATTGCGATCCAATTCACTTACTAGGATCTTACTCAGCGGCGACTGTGCCGAAAGACACGTAGCCATTGCGGATAAAAGCACGAGGAATCGCACGTTCTAAGCATAACAAGCCTGCAAACCCGATTCTTTTATCGAAGATTTTCGCGAGGGAGGTAGCGAACTCCGTTTTGCCACCCCCCACGAAAGCCCGTCGCTAGGCTGGAGACAGCGCCATGCCCCGCTCCTTAAGCCCGTTCAACGCCAGCCCGTAGCGCCCCCGCACCCCGGTCTTCTCGAAGATGTGCTTCAAGTGGATCTTCACCGTACCCGGACGAATGCCCAGATCGAGAGCGATCTCCTTATTCTTGAAGCCTTGTTCCACCAGTTCCAATACCTGTTGTTCCCGAGCGGTTAAGTCGCTGCGTGGATACCGGTCTCCGCGTCCTCCCTCACCGAAAACCGACTCTTCCATCCAGCTGCGCCCCGCTGCCACCGTGCGTAAACACGCTAAAACCACTGAAATCCCCGCAGTCTTGCGCAGGATGCCGCGCGCCCCTGCCTGCAGGAAACGCAGCGCCTCGGCTTCGGTGATGGAAGCTCCCCAAATAATGATGGCGGTCGACGACGTCAGATCCACCGGCCCGGCGCTGCGTATTTCCGCCAGCCATTCGAGGACGATCTGAATCCCGAAGGCTTTGTCCAGCATCAGCACCGACGGCGCGGAGTCCCTTAAAATATCCTTGGCGCGGGCCAGGGAATCAGTCCCCTGATCGAAGCGCAGGACAGGATGGTCGCTTAGCAAAGTCCGAATGCCCTCTGCTGTCACCGGCTGCGTGTCGCAGACGCATACCGTTTTTATTTCGTCCTGGGTTATCGGCGGGGGTGCCCATCCTTCATTATGAGCGGCACTTTGAGCGGCAGCCGTCTGAACTGCGCCCGGCATGGCGGCCGAAGCGGGCGCAAACGCGGTACTTGTGTCAGTTACATTCATGGGTCTAGTGGTCCTTCCTTGGGTTTTCAGCCCAAGCCAGTCGTCTTGGCCTTCCTTTGGTGGCCCTGCTCGGGGGGTAGCCCGTTTGGGTGTAACCCCGGCATTAGCAGACTCATCGACCGGTGATACCACTCTGTTAGTACATGAAATGAGAGAGCTCTCTCATGTTATGATCGGGTCTAGTCGATTTACTGCTTTGAAACGCATCCCAATCCGGTTCGGTCTCCATGGCAAATTCTGAGACCCCAATTTCCAGGCGAGCTTTAGCCATCAGTCCGAACGCGCCGCTGTTTGATCAACTCGAACAGCTCCTGAAGCCTCATTTGGGAAGCGAAACCCTCAGCCATCTGCAAGCTTATCCATCTCCACGGGATCTTCCCACTCTGCTGCCCATGGGAACACCGCATTTAGTGTTCCTCGATACCGCCACTGATCGCGATCAATCCATCCAATTGCTGGAAGAAGTGGGTCGTTTGGGCCATGTACAGGTCATTGCGATTCTCGAAGGAAATGAACCCGATTTCCTGCTGCGCTGCCTGCGCGCCGGGGCCTCCGATTTCCTGATCCTGCCCCTCACTGCCGAACAGGTCGACGCCGCTTTCGCAAAACTGTCGCGCGCGCAGCCTGCCCAGGAGGCCTCCGGTAAAGAACCCGCCAAAGTCATTGCTGTAATGCCCGCAAAAGGCGCATGCGGTGCAACTACCGTGGCCACCAACCTGGCTTTCCAGTGGAAGCGCGCGAGCGGCCAAAGAGTCCTGCTGGTCGATATGGATGCCCTCACCGGCAACCTTTCTTTCCTGCTCAAGGTGAAATCTTCATACAGCTTTCTCGACGTCCTGCAGCGCGCCAACGAATTGGACGCGGATCTCTGGAGCGCCATGGTCCGCCCGGTGCACGGCGTCGATGTGCTGCTCGCTCCGGATTTGATGCTCGATCACAATCAGGATTTGCGGGATCCCTCGCCCATCCTCGAATACGCGCGTCATGCCTACGACGTGGTGATCCTCGACACCAGCAGTGTTTATACGGAATGGAATTTGAACTGTGCGCGTGCGGCCAATGAGCTGCTCTTAGTGACCACCAACGAGCTGCCCGCGCTCCAAGCCGCGCAACGCGCTCTCTCCTATCTCGACACCAACCGCATCGGACGCTGGAAGATCCGCTTGATTGTGAATCGCTACCTGCGAGATGTCGGCTTGAGCCGCGAAGTGATCGGCACTGCGCTCCACACCGATGTGTTTGAGACCCTCCCCAGCGATTATGAAGCGGTGCAAAAGGCCCTGCTTGAGGGCAAGCCAATTCAAGCCAGCACTACTTTCGGCAAAGGCATCGTCGAAATCGTAAACCGGTTGGGCGGAAAAAGCGCGCCGGGCAATAAGAAGGGTTCGTCTCTCTCCGGTCTCCTGGGCTTGTTTTCGAAGACTTCGAAGTAACCGGGATGCCGTCCCCTCTGGTGGCCGTCATGCGGGCAAATTGCCCTTCCGGATTATCGATCGTCGAAAACGCACCACTGAGCCGCTACACCCGTTTCGAGGTCGGAGGTCCGGCCCGCATCCTCGCCGACGCCGCCACAGAACACGCATTGATCGAGATTCTCCGCGCGATTCGCGAAGGCGGCGAACCGCATACCGTTATGGGGGGCGGCACCAACCTGGTGGCGTCCGATCAGGGTTACGACGGCGTGGTATTGCGCTATACCAACCCGGCTCTCGAATTCGCGGGCACGACGGTGAATGTTGCGGCCGGAGCGGTGCTCCAGGACCTGGTCGACGCCTCGATCGCGCACGGCCTCAAAGGTTTGGAAACCATGACTGGAATTCCCGGCTGGGTGGGCGGGGCCGTCTACGGCAATGCCGGGGCTTACGGGCATTCGATTCACGAGCGGATTCGAAGCGTCCGCCTTTTAAATGCCGAAAACGGACTCATCGGTGAAATCGGCAACTCCGCCTGCGAGTTCGCTTACCGCGAGAGCATCTTCAAACGCCGGAAAAATTGGATCGTGCTCTCGGCTACTCTGCAGTTGGAATCCTCCGATGCGGATAAATTGCGGACCGCCGCCGCAGCAATTTTAAAGATCCGCAACGAAAAGTATCCGCCCACCATGCGCTGCGCCGGGAGCATCTTCAAGAATCTTTTATGGAGCGATTTGTCCGAAGCGGTGCGCGCGCAGGTCCCGGCGTCGGTAGTCCGGGAAGGGAAAATCCCGTCGGCGTATTTTCTCGAACAGGCGGGCGCGAAGGGCCTCGCCCGTGGGGGCGTCCGGGTGGCCGATTATCACGCGAATCTTATTTATAACCAGGGTAGCGGCACCGCCTACGAAGTGCGTGAGTTGATCGCAGACTTGAAACAGCGCGTGCGCAGGCAATTCGGTCTGGAACTCGAAGAAGAAGTGCAATACGTTTAATAGGCCGCCCGCGTCATGGCGCGGTTATCGCCATATTGACCCCCGCCTGGCTAGCCGCGCCTCCCACCATGACCATGACGGCCGCCTTTCCCGGCGCGGCTGCCGCCGGCACCCGGATTTTGATCTGGAACAAGCCTGCATAGCCTGGCGACGGATCGAGCGACACCACTTCGGCGGCTAACCCGCTAATCGTCGCCGTGACCGGCAAATCTCCCAACCCGAGACCGGTTCCGTAGAATCCCACTACTGCGCCTGCCGCTGCGGCAGTGGCCTGCGGGTCCACCGGAAAGAGCGCGGGCGCGGCCGCAGCCGTCGGTACTAAGATGGTTGCCGCGATGCTGCCGTTGTCGACGATCACAATCTCGGCGTCGGCTGGCGTAGCTAGCGTGAACGGCGCCTGCACTTGAATTTGGGCGTTGTCCATCGCCAATATCGGGACCTGAATCGAATTGATTAACACGACGGTGTTGGCGGCTTCCGTGGCGGGAATGCCCGACCCGCGGACTACCAACAGCATTCCAGGCGCTAGCGGTCCCCGCGCCAAGCTCGCTCCGTTTAATACTGTCACCGGAACGGGAACCGGAACCGGAACTGGAACAGCCACAGGTTGCGGATCCAAACGCCGAACGCGGTGATTCTCCAGATCGGCGACGTATAATATGCCGCCCGGCCCGATGGCCACATCCCAGGGGAAATTCAATTGCGCCGCAGTGGCCGCCCCCGCGTCGCCCGAAAAACCCGGGACTGGGGAGCTGCCGGGTGCCCCAGCCAACCCGGCGATAGCCGTGACTTGGCCCGCAGAATCGACACGCATAATCTGCTGCCTGCCGCTATCGGCGACGAAAATCTCGCCGCCGGTACTGACGGCGATGCCCCGCGGAATACTCCATGCTCCCGCTCCCAGGTCGCTTACATCGCCTGAAGCCAAATCCAGTCGACGCACTCGCGCGCCGTCTTGCTCACTGAAATAGAGATGGCCCGCGCCATCCAGCGCCAAGCCGTTCGGCCCAGCCAGTTTGTCCAAGATCGCCGACGCCCTTCCGGCGGAATCGACTTGGAAAATCGTGCCGGCGCCCGTGTCGGCGATATACAGGTTCTCCCGAGCATCTGCCACGGCGCTGGTGGGCGCTCTCAGCATCAGGCCGGGAGCGACCTGGTCGAGCGCACCGCCCGGTCGAATCCGCACCACCTTACGTGCGCCGGAATCGACAGCATAAATATTCCCCGCTGCATCGACGCTAACGCCACTCGGAGCGGACCACGCGGCGTCGCCCGCAACCGTGCCGATGACACCGTCGGCTCCTACGCGCCGCAGGCGATGGTTGTCGCGGTCCGCGATATAAAGGTTGCCGGCCGCGTCCACCGCTACGCCGCTCGGATGGTTCAGCAGGGCTTCTGTCGCCGCGCCTCCATCTCCGCGCGCGGGATCGCCGCCGCCCGCTGCGATCGAAATTTCTCCGCTGAGCGACACGCGGCGCACCAGGCCGCCCGCGCTGTCCGGCACAAATAAACTGAAGTCCGACGCCCTCACCACATCGCTCGCGGGTAGTTTTAAGGGGGAGATTACGCCCGCGACCGGAAATCGCAACAGGCCACCCGCCTCGAGATCGGCCACCTGTAGCGTTCCGAAGACATCCAGCGCCAGCCCCACCGGAGTTCCCACCGAGGCGAAGGTGGTAACCACGCCGCTCGTGATCCTGCGGATTGCGTGGTTCAAACTGTCCGCGACGTAAACCGATCCGTCGAAGCCCGCCGCCAAGCCCGCCGGATAGGCCAACTGGGCGTCCGCTGCCAAACCGCCATCGCCCGAATATCCGCGCACTCCCGTGCCTAGCAGCGCCGAGAGCAACCCGGTGGTGGAAAGCTGAAACACGCGGTGCCCGCCAAAATCGGAGATGTAAAGGCTCCCGCTATCGTCGGCCAGCAAATTGCGGGGCGCTGCCAGTTTCACCGTAGTGGCGGGAATGCCGGGGGCAGCTAGGTTTGGCAACGGATCGAGCGATCCTCCTCCCGCGATGGTCGAGATGTTGCCGCCCGCGCTCACTCGGCGCACGCGTGCATTGCCCAGGTCCGCGATAAAAAGATTTCCGAATATGTCTGCAGCCAGGCCATAGGGAAACGCCACCTGTGCCGCTGTCGCCGGCGCGCCATCTCCGCTGAAGCCGGCTATCCCGGTACCCACCACCGTCGTGATCGCGCCTGAGCGATCGAGTTTGCGCACCCGGTGGCCCCCGGTTTCAGCGATGAATACGTTCCCGAAGCTGTCCGCGGTAACTCCGCCGGGTTGCCTCAGGATGGCGAGCGTGGCCGGGCCTCCGTCGCCGGTCCAGTCACTTCCCGCGACCGTATTAATGATGTAAACAGGCGACTGTGCGTTTAGAGCGAAGCTCAACCACAGCGGAATAGCGAACGCAATGCGCATGGGATAAGCACAACCCTATAACCAGGAGTGCTTTTTTCAGACAAATTCTCTCATCGCCAAGACGATGAGGCTGATATGGTTTCGGTAATCCGGTATTCTCTGCTGGCCGCACTCGTGGTTGGAATCTCCTCCGCCCAATCCGTGATTCATCTCAAGACAGGAGATATCGAAACCAATCCGGACGCCGCGGTCACTGAGATTTCGAGCGGCGCGGACGGCGTTCCCGGACACCTGTTGCTGCAGTTCCGTCAGCATCCCACCGCCGCCACCGTCCGGGCACTGCGGCGTCGCGGCATCCGCGTGCTGAGCGATGTTCCTGACAACGGCCTGCTAGTGGCCATAGATCGCCCGGCCAACATCGCGGCCTTAGGAGCTCATTACGCCGAGCCTATTGATCCAGGCAATAAAATCAGCCCGCTAATGGCCATGTCCCAGGCCGATCACGCGGGGCTCATGGCTTCTTCGCCAAACTATTTTCTGGTGGAATTCCACAGCGACGCCGATATGGACCGCGCGCGCGCCGACCTGCTCAATCTGGGGCTGGTGCCGGTTGATAATCCCGATCTACATCCGCACCACTTAATGCTTCTATTAAGTTCAGACCAGGCCGCGGGAACACTACCCGCGCTGGCTTCCCTGGACGAAGTGGCGTATATATTTCCGGCGTCCCGCGAGTTAGCCGCGGGCGTTCCCGCGCCTTATTATGCGGCTGCGCTCACTGTCAACGGAGTTACGCCGCAATCCATCCCCACTTACGGCGACGGTTGGGATGGCCCCGGACTGGGCGCGGCCACCATCGCTTATGTCATGAATCAGATGACCGCGCAGCTCGACTCTGCGAGCGCACAGTCCGAAATCCGGCGCGCCATGGCGGAATGGTCCAAGGTCGCGCAGATTACCTGGCAGCAGGCTGCCAACCCCTTCGGTCTTAATACTGTGAATATCCTGTTTGCGACCTATGCCCACGGCGACGGCTATCCGTTTGACGGACCCGGCGGAGTTCTGGCGCACACTTTTTACCCCGCGCCACCGAACCCCGAACCCATCGCCGGCGACCTGCACTTGGACGACTCGGAAAACTGGCACATCGGCGCCAACACCGACTTGTTCAGCGTGGCCTTGCATGAATTGGGGCACGCGCTCGGCTTGGGACATTCCGACGACCCTGCAGCCGTCATGTATCCCTATTACCGAATGGTCACAACCTTGGCCGATCCCGACAAGGCCGCTATCCTGACGCTTTATGCCGCACAGCCTTCCACCGTTATTCCTCCTCCGCCGGCTCCCCTGGCGTTAACGGTGAATCAGGCGGTTTTGACCACCAGCGCGCTAAGCGTGAGCTTGTCGGGATCGGCTACGGGCGGATCGGGCGCGATCACCGTCGCCTGGTCCGCCTCGCCGGGCGGTTCCGGAATCGCTGCAGGTACAGCGTCGGCCTGGACCATAGCCAATATTCCACTAGCGCTGGGCGCGAATAACATCACCATCACGGCCTCGGCCGGCGGGATCCGACTGTCGAAAACGCTGACCGTTACGCGGACCGCTGTAGGCTCTGGCGGCGCCGACACCACTGCCCCCAGCTTGACCATCACCTCGCCATCCACCGGAACCATGTCCACCACCGCGTCTTCCGTAACCATCGCTGGGACGGCCAGCGACAATGTCGGAGTGACGCTAGTGTCCTGGGCGACCAACTTCGGCTCCGCCGGGTCCGCATCGGGGACCACCGCTTGGTCGGCGGCAATTCCGTTACTAGTAGGCAACAATTCGGTGACGGTTCGCGCCTACGATGCCGCCGGGAATGTCGGTTGGCGAAGTGTAGTCATCAGCAGGCACTAAGCCCGCGCGTCGATTTTTTCGTAATTAAACGCTTCTCAACCGTTCTGTAATATGGTTGTAACAGATAGACGGTTACTCTAAATGAGAAGTCTATGAAAAAAATCGTGCTCATTGAGGACGACGCGGACCTCTACAACTTGGTCCAGTACAACCTGGATAAAGAGGGTTTCCAGGTGGTGGGGTCGCAGACCGGCAAGGGCGCGCTCGATATGTGCCGCCGCGAGCATCCTGACCTGGTGATTCTCGACATCATGCTGCCGGATTCCGACGGCCTCGAAATCTGCAAAGGCATTCGCGCGAATTCAGATCTGGCGAATACACCGGTTATCTTTCTAACGGCACGCGCGTCTGAAACCGACCGCATCGTGGGCCTGGAGCTGGGCGCGAACGATTATATCGTCAAGCCGTTCTTCGTGCGTGAGCTCATCGCTCGCGTAAAGATTCATTTCCGTGGCGATAAGCCGGTGAGCAAGGTGCTCCGCTCGGGCGATCTTGAACTCGATCGGGCGCGCTGCGATGTGCGCCGGGGCGACGAAGCGCTTACGCTCACCGCCACCGAGTTCCGCCTGCTGGAATTCCTGATGAGCCGGCCCGGCGTTGTCTTCAGCCGCGAGCAGTTGCTCGACGCCGTCTGGGGCCACGACCGCGCCGTTACAGACCGCACCGTCGACGTCTACGTCCTGCGCCTGCGCCAAAAGATCGAGCAGGAAGGCGGACCGGCCTTCATCCGCAGCGTGCGCGGCTTCGGATACAGCTTCAACGTCGAGGTCCCGCAAGAACAGCTACAATAAGATTTCGGGAAAGCGCACCCGCCTCCGGCCTTCACACATGCTCGATTGGCTCTTCGCGGATCCACTTCTGCCCGGCACGCACGCCCCCGATTTTTCGCTCCCCGATCAAGACGGGAAAATGATCTCGCTTGCCGCATTGCGCGGCCACAACGTAGTGCTCCTCTTCTATCCCGGCGACGACACCTCCGTTTGCCGCCGGCAATTATGCGAATTCCGCGACCGCTGGTCGGATGCGCAGCAGAAAAACGCACTCATCTTCGGAGTGAATCCCCAGAACGCCCAAAGCCACGCCCAGTTCATCGCCAAGAGCCGCCTGCCCTTTCCTCTTCTGGTCGACCAAGGACAAAAGACTGCTGCGCTCTATAACGCCAAGGGCTGGATCGTAAGGCGGACCGTGTATCTGATTGGTCCGGATGGCGTCATCCGCTTCGGCCAGCGCGGCACTCCGGACGCGGACCAGGTGCTTTCGCATGCTGCCTAAGTTCTATCCGATTCTGGACACGGAAATCGCCGCGCGCCACGGCGTCGATCCCGTAACCGCCGCCGCACAGATTCTCGAAGGCGGCGCGAAAATTCTCCAGTTCCGTCATAAAGGATTTTTCTCGCGCGATGTGTTTGCGCAACTCGAGCGCGTCGCCGAATTGTGCCGCGAGGCGGACGCTATGTTTGTCGTGAACGATCGCGCCGATCTCGCCACTCTCACCGGCGCAGCGCTGCATTTAGGCCAGGATGATCTGCCGCCCTCCGCCGCACGCAAGGTGGTGGGCGCCGCGACGCTCATCGGATTCTCGACGCATAATGAGCGCCAGCTTCGCGCTGCCGCGGCCGAGCCCGCCGACTACTTGGCACTAGGACCCATCTTCGGCACCGGGTCGAAACATAACCCGGACCCGGTGGTCGGGATTGACGAATTACGCCGCCTGCGCGCGCTGACCAAACGTCCGCTGGTTGCCATCGGCGGTATCACCCGCGCCAACGCCCAGGCGGTATTGGCCGCAGGCGCCGATGCGGTGGCGATTATTGGCGATCTGTTCGCGGGACCCGCCCACTTGCGTGCCCAAACCCAGGAATGGGTAGCTCTTACACGCGATACACAAAATGTTTGACAGCGTTACGAACTCGTCATATTATGGTCTCATCACTGAAAAAGGAGGTGGTCCAGTCAAAATGATATCTGGAAGTAGAATTCACTACAGCACTCTAACCACACGTGAGGTGGCTGACTCTTAATCCCGAACCTCTTAAGTTCAGGTTTCGTTTCAGTGACGAGGCCGCTCCTCCTCTGGATCGGCTGCTTCACGCTGAAGCTCGAGTCTCTAGTAAGGACCCCGTACAGCCCCAAAAGGTCGTGCGGGGTTTTTCAATTTTGAGTCGCGGCATCTCCCGAAATAGCTCATTGGTGTATACTGGCCACGACCCCATAATGATTACATATATGGCGAAATTTTCGGGGCGTCGCCGCATCTTTTCATTTCGGAGGAGAAGCCATGAAGAAGAATAAAGCACTCAAACGACTAGCCAAAATTGAGGCGTTGATGTCCGACGTAGCGAAACGATTTTCAGCCCATGCGCCATCCCTGCGAGAAGCTTTTGCGGATTTAAAATCGGCGGTAGACCGGGCAAAAGAGGCAGTGGGAATTCAGGCAACCTCCGCTACCAGCAAGAAGAAAGCCGCGACCGGGCGCAAGAAGGCTGCAAAGAAGGTCGAAGTAATAGCCCCTCCGGCCAAGCCGGCGAAAAAACGCGCGCCGGCCAAGAAGGCTGCGAAGAAAACCGCGGCGAAGAAGAAGACCGCTGGTTTCAAAAGAAAGACGGCGACAGCACCCGCCGCTCGCGGTTCCATGCCAGCTCCCGTCGGAGGTGAGTGATCGGCGAAGCGCGGGTTATAACTTCAACAGCGCCCTTAGCCGTTTAGTCTGAACCCGGCTTACCGGGATCTCGGTCTGCTTTTTGTCATCCATGCGCAGCTGGAAGCTGGATTTAAACCACGGAATCACTTCCTTGATGCGGTGAATATTGACCAGATACGACCGGTGCACCCGCCAGAACATGTCCGGATCGAGATTCGATTGCAGTTCCTCAATGGTACGGTAATTGGATTGTCCTTCGAGGTTCGAGGCCACCACCGTGATCAACCCGTCGTCGATGGTGGCGTAAACTACTTCCTGCGCATCCACGATGAAGTTCCGGTGATTGCTTTTCACTAACAATTTCGAGCGCTGGAGCGAAGGCTTGGCCGCCGGCATCTCCGCAGGAGCGGCGGCCTTGGCTCTTTCCGCGATGCCTTTGCGCGCCCGCTCCACTGCCATAGCCAGCCGGTCTTTCTCCACGGGCTTCAATAGGTAATCCAGCGCTTCCAGGCGAAACGCTTCGACGGCATATTGGTCAAAGGCGGTGGCCATCACAAAATAGGGCAGCGGCACGCCTTGTGCACGGAGCTTCGCGATGACGCCCATGCCGTCGAGACCGGGCATCTGCACATCGAGAAAGACCAGATCCGGCTCCAGGTCGGCGATTAATTTGAGCGCTTCGATCCCATTCGACGCGGTGGCGATCACCTCGACGTCCGGGAACTCCTTGAGCAGATAGGCGAGCTCGTCCGACGCCAGCTTCTCGTCGTCCACCAGCACGGCGGAAATGCTCTGCGCGGGCCCCGCGGCGGGAATGCTTACGGCTCCGCTTACCGAGCTAACTGCGCTGGCGTGAACGGGCCCGCTGGTCGCGCGGTTCACCATGAAGTGCTAGTATATCGTAGGATAGGCGTCATTCCTCGCGGTCCTGCCCTGCGCTTCCAAATTTATCGCCGGCCGCCAGTGAGAACACATCCGTTAGGAGCACTAAATTTTGCCCGCCAAAGATAACGTCCAGATTGCGCCCGCCGAAGGTAAGTTAGGCGTGCTGATCCCCGGAATCGGAGCCGTCTCCACCACCTTCATCGCCGGCGTCGAGGCCATCAAACGAGGCTTGGGACTCCCCATCGGCTCGCTCACGCAGCTTTCCACCGTCCGCCTTGGGAAACGCACCGATGGCCGCTCGCCCAAAATCAAAGAATTTGTACCGCTGGCTGGTCTCGACGACCTGGTCTTCGGCGGCTGGGACATTTACGAAGACACCGCCTACGAAGCCGCGGTAAACGCCAAAGTGCTGGAACCCGCGCTGCTCGCGCAGTTGAAGGAACCGCTCTCCCAGATTCGCCCCATGAAGGCCGTGTTCGATCCCGAATACGTCCGCCGCATCAACGGCCCTAACGTCAAAACCAAGGGCAGCAATATGGACAAGGCGCTGGCGCTGATGGATGACATCGCGCAATTCCGCGATACTTCCGGCGTCAGCCGTCTGGTAATGATCTGGTGCGGGTCGACGGAAGTTTTCCATCGTGCCGCGGCCGTGCACCAGACTATCGAGACCTTCGAAAAAGGGTTGTGCAACAACGATCCTGAAATCGCGCCCAGCCAGATTTATGCCTACGCGGCGTTGAAATCCGGCGTGCCTTTCGCTAACGGCGCACCCAACCTGACTACCGACACGCCGGCGTTGCTGGAACTGGCTCGCGAGCGTAACGTTCCCATTTGCGGCAAGGACTTCAAGACCGGCCAGACCTTCATGAAGACGCTGCTCGCTCCCGGATTCAAGGCGCGCATGCTCGGGATCAACGGCTGGTTTTCCACCAACATTTTAGGCAACCGTGATGGCGAAGTTCTGGAAGACCCGGGTTCGTTCAAGACCAAAGAAGAAACCAAGCTGAGCGTGCTCGACCAGATCCTGCAGCCCAAACTCTACCCGGATCTTTACGAAAATCTGTACCATGCCGTGCGCATTAACTACTATCCGCCACGCGGCGACGCCAAGGAAGGCTGGGACAACATCGACATCTTCGGATGGCTCGGTTACCCCATGCAGATCAAGATCGACTTTCTCTGCCGAGATTCCATCCTCGCCGCGCCTCTGGTGCTCGATCTGGTCCTGTTCATGGACTTGGCGCAGCGTTCCGGTATGCGCGGAATTCAGGAATGGCTGTCGTTCTATTTCAAGGCGCCGATGACCGCTCCGGGTCTCTATCCGGAACACGACGTAT
>JANXXL010000406.1 GCA_025350625.1 Bryobacterales bacterium | reverse complement strand
AACTCAAAAATCGAGGCGCGGTTCTTTGCAGGTGCTGGATCACACGCGGCTAATTTCTCAAGACTGCTTCACGATGAGGTCAAGATTGAAGACTGGCCAATTTTATGTCTGGCAATTCCTCGCGGGTACTACAAAGATAATCAAGTAGTTCTAAGTGACAAATTTAGGGTTTTCATAGATAGGAAACTTGCCTTTGGGAAATGGGAAGCACGAGAGGTGCATCTAGACGACGGGAAAGACTTCTATGTTTGGAATTGGAGCAAACGCCCTCTCAATTACGAGAAAACGAAGTCCGGAACAGCCAAGAGCTTCAAACAGTTGACAGATTTCTATCGTCCACCTGTATCACATGGCAAAATGATTCTCTCCATTCAAGCGTCAGGATTTTCGGAGCAATATCAAATCTACAAGGATGATCCAAAGGCAGGAATGGAAAAATGCTGGAGCAAACTTCCTGGTGCATTTCTTCCATGGTTCCTTCTCTGTCAAACACAAGAGGGAATGAAGTGGGATGACCTCCTCTTCGCTTGCGACATTATCGCACCGAGTCTTCGGCTTTCACCTTACTTGCTTCGCAAATATGAGAAAGACGGGTTCTTTGTCCAAAAAGGAGTTCTCTGGAAGATAGCGGAATCTAGGGCGACGCTAGCTGATGTAGAAAACGAGCAATGCCAGCTCGATTACTGTGGCGATCCTTCATTGCTTTGGAGGCTCTATCGCTGGATGTCCAGACCCGGGATCAGTTTGCCCGATGTAGCGGTAATCAATAAACGCGGGGAGCTGCCCTATTTAAGGATGATTTGGGATGCCCACCGGAATGACGAAATCATCTATCGTCTCCAGCACATGAATGTTCACATAGGTTCTTCACTATGGAATCACTAACGACTCGTTTTCATAAAGAGGTGTTTCTGCCTTACCTTGAGCTGCTCAAGGCTCAATACCGAATTCATCATGCCTTCAATCATGCTAAACAGACTTGGGAGGCGAAACTCTCTGCTCAAGAGTTGGTCAACGGTCCTTATCTAGAAAAAGCCCAGAATTATCGGCCCGGCGCACCGTTGGAATCACTCTCGCTGCATCCAAAGACGATCGAGACAATCCGACAGCGTCTTAGTGGACACGGTTTATGGAAACATCAGACAGATGCTCTTCGACTCTTACTAGGCAGACACAACGCCATCATTGCCACCGGGACGAGCAGCGGCAAGACGCTGTGCTATCAGATTCCTATTCTGGATGATTTGCTCAGCGATCCCGCCTCAGGCCTCCGCGCCATTATCATCTATCCGCTCAATGCCTTGGTCAACGACCAATTGGGGGAATGGGAACAGATGTTGCGGGATCACCCCCACATTACATTCGCCCGGTTTACCGGCCAGACACCTACCGATCAGAAGGAGTATGTCGGACGGATTCGAGAAAGTATTCGAGAACAATTAGCTGACGCAGGCATGACCCAGCGGCAATTACAGCAGGAGGTCGAGCGCCGCCTTAGTAATCAACTCACACGAGATATTCCGAACAAGCTTAACCACCGTGACGCCATTCGTGCCACGCCGCCGCAAGTCCTTATTACGAATTTTTCGATGCTGGAATATCTATTGGAGCGTCCGGTCGATGCCCCCATTTTTGAAAACGCCCGACTCAAGTTCTTGGTATTGGACGAAGCCCATGCCTACCGCGGTGTCCAATCTACTGAAATTGCTTTCCTGATTCGTCGAGTCAAAGATCGTCTTGGTCTTGAGAGGCTCACATGCATTGCAACATCCGCGACACTTGGCAAGAAAGATGATCCCTCAAGCAGAAAGAACGTCAGGCAGTTTGCCTCTAATCTCTTCGATGAAACGTTTTCAGAAGACAACCCGATCGGCGGAGACACAATTGAACCCTCGCTTAAGCAACCAGCATTCACTCCTTCGCTCAACAACTACCTACAAGTAGCTGAGGTCTTGCGCGGTGATCCTCAAGCCGATGTTCGGCATCTTCTGGGAGCTGAGACTGCAAACCAACCACTTGCTGATCTGCTTGCTCACGATGACAACCTGTATCGACTCCGAAAAACACTCACCCAAGCAACGCTCCTAGACAAAGCAGCGACAGCCATTTGGCCACAGGACCCACAATCAAAGGAAGGGCTCCAAGCTCTCTTGGAGATTGTCGCAGCCGCCAAGAAAGATGGCTCACATGAAGACCTCTTGCCCACTCGATTGCACTATTTTGTGAGAGCGCAGGGCGGGTTACACGTCTGTCTCCACAATGACTGCCCCGATCGTTGTGATACAGAAGCCGCTTTTTTTGTATCAAGAAAGCATGGAACGGATGTGCCCGAAGGAGACTGCCCAGCTTGTCATCGTGCTGATAGAGTGTCAAAGTTGGTGGAGGTAGTAAGCTGCCGCAAGTGCGGATACCTTTTTGGCGCGTTGCAAGATTTAGGACCGCGGCGGGCGCAAAGTCCTGACAACGAAACCGACGAAGTGAGGCCCGATTTTGATTCGTTCAGTACGGAATTAAGCTGGGCTGCGGATTCTTATTGGTCCTATTTCAGTGTCGAAGGCAGCTTGCCGTATCCGACGCAGCCGAAAGGCGAGGAGGAGGATGAAGAACAAGAGAACCTATTCGCCAATCCCGCCAAACTGAATTGGTGTGTGATCTGTGGGAAAAAGAATGACCCGGGGGCAGGAGATAATTGTGCTTGTGCTCAGCCCCATCTCCGATCAATACAGATCTTCCATCGGCAATGTCCGAATACTGGAAGGGCAAGAGATCGTGAGAACCTCTACAAGCAAGAGAAAAAGCCTTTAACTTCCTGTCCGAACTGCGGGGCGCGAAATAGCTCAGGCCTCGAACCGGTTCGCCGCTTTCAAGAATCTGACGATGAAATAGGGATGGCGATGGCCATTCCGTTGGCGCATTTCCAGGTCACTCCTCAAAAAACTGCTGGAAGACTCCCACGAAAATTGCTCTGCTTCACGGACAACCGCCAGCGCGCCGCTGCGTTTCCATCCCTCCTTGAGGAAGAGACATTTTCGTACGATCTGGGACGCAAGATCACGGAAGTTGTAAGGGCACAGGCCCAGCCATTGACCTTCGTTGACCTGGCTCAGTACCTTGCCGAATTCGGCGATAAGGAATCAGACTTCCACGATCCAGACTTCTTCTTGCCGGTCTCGCGATTGCCGGATGAGAAACCAGACTCAAAAGGCATGCGAGACCTCTGGATTGCAGAGACATTTGCATACTTTGGGATTCCCGATGCCGCTCGCGAATCTGCAGAAGATTTCGGATTGGTCGCAGTCGAGTATCGCGTCAACGAAAGAGAAAAGGGGCTGTTTCGCACACTCCTGAATGCCCCACACCTCAATCCATCTGAAACCGACGCTGTACTCCAAGTATTGCTGGGGTTTATTCGTCAGGCAAAAGCATTCACGCTTCCAAGAAGTGTCGAACCTGACGCTCCGGCATTCGGTCGTGTTTCTGCACCCATAGCCTATGTGTTGCGAAAAGATAAGATCAGAAACACAAAAGGGTGGCTACCTCTTGTCAATAAGGACGGTACATATCGGCACAACTTCATTACCAGCTATTTGAGGCGCCTGCTTCCTCTTCCGCAAGACAATATTATGGACATTGCTGAACGGATTTGGGGCTTTCTAACTTCCAACTTGCTCCTGATTGAAATTAGGGGACAGTGGAAACTCGATCATGAGCGCATTCTTGTTGTGAAGCCATCTCGCCGACATGTCTGTGATCGGTGTGGGATTGTGACCGCCTACTCGGCTGGGCAGTGCTGCCCGCGTAAGGAATGCGAGGGTCAGCTGCTGGTTCGGTCCTTCAACCCTGCAAATGAGAACATGATCGGTCGTTGGGTGTCCGGCGCTATTGTGCCACATTTCAGCACCCTGAACTCAGAAGAGCATACTGCCCAGATCGAAAAAGACCTGGCCAAGAAGATTGAAGATGCATTTCGAGCTGCGGAGGGCGTCAACCTGCTCAGCAGCACGACGACCTTCGAAATGGGAATCAATATCGGAGATCTGCAAAAGGTCCTGCTGCGTAATGCCCCTCCCACAAGTGCCAATTATGTCCAACGGGTAGGACGTGCTGGACGCGGCGAAGATAAAAACGCCGTCTGCGTCACGCTCTGCCGTCGGACGAAATACGATGCTGATGCCTGGAGTGACCCTCCTCGATTGATGTCCGGCGAAGTGCGAACCCCAATCGTCTTTATAAACAACCGCATTATTGCCCAGCGACATTTCAATGCCATGGTCTTTGCACAATTCTTACGAACCAAGATCGTAGAAGAACGGGTTATAGGCAGCATCGCGCAGAGTATACGGCTCGAAAGCTTTCTGGCACCGGATTCAAGAGAGAACATCCCTTCACAGTGGTTTAAAGTACCGCAGGCCGTACTTCGTGGATTTGAGAATTGGCTAAGCCAACAAAGTGAAGCAAATATATTTCGAACCGAAGCGGCACGATCTGGCTTAAAGGCACTTGAAGGATTTCAAGGCGCGAAAGCCTTGGCTAAAGAGAAGTATGAGGAGATTCTCATTGGAATTACTGACGAGTTGAAAGCATTGGTTGCGGAACGCAAGAAGGTTTTCGAAGCAGGAAATAGAACCGATGAAATAGAACGCGCTATCAAGGATCTTTTGGGCAGTGATGTCATTGCGGTTCTCGCCAAACGTGGATTTCTTCCCCGCTACGCATTTCCTTTGGAAGTCGTAACATTGGAAACCGGCTGGACACGTTGGTCACGTGATGTAGATGTAGAACTCAGTCGTGACCGCGCTCTTGCCATTGCCGAATTTTCACCAGGAGCACAAGTCATTGCCCACAAGAAAGTATTTACGAGTGCCGGGTTATATGTCGTCAGCGAAACGGACAAGCCTATACGCCAATGGTATTCCAAGTGCAGGGGTTGTGAG
>JANXXL010000388.1 GCA_025350625.1 Bryobacterales bacterium | reverse complement strand
CGCGCTCGGGCGGGTCTTGACGATCCGCCGCTTTGGGAAGCATGTTGTTTTGATACCATACTGCGGCGCGATCGGTAAAACGGCCGATGTCCTTTGGATACCCGTCCAAATGCGAAGGCGGTTTCATTAGGTTTGAACACGGGCCGCGCGCAGGCGTGTCGAACCAACGCAACCGTGGCCCTAATCGCAAGCCGCACCCCGCCCTTATAGATGATGCCGGCTGAGGAAGCTTCATCCGCCAAGCCATTGGTAGCGGCCGGGTCGAGCGTGAAGAGGATGCGTTCCCCCGAAGCTCTTGCCTTGTGGGAGCAGCGGAAAGAGCTACGGCACTACCGTAAACGGGAACGAAGCTTCGGTATTCTCCCAGATCAGCGCCACTGTACCTTTGTTCCCGCCGTCGCTGCGGACTTCGAAGGTCAAAGATTCGACCGGCTTGTCCAGCGCTTTCAGGTTCATCTTAATGCGGCCGAGATCCTTAGTGGAGTCGTGGTCCAAATGGAACGCCTTGGAGTCGCTATTGAGGATCGCCTGCCACTCCTTCGCGGCCGGCAGGACCCAGATCGCGTAGGCGCCCCGCGCGAGCTTGGTTTTGCCGATCTCGAGTCCGGCGTCGTTGGACGCGATGCTGGTCGCCCAATTCGCGCCGGGACACCACACTTCGTCATACGGCACCAGTTCGCCATAAATTTTGCGGCCGCGCATGGAGGGCGAGTAATAGTTAATGGTGATGGTTTTGCCTCCGACCATCCCGGTAGCGGTTTTCGGGGGACTCGTTTGCGCAAAGGCCGGGACTGCGAGAGCGGCTAAGCCGGCGCCGGATACCAAGGTCGATGTCAAGAAAGTGCGTCGCGTCATCATTAGCTTTTTCTCCTATTGGACCGTAATCGGAACCGACAGCTCGGTCCGCTCCCAGGTCATCTTGAGCAGGCCTTTATTGCCGCCTGTCGATAACAACTCGATCTTAAACTTTTCCACCGGCGCGGGGGTCTGCGTCAGGTTCATCTTGACCCGCCCCAGGTCCTGCTTTTGATCGTATTCGGTGCCGAACTGGCCGGTCTGTTTATTGACGATCAACTGCCATTCCTTGGCGCCCGGCAAGGTGTAGATGCTATAGGCGCCCTTTGGAACTTTGAGTCCGCCGATATCGAGATCGGCTTCGGTGCGGAACATGGTGGCGCTGTCGGCGCCGGTGCGCCACCATTCGCCATACGGAACCAGGCCGCCCATGATCTTGCGTCCCCGCATAGAAGGAGCGGAATAAGAGATGCTTAGTTTTTTGCCGCCGATAGTGGCGTTGGCGGCGGCCGGCGGGCTGACCTGCGCGTGGGCGCTGCAGAAGGACGCCAGTAGAAGAACGGTGACGGTCATGGTCAACTTCATAGTTCTAGCGTAGTCCAGATTGCTAAAGTAGAGGATTGTCCCGCATCAGTTCGGCCACCCCGAGTGTCAGCGATCCCGTTCGCTGGAACCAACTGTATCTCGGCCTGGGAATCACCACGCTGGCTACCTTGATCCTGGAATTGTCGCTCACGCGTATTTTCTCGGTGGTATTTTACTATCATTTCGCCTTCCTGGCCATTTCAATTGCGCTCTTCGGGCTGGGGTCGGGCGGCGTTTTTTCGTACGTGGTGGTGGCGCGCCCGGGTCGCCTGTATACCAAACTGGGCGCGTTGGGGCTGGCCGATGCGGTGTCGGTGGTGGCCTCGCTGTGGTTCATCCTCTCGCGTCCGAGTGAGCTGGGGTATGGCACACTCGCCGCCGTTTATATCGCCAGCGCGCTGCCATTTTTTCTGGCTGGGACCGTGGTTTCAATCGCCATGTCGGAGGCCATTGAGCGCGTGGAGCGCGCCTACTTTTTCGACTTGGCAGGCGCGGCTGTCGGATGCCTGGTGCTGATTCCCTTCCTGAATACCTTTGGCGGACCCAACACGGTAATCGCAGCGGGCGTGTTCTATGCCATCGCCGCCGCCATCTGGTTTCATCAGGCCGGCAACTTCCGGCGGCGAGCGGCGGCGGTGCTGGCCGCGCTGCTGCTGGTGGCACTGATGGTGGTAAACGGGCGCATGAACCTGTTGGACGTCCGGGTTGCCAAGGGGGAAAAGCTACCACCAGAAAAGTTCGTCGCGTGGAATAGTTTTTCGCGTGTGGGAGTCACTACGAATCGTGGCTATACCAGCATCGTGATCGACGCCGACGCGGCCACCGCGCTGGCCGGCAAAGACTGGGATCATCTCACGGATCAGGAGCGTACTGACCTTTCGCATGCGGGCCCCGGGTTCCCTTACTATCTGCGTCCCGGCGCAAAGACCCTGGTGATCGGCGCGGGCGGCGGCTACGATGTGGCGCGCGCGCTGGCATCGGGCAGCCGCGACATCACGGCGGTAGAAATCAATCCCATCATCGCCACCAAAATCATGCGCGAGCGATTCGCGGAAGAAAGCCATCGCCTGTACCTTCGGCCCGAGGTGCGCGTGGTGGTAGAAGACGGCCGTTCCTTCGTGCGGCGCAGCAGCGAAAAATATCAGGTGCTGCAAGCGACGCTGGTCGATACCTGGGCCTCCACCGCCGCCGGCGCGTTTGCGCTCTCGGAGAACAATCTTTACACTACCGACGCGTTCTACGATTATCTTTCCCACTTGACCGATGACGGCATGCTGGTGTTCACCCGCTGGGGATTCGATCCGCCGCGGGAATCGTTGCGGCTGGTCTCGCTGGCCGTGAACGCGCTGGCGCGCCTGAACCAAACGCACCCGTCGGCGCACGTGATCGTGGTGCGCGACGATACCTCGAAACTATACGGTTGGGGAGCCCAGGATACCGTGCTGATTTCGCGCAAGCCATTTTCGGACGCAGATATCGGGCGCGTCAGGAAGTTGCTCTCTGAAACCAAGATGGAGGCGTTATTCCTGCCGGACGATGGCGCGGCCAGTAGCTCCGGCAGCGCCTTTGCGGAACTGCTGGGGAGCTACGATCCGCGGGATTTTTGGCGCGGTTATCCCTACGATGTCTCGCCGGTAAGCGACGACCGGCCGTTCTTCTTCTACACCGTGCAGCCGCGCGATCTATGGCGGTTCGTGACGAAGGCGAGTACGGAAACCGCGGACTACAAAGTAAATCGCGCGATTCCGCTGCTCTATGCCTTGGTCGCGGTGAGTATCGGCGCAACTCTGCTCATCTTGATTTTGCCGCGCATGCTGCTGGGAACGCGTTTGCCCCGCGAGCAGGGTGTGTTCACTTTTTTGATGTACTTCCTGTGCCTGGGCGCCGGCTATATATTGATCCAGGTAGCGCTGATTCAGAAGTTTGTGCTGTTGCTGGGACATCCCACTTACGCGCTCACCGTCATTGTCTTCTCGATGCTGGTGGCTTCGGGTGCAGGCAGTTTCTACAGCCGCCGGATGATCGCCGGCGACGATGTACGCTTGATGCAAGTGCTGGCCGGAATCGCGATTCTGGTCGCAATGCTGGCGTTCACGGCCCCCGCGCTCACCGGCGCTGCGGTTTCCTGGCCGCTGCCGGCTAAGATGCTGATCACCGCGCTCGCGATTGCCCCGGCGGCATTTCTGATGGGCATGCCATTCCCTAGCGGCTTGCTGCGGCTGGAAGAACGCCACTCACCCTCGGTGCGCTGGGCATGGTCGCTGAATGCCGCCGCCAGCGTGCTGGGGTCGGGCGGAGCCATCGTTCTGGCCATCTACACTGGCCTGCGGATGACGCTTTTATGTGGCGGCGCATTGTACCTGGTTGCGCTGGTAGTCATCCTGGCGACCCGCGTGCATCGTTCATAGTCGAAAGAGGCAGTTATGAATAAACTACGATTTTTCTGTGGAACCGCGTTTCTGGGGCTTGCCGGGTTGGGGGGAGTTGCTGCGTTGGCACAGCACAATCATGAAGATCCGGCGGCAGCAGGCATGCCGAAAGCCGGAGGGCCCACGATGAACATGGGGATGGAGATGATGCAGGGGCCTAGCCATCGGCTGGTAATGACACCATTTGTGCTACCCGAATTGCAGACCAATTTGAGTCTTTCCACGCAGCAAGTCACTCAACTGCGCGAACTCAAGCAGCAGATGCTAAACCAAAGCCAAACTTCTTCCAGTCAGATCGCGGCGAAGCATAAGGAACTGGACGCGCTATTGGCTTCGGGGACTTCCCAAGGCGAAGTGGTAAAGAAACTATTCAAAGAAATTGGCAGCCTGCGGGGTGAACAGCAATTTACCGGCTACGAAACCGCCCTCCAGATGAAAGCGGCGCTAACGGACGAGCAACGAACCAAGTTCGCCGCCATGAAGCCCCGCGAGTTTCACCAGGCGATGATGTCTCACTTGACCATGAACGACATGATGGAAATGATGCAATTCATGGATACCGGAATGATGGGCAGAAACATGGGCGGAATGATGATGGGTGAAATGATGACGGACGCCGGCATGGCAGGCAAGTCCGGCCACGGCATGATGACACACGAAGGAATGCCGAATGGGGCGCCCAGGTAGTAGACTGCTGCGAAAGTTCGCCTGAATCCAAGCCCCTCGCCGATTCGCGCAGTGAAAATGCTGCTCGAAAGTGACGAGGGGTTGTCCCGGCGGTTCGCGGATTTGCTGGTGGTCCAGGGTTTAGCCAACATTGTGATCTTGGCAACTCGCGTGCAACGTTCTAACCAGGGACTATGCACCGGTTACGATTTCCAGCCGCAACTTTGTTTTTGGGATTGGCAGGACTGAGCGGATTTGCTGCACTGGCGCAGCACAATCATGAAGATCCGCCGGCTTACTTAGCGAAGACGGAACTGCAAGGGCCGGCGCACTTCATGGTAATGACGTCATTCGTGCTCCCGGAATTGCAGTCTGAATTGGGTCTTTCCGCAGCGCAGGTCATTCAGTTGCAAATTCTCAAAAATGAAATGCTCGCTAAAGCCAAAACTTTATCCGGCCAGATTGCGGCGAGGCGCAAGGAACTGGATACGCTGCTCGCTCCGGGTACTTCTAAAGGCGATCTGGTAAGGAAATTGTTCGAACAGATTGGAAGCCTGAAAGGCGAACAAATGTTCACCGGATACCAGACCGCGATCAAGATGAAAGCCGCGCTGACGGACGCGCAACGAGCTAAGTTCGCCGCGATGAAACCGCAGGAATTTCATCAGGCCATGACCTCCCTCGTGTCGGTGAGCGACCGAATGGAAATGATGCAGTTCATGGGCGAAGATGTGATGACCGAGGGGATGGCGGGTACACCCGCCTTGAAGCTCCGCTAGGCCGGCCCGTTAATACCGATAGAATAAAGGCATTGGCCGTCTCTCGCCCCCCACAGTTGCTCACTGCCTGGTCTGCATGGGCACCCAAGCTGTGGTCTACCCTTCCGGGTTATCGGCGGGGCGATCTTTTTGCCGATTTCATCGCGGGCAGCACCGTAGGATTGGTAGCGCTGCCCATGGCAATGGCCTTCGGCATCGCCTCCGGAGTGACACCGCAAGCGGGTATCTACACCGCTATTATCGGCGGGTTCCTGGTGTCGTTTCTGGGTGGCTCGAAAGTTCAAATCGGCGGACCCACCGGCGCCTTCGTGGTGATTGTCGCGGCGATCCTCGCCAAGCATGGGCTCTCCGGGCTTTTCATGGTCACCATGATGGCCGGAGTGATTCTGTTGTTTCTGGGATTCACCGGACTCGGCGCGGCAGTGCGCTTCATTCCCCGGCCCATCGTGATTGGATTCACCAACGGTATAGCGCTATTGATCGCATCCACGCAGATCAAGGACTTCTTCGGACTGACCATCCCCGAAAACCCTAGCGAGTTTTTCGCGCGCATAAAGACGATCGCGGCTCACATTGGGACAACCAACCCGGCGGCGCTGGCAGTAGCAGTAAGCTCTCTTGCACTGATTATATTTGTGCCAAAGCTGTTTCCTCGAGTGCCCGGTTCGATTGTGGCTCTGCTGACGGCAACCTTGGTGGCCGGCGTGTTTCAGTTGCCGGTCGAAACTATCGGCAGCAAATTCGGCGGCATCAGCCGCGCGCTGCCGCCTATCCATATTCCGCAATTTCGCGCGGATCTGATCCTGCCGCTATTGCCTTCGGCGCTCACGGTAGCCATTTTGGCCGCGCTCGAAAGCCTGCTTTCCGCGGTGGTGGCAGATTCGATGAGCGGCGACCGGCACAACTCCAACGCCGAACTGGTGGCCCAGGGGTTCGCCAATATTGCCAGCCCGCTATTCGGCGGCATCCCGGTGACCGGCGCCATCGCACGCACTGCGACCAATATCCGCTCCGGCGCGCGAACACCGGTAGCCGGCATAATTCATTCCCTGGTGTTGCTGGGAGTGGTGCTGGTTCTAGCCCCGTGGGCGCGTTTTATTCCCATGGCGACGCTCGCGGCGGTGCTGTTCGTTGTGGCCTACAATATGGGCGAATGGCGCGAGATCGGCTCCATCGTACGCTTGGGGTCCGCTGACCGTTCGGTGTGGTTCATCACTTTCGCCCTCACCGTGATGGCGGATTTGACGGTAGCTGTCGAGGTGGGCATGGCGCTGGCGGCCTTGCTCTACATCTATCGCGTGGCGCAGACCACTACCGTAGGCGTGCTCACCGCGGAGGACGTTGAGGACGCGCGGCCGCATCAACTGCAAGACCAGCAGGTCCCGCCCTACGTCACGATCCTGCGCATCCACGGGCCGGTCC
>JANXXL010000350.1 GCA_025350625.1 Bryobacterales bacterium | reverse complement strand
CTCCCGAAACTTGTGTTTGGTCCACGAGGGCGCCTCAAACCAGTTCTCGCCGGAGACGATGTCCAGCTTGCCATCGCCGTTTACATCGGCCAGGGCGCAGCTTTCGTTGGCCCCCAGGTCGAGCGTGTGTTTCTCGAAAGGGATGTCCGTGGGACGGGTCACCGCCCAGACACCGGCGGCTAGCAAAAATGCGATAGGAAACCATTTCATCGCACTGATTGTACATCGCGGGCTTGCTATACTGTTAGGGTCGCGTGGCGCTATCGTCTAACGGTTAGGACGGAGCCCTCTCAAGGCTTAAATACGAGTTCGATTCTCGTTAGCGCTACCAACACACCCGGCCAGCGAAATCCGCGCCTCCCGAACCGTTTCTTCCACATTCTTCCCCAGTGCCGTTAAGTGGCCCATCTTGCGTCCAGGCCTTGCGGAGAGCTTTCCATAAAGGTGTAGCTTTACCGCCGGCGATGCGCATGCGGCGGCCCAATCCGGCTCGCCCTGATCCCAGAGGTCGCCCAGCAGGTTCGCCATCGCGGCGGGGCAGAGCAGTTCGGTCGACCCCAGGGGCAGGCCGCAAACCGCGCGCAGTTGCTGCTCGAATTGGCTGGTGACGCAGGCATCCACCGTCAGATGCCCGGAATTGTGCGGCCGCGGAGCAAGTTCGTTGATCAACAGGCTGCCATCGCGGGCTACAAAGAACTCAACGCAAAGCACGCCCGTGATTTCCAATTTGGTTAATACCGTCCGCGCCATCTCCACCGCGTCGCCGGCTGTCTTCGCGCTGATCCGCGCCGGGGCCAGCGAGACATCCAAAATCCGATTCCGATGATCGTTCTCAATCACGCCGTAGTGCACGAAGCTGCCGTCCACGCCGCGCGCCGCCACCACCGATACTTCCCGTTCGAAATCGACGAAGGATTCCAGCACTGCCGGCGAAGGCCCAACCGCCACCCACGCGGCTTCAATAGACTCCGGCGAGTCGATTAGACATTGGCCCTTTCCGTCGTATCCAAAGTCGGCGCTCTTCAGGATTGCCGGGTAGCCTTGGATCTTCAACGCCGCCTTCAACTCATCCACGTTGTAGACCGGCGCGTACGGCGTGACCGGGAGTCCGGCCGCAGTCAGAAACGTCTTCTCACGCAGACGGTGCTGTGTGGTGTGCAATGCGCTTCCAGCGGGCCGTACAGGCGCCGCTTCAGCAGCAGCCGCGGCGGTGGGAGCCGGAACATTTTCAAACTCGAATGTTACTACATCGACGCCCCGTGCAAACTGGCGCACCGCGTCCAGGTCGTCATAGGAAGCGGCTATTTCCAGGTCGGAAACCTGTCCGGTCGGAGTATCGAAATCGGGAGAGAAGGTATGAACGCGATAGCCCATCCGCCGCGCGGCGATGGCGAACATGCGGCCGAGCTGGCCGCTTCCAAGAACGCCGATCGTCGCACCGGGCAGGATCGGCTTTTCCCTCACGGTAACTTATCCTGAAGAACTTTCGCGGTCTGTTGCTCTCGAAACCGCCGCAGCTTTTCACGAAGTTCCGGCCTTGTGTTGGAGAGAATCGCCACCGCCAGCAGCGCGGCGTTGATGGCGCCCGCCTTGCCAATGGCCATGGCGCCCACCGGCACCCCGCCGGGCATCTGAACAATGGATAACAGCGAATCCATACCCTTCAGCGCATGGGTTTCCACCGGCACTCCCAGCACCGGCACCAGCGTATGCGCCGCCACCATTCCGGGAAGATGCGCGGCCCCGCCCGCGCCTGCGATGATTACCTCAATTCCGCGCGCCTCGGCGCCAGCCGCGAATTCCGCCTTGCGGTCCGGCGTCCGGTGCGCGGAAACCACCTGGCATTCGTGCGGCACGCTGAACTGGGTAAGCACTTCATCGGCATGGAGCAGCGTGTCCCAATCGGACTTGCTGCCCATGATCACCGCAACTAATGGCTTCAGTTCGTTACCGATGGGAATGTCCTACTGGCCCTGGCTCAGTGAGAAGCCGGCCTTGCCGTCGAAGTTGCACAGGCTCTCGAACTTGATGAAGTCGAAACCGGCATCCTTAACGCGCTGCAAAAGATGGATGATCTGCGCGTGGGTCACCACCGCGCCTTCGGTCTCTCCCATGAAGCGGCAGATCCAGGCGTCGCTGGTGAGGGTGTCGGGGAATCCATCGGGATACACTTTGGTGCCGCGGCTGCCGATCATAATCAGCTTCAGGTTGTTGCCCGAGAGCTTCTCGATCTGCTTGCCCAGTTCGTCCGGCGTCCCTTCGGTCCAATCGATAAAGAGGTCCACGCCGACCATGTCCTTCTTCGGCTTGGCGATGGTGGACACCG
>JANXXL010000120.1 GCA_025350625.1 Bryobacterales bacterium | reverse complement strand
CTTCGACGCCGGGGGGTTCGGGAAAGATTACAACACGATCATCCTCAAACAGGCGATCATGAGCCTGCCAGGCCTCGGTCATCGTGAGCGGTTGCCCGTTCATGGCCGTCGCTGTCGTCGACAGGCGCAACAAGCCCATCTGCGTCAGCCTGGTAAAAGCAATCTTTTCAGTTGCCTCGGACCGCCACCACGTCAACGCCGACGCGCGATGGACATGATCAGCATAGAGCAGAGCAAACCACACATTGACGTCAGGGAAACTCAATGAGGTCATAAATCTGTTCGTTGGTTCGATCGAAAGGCTTACCGCGGGATGGAATGATGGGCGGGTCCAGACTGAGACGCCGGGGCGGACGCTCTGGCGCAATTTCATTGACTGCGCGTTCGATACCGCGCAGAATGATCTGACGAGCCGAGCAGCTTTGGCGACTAGCTGCTTCGTGGAGGCGGCGGTGCAGAGAGACCGGGATGTCGAGTGAGGTACGAACCGTCTTCTTCTCCATGGAAATGAGCGTATCAAGGCGACTTAAATAAGTCAACTTAGGAAAACTTTCGGTTCCAGCAAAATTGGGGTCGAGATATTCTGGCTAACATTGTAGAACTGGGCGTCTCCTCTCATAGTTCCTCGCCCTACGGTTGGTATCTTTCTCCCCCCTGTGCCCAGCAATCGCGTCATGTGCGCCTGCCTGGGACACCGAACGTGATCAAACTTGCTCCAGCACTGCCAAAAGCTGCCGCAGGGTACTGGAGGTGTTTTCTATCGGGATGCAGGCATGGTAGTCGCCTAGGCTTTGGCCCCATGTATCCGCGAAGTAAAACAGATTGTTGCGCCTCTCGCCGCCAATCGGCGTGATGTGGATCATCGCTTGTGCTCACGTCTTGTCGATTGGAACCGGCCTATTCAGCGTCATCAAACACGCTGGGCTCGGTGAGCAGTTTCCGAAGCGCGGGAATATCTTTCGGCGGCGCGTCGAGAGCAGCGCAAAATTCTTCCCATTTTTCGGAGGACAGATAAAAATGCACTTGATCGGCGAGGATTTGCTGCGCGGCGATGAAGGAGTTCTCCACCATGAAATTGGTGAGGGTGGTTTGCTTCAGGTTGGCCGCCCGGGATATCACTTCCTTTTGGAGCGGCATCATCCTCAATTGGACTTTGGTGTCTCGTAACGGTGATTCGACCTTTGGCATTGCCGGATACCTCTGTTTGGAATATAGCTTTGGATATGGACAATGTCCATACAGCTAGAGCCGGACGTGGGCGTCCGGTGCGGTCGTGGGGGGATCGCCGTCCTGGTGAATTTTTGTGGTCACGGATTTCTTGTACCTCTATTTAGTTTCTTTTCTTACGGGTGGCTTCCTTTTTGGGCTGGCTTGGTTCGGGGTTTTGGTAATTTTGGCGTTTAGTGAGGGTATTTCGTGAACTTGAGCATGGATGAGGTGGTTAGGTGGATTCCGCTTAGTGTGTTTTCGGACGCGGCGGCGGGGCCGGAGGGAACTGCGTTGCAGTGGGCCCGGATTCGCGCGGCGATTGACCGGGCGATTGCGCCGTTCGCGGGAGCCCATGAGGCGGTGATGCGGGCCCTGGAGGAACTGGCTAATGATTGGTGACGTTATGTGCGGTTTTGACGGCGTGCGGTTCGCCCGGGAACGACTGGGGTTTGAGCCGGATGCGAAGCAGCGGATTGTATTGGGGCCGGGGGGCCGGCGGGGCTTGCTGAACTGCTCGCGGCAGTGGGGCAAGAGTACGGTGACGGCGGCAAAGGCGGTGCATCGCGCGTACTCGTGCCCGGAGAGTCTGGTGCTGGTGGTGTGTCCGTGCCGGCGGCAAAGCGGGGAGTTTCTGCGCAAGGCGGCGGGGTTTGTGCGGAAGCTGGGGATAGAGACGCGCGGAGATGGCGACAACGAGTGCTCGCTGGTATTTCCCAATGGTTCGCGGATTGTGGGGCTGCCCGATGTGGAGGCTAACGTGCGGGGGTTTTCGGCGGTTTCCTTGCTGCTGATCGATGAGGCCGCCCGGGTGAGCGACGATCTGTATAAAGCCATATTGCCGATGCTGGCGGTGGGCGATGGGGATTTGTGGCTGATGAGCACGCCCTGCGGACAGCGAGGTTTCTTTTACGAAGAATGGACGAATGGCGGGGATGGGTGGCTGCGGGTAAGCGTTCCAGGGGCCGAGTGCCCGCGGATTCCGGCTGCGCTTCTGGAGCAGCAGAAGGCGACTCTGGGTGACCGCTGGTTCCGGCAGGAATTTGGGTGTGAGTTTGTGGGTGAAGAAGGGAGTTTGTTCGATATGGACCTGGTGCGGCGGGCAATGATGCCTGACTTACAGGCTATCGAGCTTGAGGAACGGTGGTGACGTGAGGATATTGGAGTCGACCAGCGAGCATTTTGTGGGTGTGGACCTGGGGCAGAAACAGGACTTTACGGCCTTGTGCGTGGTGGAACGGCTGGAGCGGCGGTACGATGCCGTGGACCGTGTGACCTGGCAGGATTTCAGGGAGACGACGTATTGCTTACGGTATCTGCAGCGGGTGCCGCTGGGTACGACTTATCCGGCGGTGGTGGCGCGAGTGATGAAGCTGGTGAAGAACCCGAAGATGACGGGCGGGTGCGAGCTGGTGGTGGATGCGACGGGGGTTGGCGGCGCGGTGCTGGATATGCTGCGCGAAGCTTGGCCAGGGGGGCGGCTGGTGCCGGTGACGATTACCGGCGGGAAATCGCCAGTGCAGTCGGGAGCGGCTTGGAGTGTGCCTAAGCGGGATTTAGTGGTGGGGTTGCAGGTTATGTTTGAGAAGGGCGAGATGCGGATTGCCGGGAATGTACCGGAGTATGGGAAGTTTCTGAAAGAGCTTGGGGGGATGCGGGTTAAGGTCTCGGCTTCCGGGCATGATTCGTATGGGAACCGGCGGCAGGGGGAACACGATGATCTGGTGCTGGCTGTGGCGATGGCTTGCTGGTGGGCTAAGCAGCCGAAGAGGTGTAACTGGTTTGGCGGGCGGCCGGATGGGTATGCGGGTTGATGGCGGAAATATTTGGCTGGGATAAATGGGATAAATGAGATAGGCAAAAAGATGGTGTATCTGCTTCGTGAGATGGTCTGGGGCGCGGTGCTGGTTGCTGGTGCGGCTTGGGCCCAGACTCTTGATCCCGCTGGTCTGGTGGCGGCTGGCCGGTTGGACGAGGCCATTCGCGTTTATCGGGAGTTGGTTCTGGCGTCGCCTGAAAATCCGGTTTTGCTGCTGAATCTGTGCATCACGGAGTATAAGGCTAAACAGTTTGCGCAAGCGGTGGTACATGCGTCGGCGGCGTTGCGGCTGCAGGACGATCTGTTGCCCGCGCGGCTTTTTCTGGGCGCCAGTCAGTTGGAGCTCGGCGAGTTCGCTTTTGCCGTCGAATCGCTCGAATTGGTGGTTGCGGCCAACCCTCGTGAGCGCAATGCCCGGCTTATGTTGGGCGAGGCATTGCTGGAGACCGGGAAGCCCGGTGAAGCTGTGACTCACCTGCAGGCGGCCGCCGAATTGCTGCCGGCGAACCCTCGGGTCTGGTCAGGCTTGGGGCGCGGGTTTGAAGCGCTGGGGCGGAGCGAGGCCGCGTCGGAAGCCTGGGGCCGATTGCTGGCTTTGCCTCCGTCCATGGAGTCGCATATGCATACAGCGCAGGTTCACGACACAGCGCTGCGTTGGCGCGCAGCGGCCGCGGAGTGGCGTGCCGCGCTGGCTCTTGCACCTGAAAACCGTACGGCGCGGATGGGCCTGGGATGGGCGTTGTTCCGCAGCCGCGGCTACGAATCGGCGATGGACACGCTGCGGCCTATATTGAGTGCCGGGGCGGCCGATGTTCAGTTTCTTTACGGTGCTTCGCTGCTTAACCTACAGCAGCCGGCGGCCGCGATTCCTTACCTGCGCGCGGCGATTGCCGGGGATGCCCGGCTGTTGCCGGCGCGCGCGGCGCTGGGTCAGGGCTTGCTGCAGACGGGAAAAGCCGAGGAAGCAATTCCGCTTCTGCACGATGCACTCCCGGTGGATACCGATGGGAACACTCATTTCCAGCTCTTCCGCGCGTATCAACTCACGCATCGGGAAGCGGAGGCGCGGGACGCGCTGGCCGCATACCAGCGTTTGCGTGCATCGCTGGCTAACACCACCCCTTAAGGCTTGTCCGATTCACGCACTTTGAGAACCTGATTCGTCTTCACGTTTCGTAAGACTTGGCGGATGCCACTTGGCCATCGTATTTCGATCCGGTCGACTTCCTTGCGCTGCGCGGTGCCGAAGTGTACTCCAAAGAGACTCGACGATGCGTAGCCTACGCTGGTGGTCATGTGATTGGTTTGATCGCCGATCCGGATTACAGCTCCGATGCCGTCGCGATTGCTTTTTGTGCCCGTCAATTTCAGAATCAGCCACGTATTGCTCTGGGGACTGACGTTCCGCCACAGCTCCGGACGGTCACCTAGCGACGAGGTGACCACGTCGATTCGGCCGTCCTGGTCGAAGTCGGCGAAGGCGCAGCCGCGATGGGGGCGCGCTGCTTGTAGGAAACCTGGGCCGGCTTGCCCGGACACGTCTTCGAATCGTCCATCCGCGGTGTTGCGGAATATGCTGTTGTGCTGCCGGTATGCGGTTGCTTCGAAATCTTCCACGCGGTCGTTGACGTGGGAATTCGCGGTGAAAATATCTTTCCATCCGTCGTTATCGAAATCGAAAATGCCTATGCCCCAGCCGCTGTAGAGGCGGCTGAGCGGGCCGAGGCGCGACGCGATGCCGGCATCGGCGAACAGTCCGCGGCCTTGGTTGCGAAACAGAGGGAAGGTTTCGCCTGCCAAGGCTGTGATTGCGATATCGGGAAGTCCTTTGTTTTGGAGGTCGCGGAAATCGGCTCCCATGGCGGACATCTCGGTTCCGGTATCCGGCAGAGCAACGCCTGCCGCGAACGCCACTTCCTGGAAGCGGCCGTTGCCGAGGTTATGAAAGAGAAAGTTGGGCATCTTGTCGTTAGTCACGAACAGGTCGGGGAAGCCGTCGCCGTCGTAGTCGGCCACCGCTACGGCCATCCCCTTCCCCAAGTGTGCGGCGATGCCGGACTGGGCGGAGACGTCGGCGAAGCGGCCGTTCCCCAGGTTTCGATAGAGGCGGTTGGCGGTGGCCTTGAAAAGGCGCGGGTGGCAATAGACACGGATGGCGCGGCCGGCATCGCCGCAAAACTGGTCGAATTCCGGCTTCCAGTCGACGTAGTTGACGACGAAGAGGTCGAGCAGGCCGTCGTTGTCGAAATCGAGCCAGGCAGCGCCGGCCGACCATTCGGCGCTGCCGATCCCGGACTTGGCGGTGACATCCTCAAAGGTGCCGTTGCCTCGATTGCAGTAGAGAGTGTTATGGCGGACGCCGGCTACAAAGA
>JANXXL010000329.1 GCA_025350625.1 Bryobacterales bacterium | reverse complement strand
CCGGCGTCGGCCGCGTTGAAGGTGGCGCGATACTGTTCGTACTCCTGGCGGGCGATCAACTGGTTCTTATATAGCTGATCGTAACGCTCGAAATTGGCTCGGGCCAGTTCCAGATCGGACTTGCTGTGATCGAGCGTGGCCTGGGCGGTGGCAATCGCCTGATCCTGGGCGTTCACCCCCGCCTCAGCCGCGCTGGCGTCAGCGACTGAAGAAGCCACGGCCGCGCGCTGGGCTTCGAGTTCGGCTTGGGGCTGGATGCGCTCGATGCGGGCGACCACTTGGCCCTTGCGGACGTGATCGCCTTCCTTGACTAGCAGTTGGGTGATGGGCCCTTGGGCGTTCGCACCTAAGTTGATGTAATTTTTGGGTTTAATCTCGCCTGACGCGGTGACTATGGCGGACAGATCGCCGCGCGCGACAGTGCCGGTTTGGATTGTGACCAAGCCGCGGCGGCTCCAGCGTATGCCTCCTGCGACACCGCCCGCCAGCAGCAGCGGCACGACAATGGCGAGTGTGATTTTGGATTTCCGTTTCACTGCGTTCTCTGTTGGATACGTTGGCGGGACGGGCCAAGTTCCATCGTAGCGCGAATGGAAATCACTCTTCGAACGCACTTTGTTCCGAATTGTTAGCAACAGTTTCGCCGCTGGCGTATCCAACAACAGGACGAGCTAATCCCCGAGAGGAACCCGCGAGGAACCATGGACCAACAACGCTTCGAATCGCTTAAGCAGAAATACAGTTCGGTTTTAACTACCATACAGCAAGAAGGAATTCAGCTGGAGCACTTGCACGAAGAAAATGGTAAGCTCATGATCGCGGGAAAGGCGCCCTCCAGCGAAGCTAAGGACAAAGTTTGGGACCAGATCAAACAAGTCGATTCGGCCTATCCCGATGTGAACGCCGATATCACGGTGGACTCGAGCCTGGCGTCCGGGAAGGCTTCGAGCGGAGTTTCACCAGCCGACCGCGAGGTCGAGCAGACTTATACCGTCGAGGCAGGCGACACCCTTTCGAAGATCAGTAAGCAATTTTACGGCGAGGCCAGCCTGTATATGAATATTTTCGAAGCCAACCGCGACAAACTCACGGATCCGAATAAGATCCAGCCGGGTATGGAGCTTCGCATTCCTATGAGCGATAAGGTGTCCTCATGACCAGTCTCATGAACTTGCTCCAGCGCTATAGCGGCGCGACTCCCGAGAGCGCGCCGGCAACCGTCCACGACGATTTCGATCAGGTGGCGCAACACGCCGATACCGGCCATCTGGCCAGCGGTCTCAACGACGCTTTTCGCTCGGACCAGACTCCTCCTTTTGGAAATATGTTAGGGAACCTGTTTGGAGCCTCGAACGGGGAACAGAAGGCCGGGATTTTGAATCAGCTGCTGAGCTCGATTGGCCCGGGCGTCCTCGCGTCGGGAGTTTTGGGAGGATTCACCAAATACTTGAGTCCCGGTGGCACGGTCACCCCCCAGCAGGCCGAGCAGGTTCCGCCGGACGCGGTACAGGTCTTAGCGCAGCACGCCGAACAGCACGATCCGTCGATCATCGACCGTGCAAGCGATTTTTATGCCCAGCACCCGACCTTGGTGCAGGCGCTCGGAGCTGGTTCTTTAGCTCTGATCATGTCCCGCATGTCGGGTCGTCAATCGTAACGAAGGAGCTAAAAATGTCATTTCTCGCTTGGATCGTTTTAGGGTTAATCGCTGGTTTTATCGCGAGTAAGATCGTGAATAAACAGGGTGAGGGATTTTTCCTCGATATCATTTTGGGGATCGTCGGCGCGGTGGCGGGAGGCTGGATCTTCAGCGCTTTCGGCGCCCAAGGTGTTAGCGGGATCAACCTGTACAGCATTTTAGTAGCGGTGATCGGCGCTGTGGTGGTTCTTGCGCTCTACCATGCGCTACGGCGCGCGGCGTAGGGATTCTAAAAGGGCGGATGGTCTGGCTGGAGTTCTCCAGGCGCCGCCTTTTCACCTGAGTGGTGAATTGCCCAAGTCGTCAGCGTCCATTACATCCTTGCGGCAACTCCATTAATTCATTCCATCGAATGGAATGACCTCGCGTTCCTCGTTCACGCAAACTCCTCTTGGACCCATTCAGTACGCTGTAGAACCATAGCTCGCGCAGCGGTTCGCTACTATAGAAGTTTCCAACCATGAAACTGAACAGCTATACCATTACCCAGGGGCGCGACCGTGCGCCCGCGCGAGCCATGCTGAAGGCCATCGGTTTCACCGATGAAGACCTGAAAAAGCCCATCATCGGCGTGGCGAACACGTGGATCGAAACCATGCCGTGCAACTACAACCTGCGTGAGCTCGCCGAGCATGTGAAGGCGGGAATCCGCGCGGCAGGCGGGACTCCCATGGAGTACAACACCATTGCCATCAGCGACGGCGTCACCATGGGTACCGAAGGCATGAAGGCGTCGCTGGTGAGCCGCGACCTGATTGCCGATTCGATCGAGTTGGTCGCGCGCGGGCACATGTTCGACGGCGTGGTGGCGCTGGTCGCCTGCGACAAAACCATCCCCGGCGCAGCCATGGCGCTGCTGCGGCTCAATATTCCAGGCGTCATCATGTACGGCGGAACCATCATGCCGGGACGTTATAAGGGCCGCGATCTGACGGTTCTGGATGTTTTTGAAGCGGTGGGCGCGAACGCGGCCGGCAAGATGTCGGACGAGGATTTTCTGGCCATCGAAAATCTGGCGTGTCCGGGGGCGGGGGCGTGCGGGGGGCAGTATACCGCCAACACCATGGCGACGGTGATGGAGATGATCGGGCTGTCGCCGATGAATACCGCGTCTGTGCCTCAAGTCGACCCGCGCAAGCACCAGGTCGCATTCCGCTGCGGCGAAGTGGTGATGGATGCGGTGCGTGCGGGGCGAAAGGCTCGCGACATTGCCACCCGTGACGCCTTTGAAAATGCCATTGCGTCGGTGGCGGCGACCGGCGGTTCGACAAACGCCGTGCTGCACCTGCTGGCCATGGCTCGCGAGGCGGAAGTGGATTTGAAGATCGAGGATTTCCAGACCATCAGCCAGCGGACTCCTCTTCTCGTCGACTTAAAGCCAGGCGGGAAGTACGTCGCGCTGGATGTCGATAAAGCCGGCGGGTGGCCCGTAGTCGCCAAGCGCATGGTGGACGGCGGATACGCGCACAAAGACACCATGACCGTGACCGGCCGCACTTTCGGCGCGGAAGCGGCGGAGGCTAAGGAAACCGCCGGGCAAGATGTGATTCGCGCGTTGGACAATCCCATCAAGAAAACCGGCGGATTGGTGATTCTGAAAGGCAACCTTGCTCCTGAAGGCTGCGTGATCAAGGTGGCAGGGACCAATCGCACAGAGCACAAGGGGCCCGCGCGCGTATTCGACCGCGAAGAGGACGCCATGGCTGCGGTGACCGGCGGCAAGATCAAAGCGGGCGATGTGCTGGTGATCCGCTACGAGGGTCCGCGCGGAGGCCCCGGAATGCGCGAGATGCTGGGTGTGACCGGCGCGATTATGGGCACCGGCCTTTCGGAAGAAGTTGCCTTGATGACCGATGGGCGTTTCAGCGGCGCGACCCGCGGATTCATGGTGGGCCACGTGGCTCCGGAAGCCGCCATGGGCGGGCCGATCGCGGCCGTGCGCGAAGGCGACATCATCACGATTAACGTCGAGACTAGCTCGATTGAAGTAGCGCTGACGCCCGAGCAAATCGCCGAGAGAATGAAGGGGTGGACGGCGCCGCCGCTCAAATACAAGACCGGAGTTTTTCAGAAATACGTAAAACTGGTTGGCTCAGCCGCGCAGGGGGCCGTTACCGGTTAGGTGGGAATACCGACGTGAGCGTCGACCATCTTCTTGAGGTCGGGCTTGCCCATCGCGCCGACGCGTTGATCGACCACCTTGCCGCCCTTAAAAAGCAGCAACGTCGGGATGCCGCGGATCTGGTAGCGGGATGCCGTGCCCGGGTTATCGTCGGTGTTGAGCTTGCCGACCTTGATCTTGCCGAGGTACTCATCGGCGACCGCGTCCACCGTCGGAGCCATCGCCCGGCAGGGTCCGCACCAGGGAGCCCAAAAGTCCACCAATACCGGGACTTCTGAATTCAGAACGTCTTGGTCAAAAGCGTTATCCGTAAAATTAAGCGTGTTGTCGCCAGCCATGTTTGATCACTTCTCCCTGTCGCCTATATGATGCCGGAAGGGCCGCGTAGGATGCAACTGAGCTTCAAACCTGAGGGCCCACTAAGTTGCGGTAGAGCCGCTGGTAGCCCGCTGCCGCGGCTTCCCAGGAAAAGTCCTTCGCCATACCGCGGCGCATGCGCTCCAGCCACAGCTTGCGGTCCTGCCAGGCGGTTAGCGCCAGGCGAATCGCGTCCAGCAGCGCCTCCGGCGTATAGGCGCTGAATTTGAAACCGGTGGATTCGTCCACCGTGTCGTCGAGCCCTCCTGTGGCCCGCACGATAGGGACGGTCCCGTAACGCAGACTGTACATCTGGCTCAAGCCGCAAGGTTCGTATTGGCTGGGCATCAGGAACATGTCGGCGGCGGCTTCGATGCGGTGCGCCAGACCTTCGTCGTAACCGATCTGGACGGCAAACTTCTGCGGATACTTCTCCGCCAGCGTCCGGAACATTTGTTCGTAGAGCGGTTCGCCCGAACCGAGCACCGCCACTGCGAGATCCAGTTCAGCGAGCTCGGGCGCGATGCCGGCTACGAGATCGAAACCCTTTTGTCCGGCGAAACGGGAAACGATTCCGATGAGGGGCCGCTTTTCATTGGGCGGCAGCTTCATCTCCCGAAGAAGCGCCTGTTTCGCGAAGCGTTTACCTGAGAGATTGCGGGCTGAAAAATGGTTCTGCAGATGGGGATCGTTTTCGGGGTCCCATTCGGCATAGTCGACTCCATTGAGAATACCGGTGATATGGGCCGCGCGGTCGCGGAGCACACCATCGAGGCCGTGGCCGTATTGGGGAGTCTGGATTTCCTGGGCATAAGTAGGGCTCACAGTGGTGATCTCGTCCGACCAGACGATCCCCGCCTTCAGAAAGTTTATGTTGCCCCAAAATTCGAGTCCACGAGGGGTAAACACCGCTGAGCTCAATCCCAGATCCGGCAGTAGATACCCTGGAAAATTACCCTGATATCCCAGGTTGTGGATAGTCATCACGCATTTTGCGCCGGCAAGCGCGGGGTCGTCCGCGTAAAGCTCCCGCAAGTAGGGCGCGAGCAGTCCGGCGGGCCAGTCGTGCGCGTGAAAAATATCGGCGGGCGAGATTTTGCGCGCGATTTCGAGAGCCGCCAGATTCAGCGCCCCGAACCGAATGTGATTATCGAGATATTCTGCGCCCCACTCGCCGTAAATGCCCGAGCGGCCGTAAAGCGGCGGGCAATCTACGAACAGATAGCGCACGCCTTCGCGCTCCACCTGATCGATGGCTGCCGTGAAGGTGCGGGGCCCTAGCGAGAGCGGCATTTCCGGAGCAAGGCGTTCGGCGCCGTCGATGCGGACGCTGCCATAACGCGGCATCACCACAGACACTTCTTCGCCTAATTTCACCAGTGCAGGGGGGAGCGCTCCGAGGACATCGGCCAGCCCGCCCGTCTTAGCGAAAGGCGCGGCTTCCGATGTAACCATCAGGATGCGCGACATAGCAAGTGCTTCTGAACCTTGCCCAGGGCATTGCGCGGCAGCTTTTCGATGGATTCAAACCGGCGGGGAATTTTGAAGGACGCGAGTTTTTCCCGGCAACGCGTTTCGAGCGGGGCCGGGTCTCCCGCGCCGTTCTTCCAAACGATATAGGCGACCGGGATCTCGCCGCGCACGCGATCGGCCTCGCCTACCACGGCTGCTTCCTCGACTTCGGGCTGCTCCATCAGAAACTCTTCCACTTCGCGCGGATAGATGTTGAAGCCGCCCGATATGATGAGGTCGCTTTTGCGGCCACTTAAGGTGTAGTAGCCATCGGAGGAGCGGGAGCCGATGTCGCCGGTCTTGAACCAGCCGTCGACGAAGGCGGCCTTAGTGGCATCTTCGCGCTTCCAATATCCTGCGAAAACATTGGGCCCTTTGAGCCACAACTCGCCGGTTTCGCCGTCGGGCATGGGATTGCCTTCGGGTCCTACGATCTTCACGGCGACGCCCGGCAGGGGTAAGCCGATGCTTCCGGGACGGCGCTCGCCATCATAAGGATTCGAGATGTTCATGAGCGTTTCCGTCATGCCGTATCGTTCAAGAATGGTATGGCCGAAGAGCGCGTGAAATTCCTCGAGGATCTGCGCCGGCAGGGGCGCCGAGCCGCACACGAACAGCCGCATTCGCCGTCCGATCTCGCGGGCCTTTTCAGGCGGCGTGTCGAGCAAACGGACGTACATCGCGGGCACACCGAAAAATAATGTGGGCTTGAAATCGAGAAAATGCGAGAGCGCGGAGGTATGATCGAAACGTTCCAGCAGCCGCGTGCGGCAGCCGGTCATCAACCAGCAATGGAGGCCGTTGCCGAGTGCGTGCACGTGGAAAAGAGGAGGCGCCAACAGGAAGCGATCCTCCGCGGTTATTTTCCAGGCTTGGATCAAGTTCGACCCGTTCACTGCGAAGTTGTTGTGAGTAAGCATGGCGCCCTTGGAGACGCCGGTAGTTCCGGAGGTATAAACCAGCGCGGCTGTGTCGTCCTCGCCAAGACCGGATTCGGGAAGGCTTTCGGACGATTGCACGGCCGCCTCGGCCAGCAGGGCGGGTATTTCGGCGCTGGTCACCAGGAGCCGCGGCTCCGCGTCGCTCAGAATATGCGACATCTCGCGGTCGCGATAGAGAATGTTGATGGGTACGAAAATCACACCCAGCTTGGTACAGGCGAGATACAGATCGATCATCTCGATCGAGTTCGCTAAATAGACGCACAGGCGGTCGCCTTT
Organism: Bryobacterales bacterium; assembly: GCA_025350625.1. Lineage (GTDB taxonomy): Bacteria > Acidobacteriota > Terriglobia > Bryobacterales > Bryobacteraceae > Palsa-187. Next base: position 32,456 of record JANXXL010000329.1, on the reverse strand, counting down.
CGCCAGGCCGCGCGAGGTGAGAGCCCGCGCCATGCGATTGCTGCGGGCATCAATTTCGCCGAAGGTATAGATCGAACCAGCCCACTCCAGACCGTCCTGGCGGGCCTTAGCGCTAAAAGTGAGATCGAACCAGTTGCGAAGGTTCATGAAGCTGCGTAAACCGCCCGCTCGAAATCTCCCAGCAGTCCAACCGCTTCCTTGTCGACGAAGGGCAGGAACTGCATCATGATGACGGCGCAAGTCTGGCGCTTGGGGTCGATCCAATAAAAAGTGTTCCAGATGCCGGCCCAGGCCAGACTGCCAGCGGAACGGCCGCCAGAATAGGGAGTGGTATTGATCAGAAAGCCGAGACCCCATTTTTCAGTTGCACCCGGTTGCATGTCGACATCGCTCGACCTCTCCGGATTCGCCGTCTTTAATTTCCCGGCGCTCAGTGGACCGATCTGATTGGCGCTCATCTGATCCACCGTCTTCGGTTGCAGAATCCGCGAGCCATCGGCCGAGCGTCCCCGCCGTAGAATCATCTGGGTGAATTTGAGGTAGTCCGGGGCTGTCGAATACAATCCGCCGCCGCCATTGAACGCAGTAGGGGGAGTGGGCATCACACGCGGTTCTTCTTTGAGTGATCCATCCGGTTGACGGTCGTAACGGCTCACGGAGCGGTCGAATTTCTCGGCGTGGAGGATAAACGACGTGTCCTGCATACCCAGCGGCTCCAGAATATTGCGCTGGAAGTATTGTTCGAGCGTAAGGCTGCTAACGGTTTCAACCAGCCTGCCGGTCCAATCCGCGCTGTAACCGTACTGCCAGCGCGCGCCCGGTTCGAACATCAGCGGAACCAGGGGAGCCACGCCGGTGGGAGGCGTTCCCCCGGCATTCACGTATTTCTGCATTTCATCGCTCCAGGTGTCATAGCAGAAGCCCGAGGTATGGGTGAGCAGATGCTTCAGGGTCACTGGCGTGCGAGCAGGGCGCAGGATGGGCTTCCCGGATGAATCATAGCCGTCCAAGACTTTGAGTGTCGCGAATTCAGGTAGGTGCCTGGAGACGGGTTCATCCAACTTCAGCTTGCCTTGATCCACCAGTTGCATGGCGGCTACGGAGGTAATCGCTTTCGTCATCGAAGCGATGGCGAAGATGGAATCGGGCTTGACGTTCATGCCGGACGCCCCGTCGCGCTTGCCAAACGCGCCCTGGTAGGTAATATTGCGCGGACCCCCGACCATCGCGGTGACCGCAGGAATATTTCTGCGCTGAATGCCGCTGCGCAAAGTGTCGTCGATGCTCGAGCCCGCGCGTAGTCCGCGCGCCGAAGCGCCAAACGCCAAGGCACCTTGTGAAAATCGACGGCGAGTGATGTTCAGCATGAAGGGTTCTCCATTCCAAAGGGTAACAGGGGCCGTCGGGAATTGAAAACCTGGGGGTAGGCAGCGCTTAGTCGTTCACGTCGATGTTTTCCACGAAGCAGCTTTGGAACGCCCGGTCGAGCACGTCTTCGGTAAGAACGCTGGGAAGGCTCTCAAAGTTGATGATGTCTACCGCATGCATGATCACGTCGCGAGGATGGCATCGCCGGAAGCGCTTCCCGCCGGAGAGGTAGTGTTTTTGAATGAACAAATCGATGGTTTCGGTGGTGAATTCCAGCTTGCGGGATTCCGCAAAGCGCTGAAAGATGTGCAGAAACTCAGGCTGCCGTGGGCTCCGCAGGAACATCTTGTACTGTATGCGGCGCAAGAAAGCTTCGTCGCCCAACTGGTCCGGCCGAAGGTTAGTGGAGAAAATCAGGAAGGCCTCGAATGGAACAGTCATTTTACCGCCGGCGTGAAAGCTTAAGTAATCGATATGACGCTCCATGGGAACGATCCAGCGGTTGAGGATCTCGGCAGGATTGGCTTTCTGGCGGCCAAAGTCGTCTATCAGGTAGATGCCGTTATTGGCCTTAAGCTGAAACGGTGCGTCGTAAACCTTGGAATGGGGATTGTAGGAGAGGTCGAGCATCTCGAGCGTGAGTTCGCCGCCGGTGATGATAAACGGGCGTCGGCATTTGAACCAGCGTCCGTCGTAGGGGAGCTCTGTCGAAAGCGCGGACATCTCGGCTTGTGCATCGTCGATCTTCTGGTGATAAATGGGGTCGTACAACTGAATGATGTTGCCCTGGCATTCGAGAGCGTAGGGCATAAAAATCGGTTCAGTGTTTACGCGAAACAGGGATTCGGCCAGCGCGGTTTTTCCGTTTCCGGGCTGTCCGTAGATCAGAAACGATTTGCTGGCATTCACCGCGGGACCGATTTGCGCAAGAACATCGGCTTCGACAACGAGGTGCTTGAAAGCGTCGACCAACGACTGCGGACTGAGCCAGTTGTCCGCTAATTTTTGCCGGCGAACCACCTCCGCATACTGGTAGAGCGGAACCGGTGCAGGACCCGCGTATTGGTTATTCGACAGATGTTCGCGCGCCAGGTTGCGCCCGGCTTCGGTCAGCGCAAAAATGCCTGACATATTGCCCATGCCGAGAGACTTCTTCACGCCGACATAGTGCTGGCGCTTGAAAGTCTCGAGCAAGTCGTCGATCAGGCTGAACGATAATCCGAGCAGGCTGCCCATTTCACGGCCGAGCAGTTCGCCTCGGAAATACAGGTATTTCAGCAGCAGTTGTTCGACAATCGCCGGTGGAATCGCCAGTTCTTCGAGCGACTCCGGTACCGGCGGCTGGATTCCGCTCGCGGTGCTGCGCTGGTCTTGGGTTTCGATGGGATCGGCGATAGCGCTCACGTGAAAGGCCTCTATATCGTTCTATCGGTTGAGGGCAGAACGAACTTCAGTGAGTTTGCGCCTGGTTTAAACTTTCGCCAGGGTGTCGGCGACCAGGCGGCCGTCAAACAGTTGTATAGCGCGGTCGGCGTAAGTCGCATAACGGGGATCATGAGTCACCATGCAGATAGTGGCGCCCCCCTGATGCAATTCGCGTAAAAGATCCATCACCTGTTCGCCGTTGGCGGAATCGAGGTTGCCGGTGGGTTCGTCGGCCAGCAGAATGGAGGGATCCCCGGCCAAAGCGCGCGCCACGGCCACGCGTTGTTGCTGGCCGCCTGAAAGCTGCGGCGGAAAATGCTTCATGCGATGCGACATGCCGACGCGCTCGAGCGCTTCGTAAACTTTGCGCTTCCGGTCAGCGGACGCCATGCCGCGATAGGTGAGCGGAAGCTCGACGTTCTCATACACCGTCAGATCGCCTATCAAGTTGAATGCCTGAAAAATAAAGCCGATTTCGCGATTGCGGATGCGGGCGCGCTCGGCAAGTTTCAATCCCTCGACGGCGCGGCCGTTCAGGATGTAAGATCCACCTGAGGGAGTATCGAGCAAGCCTAAAATGGCCAGCAACGTGGACTTCCCACAGCCGGATGGTCCGGAGATAGAAACGTACTCGCCCTTATAGATGTCCATGTAGACACCTTCAAGGGCATGGGTTTCCACCTCGTCGGTGATGAATACCTTGGTGACTCCAGCCAAGTGGATGAGAGATTCAGGCATGATGTCTCTCAGTTCAACCGCACGCGTGCGGTCTGTTCCTGGGCCGCCATATCGGAGAGAATCACGCGGTCCCCTGCATTCAAACCACCGGCGATCTCGATGGCGTTCACGGAGGCGCGGCCGAAGCGCACCGCCACACGTTGGGCGCCTTTGCCGTCCGCATCGATGCGGAACAAGGTGCCGGGGCTGCCGGGCTGGGCGAACACTGGCCGTCCCACATAGAGCACGTCGGCCAGGCGCTCGATCTCGATGGTTCCATCCACGCTCAAATCCGGAACCGCGCCTTTTGGCAAAGGGCCATCGAGCTTGCACTCCACAGCGCGGGTTCCGTTCACGATAGAGGCGTCGACGCGCATCACGTGCGCGCGAATGATTCCGTTGCGCGTGTCGATCTGTGCGCGCTGTCCCACCACGATGTCTTTCGCCTGGGTCTCGGGAATCTGCAGCCGGGCCATCAGCTTTCTAGGCTGCGCGACTTTTGCCAGGATGTCGCCGGGCTTCACGCGCTGTCCCACCTGCAAGGTCATCTCCTGCATGCGTCCGCGGATGCCGGCGCGAATGGTGAGCTCCTCCACCTGTTTCTTTTTGAGTTTATAGGTGGCGCGCAGTTTTTCAATCTGCACTTTCTGCGAGTCGATCTGCGCCTGCACCGATTCTTTCATAATGTCGAGCTTTTGCTTTTCCATCTGAAACCGGCTGGCCGCCTGTTCCCACTTAGCCTCCGCCAGGCGCACATTGATTTCGGGTTCCAGTTTGGCTTTGAATAACTGCTGTTCTTTATCTTTGTTGATGTCGGCCTGCTTCAATTCTCCCTGCGAAGTAGAAACAGCGGACTGCTGATCGAACGTCTGGCTCTGCAATCTGACCCGCAAATCGGCGAGATTGGCTTCAGCTTGTTTGGTCTGCCATTCATAATCGACGGCGTCAGCTTCCATCTGCGGATTCGATAGAACCAGCAAAACAGTATTGGGTTTGACATCATCGCCCGAGCGTGTCGGGATGCGCGTCACCTGACTATCGAAGGCGGCCTGGAACCACAGAATATCTTCGGGGACCAAGGTTCCCAGGCCTCGCACTTCGCGCACCATGGGGCCGCGCTTCACGGTATCGGGCCAGATGGTCGACGCCTCTACTACCGGTACGGCTGGCTTTACCAGGCTGACTCGCCACCCCGCGAGAGCGACGGCAGCCAGCAGCAGTACCAGGTACAGTACCCGCCGGATCATTTTTCTTTTCGCGACGCCTTCGCGCTTAACATCCATAAGAGCTAACTAACATTACGAGGGAAGCCCGCAAAATGTTCGCGTATCACCCCCCATCATAAGGGATATACAGCCTTTATAAAAGCAGGATTTAAGTGACCGGCAGGACCAAAGCAGCTCGAAGCGCCACAAAATGGAGCGGGAGACCGGATTCGAACCGGCGACATCGACCTTGGCAAGGTCGCACTCTACCAGCTGAGTTACTCCCGCAATCTTTGAACGGCAGGACCCATTGTCGCGCCCCAAACGTGGATTGTCAAATTCGTTTCAAGTACTGTGAAACGCGATATTCATGAAATGTTCCGTGTTTTATTGAGGTACCTCTATATCGCTGAAATATAAGGCTTTAAAAAATTTTAAGTTAAGCCTTGCAAGTGGATTTTTTGTGCTATTCTTGAATTCCGCGAAAGACGGTCAGCCGACTTGAATCTCTGTCAGCCGCCCGCCTCAGCAAGACGATTCCCAGGACAGAATCGATGAAGTAGCACAGGATTTCCACAGCTTGTGGAAATCATGTGGGAAATTTGTGCGCCGGAGGACTGCATGGCTGGTGAAGCAATGGCATTAGCTAACCCGTGGGAGCAAATTAAAGCAAGGCTGACTACCAAGATCAGCACACGGGCCTATGAAGATTGGGTCACTCGGACTGCTTTTGATGGTTCAGAAGGCAGGTCCCTGAAAGTCTCGGTTCCAGATCAAGTGACCAAGCAATGGATGGAGCAGGAGTACGCTGAAGACGTCAGGCAAACGATCAGCGAGTTAAAGCTGCCGGTGGAACGCGTGATCTACACGGCGCGCGCGCCCGGCGATGGGGCGGCGGCCCATGCGCCCGAGTTCGCGGTGTCGGCCTGCCAATTAAACCAAAAGTTTAGTTTTGATAACTACGTGGTCGGTTCCTGCAACCAGTTCGCGCATGCGGCGGCGCGCGCGGTCGCCAACAGTCCTTCGCGGAGCTACAATCCGCTGTTTATTTATGGCGGCTCTGGTATGGGAAAGACGCACCTAATACATGCGATCGGCACGTCGTTGCAGAAGCAGTATTCCGCCATGCGCATCGTCTATACCTCGAGCGAACGCTTCATGAACGAAATGATCGGCTGCATCAAGAGCGACCGCATGCCCGCGTTCCATCGCTACTATCGCTCGGCCGACGTGCTGCTGATCGACGACATTCACATCCTGGCCGGCAAGGAGCGCACCCAGGAAGAATTCTTCCATACCTTCAACGAACTCTACGAGCATGACAAACAGATCGTGGTCTCGAGCGATTCGACACCCAAAAGCACGCCGGGTTTGGTCGACCGGCTGCGTTCGCGCTTCGAGTGGGGCCTGATGGTGGACGTTCAGCCTCCGGATCTGGAAACGAAAATGGCGATCCTCGACAAGAAGGCTGAGATCGAGGGCGTCAACCTGCCGCAGGACGTGCGGGTTTATATCGCCACAAAAACCAAGTCGAATGTCCGCGAACTTGAGGGTGCGCTGGTAAAGCTGGTCGCATATTCATCCGTGATGGCAACACCCATTACGCTGGCCATGGCGCAGCAGGTTCTGAAATATCTGATTCCGGGTCAGGAAAAACGGATCACCATGGAGTCGGTTCTCCGTGCGGTCGCCGATCAGTTCCAAATGCAACCGTTGCAATTGAAGCAAAAAACCAACACCCAAAAAATTGCCTTCCCGCGGCAGATTGCGATGTACCTGATCAAAGAGCTGACCCACTCCTCGTTGCCTGAAATCGGACGCATGTTTGGAGGCAAACATCACACTACCGTGCTGCACTCCATCCACAAAATCGATAAGCAGCGGCAGAAGGATGCAGATTTGAACCGGCAAATCCACACCATAATGGACTCGATCCATTGAGGTTAGGGGCGTTATCCTCAAACCTGGTGTGGGCCGGGCTGTGGAGTTCGGTGGAAGAAATCTGCCGGATCAGATTATGCTTAAAACTCCACCCCGGAACCCACACTTTGTGATGACTTTAACCCCACCATCTTGCTATAATTTAGGGTGAAATCAACGTTTCAACAGCCCCTATGAATCCGGTTCTCTTTCTAATCTATTGAGAGAGGAACCCAGAGAGAACAATCGCCAAGGAACCGTGCATGGAATTTACCGTCAGTAGGGCCGATCTGGTGCGGGAATTAAACCTCTCGCAAGGCGTGGTCGAGAAGAAAACCACTATTCCAATTTTGTCGAATGTGCTGATCGAAGCGGACGGAGACCGCATTCTTCTCACGGCCACCGATCTTGAATTGGGTATCCGCTGCTCTTGTGCAGCGCGGGTCAAGAAAGCCGGCGCCGGGACCATCCCTGCGCGACGCTTGTTGGATTATGTGCGCCTGTTGCCGGATTCCGACGTGCAAGTGAAGGTGGGTGAAAATCACTGGGCAAATCTGGTTTGCGGTCGATCGAAGACTCGTATTGCGGGAATGTCGCGCGACAGTTTCCCCGAGCTGCCGGAGATGCCGGAACAACTGGCGGAGGTTCCCATCGGTGTACTGGGGGCCATGATCGCGAAGACGGTGTTTGCGATTTCGAGTGAGGAGTCGCGGTTCACGCTGAACGGCGCGCTGTTGGTGCTGCGCAAAGGCGGCATCGTGATGGTGGCGACCGACGGGCACCGGCTCGCGATGGTAGAAAGCTCCGGCGAACTGCCCGGCGTGAACACTGCGTTTCGTGCGTTGCTGCCCAGGAAGGCCATGCTCGAATTGCAAAAACTGGCGAGTGATGCCGACCCGGCCGCCATTGTGCAGTTTTCGGGCGATGAGAATCATTTATTTTTCAAGCTGGGCGACCGGCTTCTGCTGAGCCGAAAACTCACCGGCAACTTTCCGGATTACGAGCGCGTCTTGCCGAAGGACCAGCCCAATTCAGTAACCTTGCAGCGCGAAGAATTTCGCGCCGCTATTGAGCGTGTGGCGCAGTTTTCCGACGAACGCTCGCGTGCGATTCGCGTGCGGGTGGGTGACGGGGAAGTGAAGATTCACTCTTCGGTATCGGAAACCGGCGAAAGTGAAGAGACCATCCCGGCGGAATTCAAGGGCACTCCGGTTGAGATTGGATTCAACGCACAATATCTGATCGACTTCTTGCGAGTGGTCCCGAACGATCAGGTGGCGTTCTGGTTCAAGGATCCACATAGCGCGGGTGAACTTCGGCCGGCCGGCGAGAAGGCCGACAATTATCGCTACGTGATCATGCCCATGAGGATCTGACCGCATACAAGCAAAACATGTCTAGTAAAGTAACTGCGATTCCGAACGGCGGCGATTTATCCAACGTTTACGATTCCACCAGCATTAAAGTGCTGGAGGGCCTGGAGGCGGTGCGCCTGCGGCCCGCCATGTACATTGGGTCGACGGGCGAATCCGGGCTGCATCACCTGGTCTACGAAGTGGTCGATAACTCGGTTGACGAGGCGTTAGCAGGTTATGCCACGGAAGTGAATGTCACCATCCACGAGGACGATTCCGTAACCGTGGTCGACAACGGCCGCGGGATTCCTGTGGACCTGCACGAGGAAGAGGGTGTGTCGGCCGCGCAAGTGGTGATGACCAAGCTGCACGCCGGCGGCAAGTTCGATTCCAATTCTTACAAAGTGTCGGGCGGACTTCACGGCGTGGGTGTGAGCTGCGTGAATGCGCTCTCCGAATTACTGAAGCTTGAAATCTGGCGTCCCGCGAAAGGCGAAACTGCTTCGTCAACATGGGAGCAGGAGTACGCCCGCGGCGTCCCCAAGGCCGACCTCGCGCGCACCGGCAAGGCGGGACGGAAGACCGGAACCAAGGTCACCTTCAAACCCGATTCGTCCATCATGGACGCCACCAAGTTCAACTTCGATACGTTGGCCACCCGGATGCGGGAGTTGGCGTTTCTAAATAAGGGCCTGAAGATCACTCTTACCGACGAGCGCGAGGAACCGGCGCGCCTTTCAGAATTCCAGTTCGTGGGCGGGATCGCCGAGTTCATCAAGCACCTGAATAAGGGTAAGAACGTTCTGCATGACAAGCCGATTTACTTCGAGGGCGAGCGCGATTTACCGGCTGGCGTGCTGACCATGGAAGTGGCCCTGCAGTATAACGATTCCTACAGCGAGACGGTATTCAGCTTCGCCAATAACATCAACACCGTCGATGGCGGATCGCATTTGAGCGGCTTCCGCAGCGCCTTGACGCGCACCATCAATGCGGCGGGGCAAGGCGCGGGCTTATTCAAGGACGTCAAGGAAAACCTCACCGGCGACGACGTGCGCGAAGGCCTCACGGCGGTGATTAGCGTGAAGCTGCCGCAACCCCAGTTTGAAGGGCAGACCAAGGGCAAGCTCAATTCCGACATCCAGGGCTATGTGGTCCAGCTCATCAACGAGAAGCTGGGCGAGTTTTTCGATAAGAATCCGTCGGTGATGAAAAAGATCGTGTCCAAGGCCATCGATGCAGCCCGCGCCCGAGAAGCTGCCCGCAAAGCCCGCGATCTCACGCGCCGCAAGGGAGCGCTCGATTCGGGCGGGTTGCCCGGCAAGCTATCCGATTGCCAGGAACGCGATCCGGACCGCTGCGAATTGTTTCTGGTAGAGGGCGAATCGGCCGGAGGCACTGCGAAAGGCGGCCGCGATCGCCGCTACCAGGCGATTTTGCCGCTGCGAGGCAAGATCCTCAATGTGGAGAAGGCCCGCTACGATAAAATGCTGGGCCACGAAGAAATTCGCGCCATGATCACCGCAATCGGCGCGGGTATCGGCAAGGACGATTTCGATCCGGCCAAGATTCGCTACGGCAAGATCATCATCATGACGGATGCCGATGTCGACGGCTCGCACATTCGCACGCTGCTGCTCACGTTTTTCTTTCGCCACATGACGGAGCTGATCAAGCGCGGCAACATTTTCGTCGCGCAACCGCCGCTCTACCGCATTAAAAAAGGCAAGAGCGAGAAGTACATCAAGGACGACAAAGAATTCACTCGCGAGATTCTGCGCCGCGCCACTGAAAATCTCAAAGTTGAGGTAGGGGCGGGTAAGACGGTTCTCGAAGGCACCGAGCTCCGCAATTACCTGATGTCGCTCGATGAGCTGCAATTCGCCTGGCGCCGCATGGAGCGCAGATTACGCGACCCGCGCGTGGTGGAAGTGGTGGCGGACCCGGGGCTCGCGCTCGATACCAAGGCCGACTTCGCCGACAAGGCGCATCTGCAGCCGGTATACGAGGCACTCAAGGCGCTTAAGATCGACACCGAGATTAAGAACGAAGAAGAACACTCCGCCTGGATGGTGACTTTCAAGGATCCTACCAACGCCGAGCGCTCGATCAACCTGGAGTTGGCGGGCCAGCCCGAGTATCGCCGCTTGCGCCTGCTCGCCAAGCAAGCGGGTAAATATAATCAGCCGCCATTTGTCGTGGTGCGAGACAACCATCGTGAAAATCTCCCGGGCTGGCGGGAACTGCTGGCGCACGTAAAGAACGAGGGCATGCGCGAGGTCAGCATCCAGCGCTATAAGGGCCTGGGCGAGATGAACGCCGAGCAGTTGTGGGAAACCACAATGAACATCGACACCCGCACGCTGCTCAAGATCTCGCTCGAAGACATCGTGCAAAGCGATCAGATCTTCACCACGCTGATGGGGGAGAACGTCGAAGCCCGCCGCAAGTTCATTGAGGACAATGCGCTCGATGTACGTAATCTGGACGTCTAAAATTTAGACGCTTTCGAGCACTACGTGTTCGAGCACGATCTGGGATCTGGCGGGCGATTTGGCGAGCGCCAGAGTCAGTACCCAGTATCCGAACCCCGCCAGCGCAATCGTGAGGACCTGCAGCCGCAGATAGTCGGCCCATGATTGCGTAAGCCAGGGAACCAGCCACAAGACGAGCAACCACAATTGCAGCGCCGTTTGCTTCGCTTTGCTCTGGCCGCTCAAAGAGCGCGCCACTAACGCCGCGGCGGGAACCAGCAGGATGGTGTCATAAACCGGTGCGTAGATATTCACCAGCAGGGTTGAGGAAAGCGTGGCGGCCCACAAATAGCGCTGCACTTCATGCGGCTTGCGGCGGGACCGCCACCAGGTCCAAGCCAGTACCAGGAAGGCCGCGGAAGTCGCTACAGTGGCGATCCCCCGTTCAACGGAACTTGCGCCGAGCAGGATCGAAAAAAACGAATTCAGATCCACATACTTGGTTCGGCGCAGGATTTCGTCGTTGCTGGTGGCGTAAAGACTGAAGACTCTCAGATGCTCGATCCACACCCGGAAGCCGGCGATGCCCGCAGTGGCAATCGACGCCAGCAGCATCCCTGCCGTGCTCATCGATAGACCGGCTAGCATGCGCCAGCATCCGCCCAGGAGCATGACCGCCGCCGGTACCGCAATCCACGAAGGCTTGTAGGCCGCTAAACCCAAGGCCAGGCCCGCTAACAATGGCCATCGGTTCTCAAAGCAGTAGACAAACAAGACGACTGCTGAGAATCCGATGATCGACAGCTGCCCGCCAATCCAGGTCTCTAGCGTGTACATGGGCGCCGACAGGGCCAGCAGAAAGGCGGTCTGGCGGTAATGCGCGCAGCGAGGGTTCCGAAAGAGAAGCCACAATCCAGACGCATACACGCCCATGGAAAACACCAGCCATGCGCAGTAGGCCCACCGGTAGCTCAACAACGCGAAAGGCCGGAATAATTGGGGCACTACGGGAGGGTAGCCGAACGGCAGCATCTGCGTAGCCGCCATCTGCGGCAGAATTTGATGTTGCAGGCCGGCGAAATCGGGGATGTCGTAAATGCGAGCCGGTTGGTGCTGGTTGAGAAGCTGTCCGGCGGCATAAAACTGCACGAAGTCGCCTCCCAGCGGACGGCCCATGAACGTCTCCCCCTGAAAACCGTAATAGAGGGAAAGCGCACAGGCAATGACGCCACCGGCCAAGGCGATCCAGCTGAAGGCGCGGGCTTCTCGCTGGCCCGGCAATGGTCCGATAAAGCGCTGGATTCTCTGCGGAATGGATTTCTCCATACGAGCCTATCGTCAGAATCCAGCACCCGAAATAGGAGCGCGGCAAGTCAATCGATATAGATTCGCTTAACCCGGGCGTGGATGCCGCACAGTACCGCGTAGGAAATCGTGCCGGCCCATTTCGCCATCTGCTGGGCGTTGATGGAAACGCCGCCCTCGGTCCCCAGCAGCGTCACCGATTCACCTGCCTTCAGATCGGGGCAGGCCGTGACGTCGATGGTGGTCAGATCCATCGACACCGCGCCCACCACCGGCGCGAGTTTGCCCTTTACGATCACCTGCCCGCGGTTTCCCAAGCGGTGCGGAATCCCGTCGGCGTATCCGGCGGCGATCACTGCAATACGCATGGGATGCGCTGCGCGGTGGATGCCGCCGTAACCGATCAGGCCTCCCATTTCCACATCCTTCACTTCGAGCACGGTCACTTTCCAGGTTAGGGCTGGCGCCACATGCAACGCTCTCGGGGGAGCACCGCGGGCGGGAGAAACATACCCGTAGACGGCATGGCCGGGGCGCACCAGGTTTCCCCAAGCCTCACGGCGGCGATAGGCGACAGGAGTGGTGGCGCAGGAGTGTATGTAGCGCGGTGTGATCTGAGCGCGCCGTAATCCCTCGATCACCGCTTCGAAACGCTGAAGTTGCTGCTCAGTTTGCTGGCTCTCATAGTTCCCGGAGGAGGCGAAGTGGGTCATCAAGCCTTCGAGCGGCACCGGCGTGGCGCGCACCACGCGGGCGATTTCATCAGGCTCGGCGCGGGTTCCCAGCCGGTTCATTCCGGTGTCGATCTTCAAGTGATATGGCACGCGCACAGCGGACAAATCCTCGAGCGAGTGAATCACCGGCGTAAGGTTTTGGGTGGCCAGCGCATCGCGCTCGTCCTCGAGAAAATCGGCCATCACCAAAATGCGCGACTGGATTCCGGATTGCCGCAGCAGGCAGCCTTCCTCGACGTTCGATACCGCGAGCCAGCGCGCTCCCTCGCTTTCGAGTGCGTGTGAGACCGCAACCGCACCGTGGCGGTAGGCATCGGCCTTCACCACCGGCATCACCTCTACCGATTCGCCTACCAAGGCCCGGACGGCGCGAAAATTCGCGCGAATCTGTCCCAGCGATATTTCTACCCAACTGCGCATTTCTTTCCGGCCAGCCCCTTCAGCAGTTTCTCATATGCATCGGTCACTGCCTCCCAACTGTAGCGGGACCTGACCCTTTCGATAGCGCGCGCGCGCCAGGACTCGCGCTCCTCTTCGCCGCTCGCGAGCACGCTTTCGATCACCTGACTCAGGTTTTCGCGCGTGAACGGCAGGCCCGCGCCGCCGGCGACTTCGGCGTTTTCCGGCGTATCGAGGTAGAGCGTCAAGGCGCCGCGGCCCATGGCTTCGATGAGCGCCGGGTGCGTGCCGCCCACCTCGGTGGCGTGAATGTAGGCGAAACAGTGAGCACCCAACTCGCGATAACCTTGGCCATACACAGCTCCGGGGATCACCACACGGGGGTCGCGGGTGTCGCGAACTTGAGCGATGTAGTCGGCGGCATACGGAGCGTCGCCGATCAGCGCGAGTTTCAGATCCGTCGCGACGCGTTCGAACGATTCCCGCACCAGCAGGCCGTTGTTCTCCGGCTCCATACGGCTCACATACAGGAAATATTTCTTCCGTTCGAGTCCCAGTTTTTGCAACACTTCTTCGGTTGCAACCGGCCCCAGCTCCGCGCCATAGGGGATCATCACGGAATCCCGGTGGTACGTCTCACTGTAATACTGGGCGATTGCCTGGGCGTCTGTCACGACGGCGTTAGGCATCCACGTCGCCAGCCACTCGGACAAGCGGTACCAGGTCTTCGCCAGCGAATTCCATTTTTTGCGATGCCGCTCCAGTCCATCGACGTTCAGAGCCACCGGCATTCTCAAAACGCGCGGCATCCACGTAAAAACGGCATTGGCGGCGTTGCAATACAGCAGGGCATCGTAGCGCGAGCCCAGCAAATGCAACGTGGAAAGACAGGTGTGAGCGATGGTGTCGAAATACTTGTGGTGGATAGTAGGCAGATACTGTAGCTTCACCCCGCAATACGAGGCTTCAGAGTAGCGTTCACGGCAATACACCGTCACTTGATGCCCACGCTGCACTAGACGAGTGGATAACTCCTCGGCGAAAGTTTCAAAGCCGCCATAGCGCGCCGGAATGCCGCGTGTGCCGAGAATTGCGAAGCGCACTGGCTGGGATAGCTCTCAGGTGCGAGCGCTACGCACGCGAATGTTGGCGTCCGCACTCGGCTTGGGAGCCGGGCGGCTCACCGGTTGGAAGGAGAACCAACTGGCCAGATCATCGTCTTCGACGCGCCGGCGGTTCATAATTTCCCGACGCTTGGCCATCACCCGTCTCCAGTTCTTGAGCACGAAGGTGAAAGCCTTGAGTGAGGAGTGCTCATGCACCAGGCACGCTCCAATCACCACCAGATCCCGGCCGGTAATCGCCATCCAGTTTCGGCGATAGAGGTGGGGGGTCATGTTCTTGATCCGCATCAGAAAGCGGTTCTTCACGGAATGCATGTTGATTTCGGGAGGCAATGCGCCCCGCTTGCCCGGCAAGACACTCCGCACATGATAACCGCACGCCTTGGGAGTATAAAGACAGCGCCAGCCCAGCAATTGGGCCCGCCAGGCGACGTCGGCGTCTTCGCGGTAAACGAAGAAATCGGAGTCGAAAAACTCACCCTGGATCAAAATGTCGTCGATCATCTTGCGCCGATAGAGCGCCGCCGCGGCGGTAGCGCCGAAGACGTACTCGAAATTCAGGTAGTGGCCTTTGTCGGGCTCCAGGCTGCCGCGATCCAGGTGCCGCAGCATAGGGGTGAAATAGATGCCCGTCGAATCGACCAACTGCTCCTCCGGCAAATCGAAGGTGGCGCTAATGCTGAGGAGCTTGCCGCACACCGTCCCAACCTTTTTATCCAGATTCCCCGCGATGACCAGCTCTTCGATAAAATCCTTCATCAACAGGACGTCCGGATTGAGCGCCAGCACCCACTGCCCCTGCGATATGGCGATCGCCTGATTCTGCGCTGCGGCGAAGCCTATGTTTTCCTGGTTATATTGGATGCGGCACTTATCCGCGAATTGCTCCAGGATATCGGCAGTCCCGTCGGTCGAGGCGTTGTCGATCACGATGACCTCAACCCGCGGATAGTTCTGCTCCAGAACCGATTCCAGGCACCGGCGGATAAACCTGCCACTGTTGTATGTCACCAGGGTGACGGAAACTAAGTCTTTATGAATCATGCTTATAAAGTTATGAAGCCCTAACTGCAGTTCCTCTTAAGCGCCCCGGAAATACGAGGCACAATCCTGCAAACCGCATGATCTTCAAATAGCTTACAGCCGACGACAGAGTCCGCTCCCGAATCACTCCCGCGACCATGCGCGGGAACGAGCTGAGCACGACCGCCGCGCAAATTCCCCTAAAAGTCCAGGGACCGAAGTGCTTGGCAGCGTATCTTAAAAGGCTAGCACACCAATAGCTTGCGCGGAGTCCGACTGGAATCTGGTGAACCGAATGGCCTCCCCGATGACGCGCCGCCACGCCCGGAACATAGGCAATCTGGTAACCGGCGGTCACTGCGCGGCGACAGAAATCCACGTCCTCGAACCAAACCGGGAAAAACTGCTCGTCAAAACCGCCCAGTTGCTTCCAAACATCCCGTCGAACCATCAGAAAAGCGCCCGCGGGCTGGTCGGCGGGGCCCGCCTGACTAAGATCGCGATCCAGATATCGATAACGGCGATTCACTGGGTTCGCGGGCCACAGCCGGTTTACCCCAAATAGCTCGAAGACCAGCGCTGCCGGCGTGGGGAAGCGACGAATGGTGAATCCGGCTTGCGTACGGCCACTTTCATCCACCAGCCGGCCCGCTGCCACACCGTGGCGCTCGGTTGCTTCGACCAATTCATCGAGGGGAGTCAGCAACTGCGCGTCGGGATTCAGGATCAGTATGAAGTCGCTGTCACCGCCTTCGTGGACCCCTTGGTTGAGTCCTGCCGCAAAGCCGCGGTTCTCGGAGTTGGCGATCAGGAGAAGCCCAGGTCGATGGCGTACGCAATCGGCAGTGCTATTGGAGGAAGCATTATCCACGACGATGGCGGCCACCTGAGGAGCCATTTCAGATAACGCGTCCAGACAGGAATTGATTACATCCGCAGAGTTGAAAGTAATAATTACCGCCTTGACAGCCAGAAGTAGGCCCTCCAGTAGCGGTCGAAGCCGGTCTCGCGACCCAATTCGAGGATACTCGCCTCGCTCGAATCGAGCACTCGTGAGAGGTCTGTTGTGGTGTGTTCATTTGGAATTGCCCGCCTCAACCGGCGAGCGTCCCGGAGCCCCGCGAGCTTTCCGCGGATGAACGCCAGTCCGCGGCCGTGACGGAGCGCGAGTAATCCCCATAGCAACTGTCCAGCCACACGCGGCCAGCGTGACTGACCATGGAAATGCTTAGCCGACAACAAAACCTGATTCCGGGCGATGCGCCAGACTGTGTCTTTATTCCACCTTCCCAGGGTGGCGCTGCCACGGTGAAAGGCTACCGCGGCGGGAACATAACAACCGTCCCTGCCCGCCAGCGCGCACCTCAGGCCGAAGTCGATATCTTCCATGTAGGATCCGAAAGTCTCGTCGAGTCCGCCGAGATCCTGAAAGAGCTGCTTCTTAAAGATCGCCGCAGTCATGGGCGCGAACCGAATGCGCCGCGGACGATTCCAGGCCGGCCCGTCGGTTTTCCCGAAGCCGCAACGGCTGGCGCACGCTCCCCGGGAGATTTCGTCAAAGGTCCCGTCCACCAGGCGCGGATCGCTTGCCTGAAGAATCTTGCCGGTAGCGAACCAAGCGCCTTCCCGTTCCGCCGCGGCGAGCAATTGCGCGAGCCAATCCGCCCCCAGTGTGACATCGTTGTTGAGAATCGCTACCCAGTCGGTGTGGGCCTCGGCCAGTCCCCTATTTACTGCGGAGGCAAAGCCCAGATTCTGTTCCAGCCGCAGAACTTTCGCCCCGGCGCGATGGGCAAGCTCCGCCGAGTCGTCGACGGACCCGTTATCGACCACGATAATGTCTTGGAATTGGCGAACCTGCGCGTTCAAGCTTTGCAAGAGTGCCGAGAGAAGGTCGCGGCGGTTCCAGGTTGGAATTACAGCGGCCACTCTTGCGGCTGCGATCGGCATGTCTCACCAGCGTACACGACAGCGTACACGACAACGCGAGACACATCGTATGATGGACCCATGAAGCAGTGTTTGTTCCTAGTCGCCGCGCTAGCGATGTCTTTGCCCGTATCCGCCGCGGGCCTAAGCGACGTTAAGACGGTCTACCTGATGCCGATGTCGAATGGCCTCGATCAATACTTGGCCGTCCAACTCACTACCGGAGCAGTATTGCAGGTGGTCATCGATCCGCAAAGAGCCGATGCCGTTCTTACGGATCATCTCGGGGAGGGCTTCGAGCAAAGTCTGGCGGACCTCTACGGCGCCAAACCGCAGAATTCGGATAAAGACAAGACCGAGGATAGCGGGGGTGCCTTTACGCATTCAGGCATGCAGGGACAAAAAGGCCGCGGCAATATTTTTCTGGTGAACAGCAAAACCCACGACGTGCTATGGAGCTTCTACGAGTTTCCGAAAGACAAAACTCCGGGCGGCATGAAACGCACTGCCGGCCGGATCGCCGCCAAACTTTCACAGTCCCTCAAGGGGAAGTAGGCCGTTTGCGCGCGATTTCGGCACGATAACCCTCGACCAGCCGTTGCGTCATCCCGCGAATATCGCGTTTGGCGACCACTTCGCTGCGCGCCCGGGCCGCCATTTCCGCCGCCTTTTGAGGATTTCGCAACAACTCCACCACCCGACGGGCAAATTCGTCCGGCGGGTCAGCTAAGGCGCAAATTTCACCGTCCCGATCCGCCAGTCCTTCGGCGCCCAGCCGCGTGGACACCACCGGAATTCCCGCGGCGAAGGCCTCCAGCAACTTTACCCGCACTCCGGAGCCGCTCAAGATCGGGCACACAAACAGCGAGTAGCGAGCCAGGGGATCGCGCACATCTTCGACGAACCCCACCAGCTCCACCGATTCACCGTGCTGAAAGGAACCAGAAGGCGGCGGTTCCGAACCCACTACCAGCAAGCGCGAGCGAGGTTCCTCAGCCACGACCAGCGGGAGCACTTTGTCGACGAACCAGGTGAGAGCTTCCTTATTAGGAACGTGGCGAAAGCTGCCCAGAAACAAAATAGTGAACGGCTCGCGTCCTGAGGGAATGTAGGCGTAGCGGGTGGTATCGATTCCGGCCCGGTATCCATCGTCAATCCGCCCTTGCAAGTCCGGCAAGAAGGACAGCAGGTAGTCTGCGTTATCGCGGCTACATACCTGGATGCGATCGAGCGAGGGGAGCATGCGCAGCTCCCACCGCAGTGACCGCAGATATTCCCAATGGGCTGCAATCCGCTCCGTGAAATTCGTAATGAACGGCAAGCGTCGCGCCACGGATTGGAAGTACACATCGTGCTCGAACAATACAGTCAGCAAGCGTTTAAACTGGCCGGCATATTGTCCCAGCACCGTATATTCGAGCTGCACTACGTCGATGTGCCGTGTGTAAATCTGACGGTGGATCAGCCACGCGAGATCCGGGATGCGAAATTCGCGCACCGCGTGGGGCTCTATCGGACCCAAGATTTTCGGATGTCCCAAGGGCCGCACGAGGTATTCCGTGGATGCGCAAATCCGATCCAGTTCGACATGCGCGGCGCGCTGCGCGGCCGAGTCGAGAAGAACAATCAGGTGGAGTTCGCACAGGTGCGCTAATTCGTGAACCGTCTGATACATGAACACGCCGCCTCCATGAATAGGAGGGCAAATGGGATAAGGCGAAACGAACAAAACGCGCAGGGGTGCGGCCTGGGGACCGAGCGCGGCGAACTCATCGCGGAAATAACCTCCCTGGTGTCTGCGAAGAGCTTCGGTATCGGAGATGGCGGCGAGGCGGATTGCCCGCGCCCGCGAAGCCATCGCTCCGGGGAGCTGCAGCGCGGCGCGTGCGATGCCCCCTAAACTGGATCGCTCGGGAGAATCGCCGGCGAACCAGCTCAGGAGCGCGCCGGTCCAGGAAGAGGAAAAATTCGCCAGCAGGCGCGGCCATTCGTGGATGTTCTTCCACGCAAATAAGAGAAAATTCTTTTTGAGCACGCCCTGAATATAGGCTTCGCTGAAACGGCGTCCGATGGTTCCGCGATGTTCGTGATAGACCACGCTCGCCGGCTGGTAGAGGTTCTTCCATCCACGCTTCCAGGCCAGATAACCCAGGTCGGTGTCTTCCAGGTAAAACGGGGCGAGGAGTTCATCGAAGCCGCCCAGCTCCCAGAATTTCCGGCGGTCGAATGCGCAGGAGCCGCCGCCTCCGTAGGCGCATGGGTACAACTCGCTGATGGCGGGATCGGTCCGGTGGCGTACCCGCAGACTTCCGCGCTCCCACCAGAATTCCGTGAGGCCGGTTTCTTCGCGAGGCTTATTGGGATCGGAAAAGAAAATTTGACAGGAGACAGAAAACACCTTGTCGTCGGTGAAGCCGTCGAGCAATGGCTGGAGAAAATCCGGGTCGACACGCATGTCGCTATTGAGCAACACCACTACATCGTGTCTGGCCGCCCGGAACCCGGCGTTGGAGCCCCCGCCGAAGCCCAGATTCCGGTCGAGCGCCACGACGCGGACTCGCGGGAATCGCTCCGCGATGAAGGCGGCGCTTCCATCTGTTGAGCCGTTATCGACCACTATGACTTCGCTCCCGGGAACACGCTCTGCGGCGTCGACTACGGATGGAAGATATTTCTCGAGCAGGTCACGTCCATTCCAGTTGGGAATTACGATCGCAGCGGAAGCCGACTGCGGGTGCGCTTCACGGCTCGGTCTGCGGCGCGGCGCGAGCCGGACGAAAAGATCCGTGAGGCCCAACCCCAGCGCTGCCAGCAACAGCAGCAGCGGGGAAAGGAGAGCTAAAGGAATTCCCCTGAGAACGCGCCAGAATGCGCCCGATCTAACTGCCTCCACCGGCTGAGACACCCTTGATTGGCGATTGGTCGAGGTCCGGACCCAGGTTCAGTTTGCGGCCCAGCTTAGTCCAGCGAGAGGATCTCCAATAATTGAGCCGCGCATTTAGGTCCTCCATTTGAGCAGCAAGTTGTGCTTGGAGATCTTGCAACTCTACAGCTAGCCCCTGCGCCCAAAGGGTTCTTTCGATTACCGTGGCCTCGGCGGTATTTAGGTTATGAAGTACGGTCGTCAAATTACGGCGTGCACCTTCGAGTTCTTCCACAGTCTGGAGCGCCCACCGGTTCTGCTCCCCGAGGTGGCGATTTAACTCGTCCACAGTCCGTTGCGCCGACCGGCTCTGTTCCTCCATATGCAGGTTTAGCTCGTCATGATGGCGATGCAGCGCGGCAAACTGCTCACGCGCTTCACGCAGCTCTCGATGGAGACTCTCAATATGCTTTTCGCGTTCGCGGAGAACGTTAGAACCTTCGTGGACGAATAGAAAGGACGCTGACGGGGGCAGTTCCCGAAGCGAACAGACCGCCAAGAAGAAATGAGCATCCCGGGCGGTCCCGCGCACCCCGTCCATACGGCCCTCAAGGGTGGAACCAGCGCCGCTCTGATAAAAGGCGAACGCCTCGACATGATTTTGCTGGAGAACCAGGCAATGCGGGAAAAACTCGGTAAGCGCGTTCCGAAATTCTTCGAACTCAAATTCGTGAATATGGAATGGATTCGGGCCGGAGGCGCCTCGCGATTCGGTGTAGTATTCCTTATTCGGCGTAGAGACCAAAAAAACGCCGGCGGGGTCAAGCACGCGGCGGGCTTCGGAAAGCAATAGCCGCCAGTCACTGAGGTGCTCGATCACTTCAAAGGCTGTCACTAAGCTGAAGGATTCGTCGAAGAGCGGCAACGACGTGGCCGAGCCTGCCAGGAAGTAAATGTTCGGCAGCGTATATACGGATTTCGCGTACGTGACCGCATCGGGCGCCAAGTCGATACCCACCGCAAAGCGCGCCCGGGTTGCGAGCTCCGCAGTACCGTATCCCGCGCCACACCCAAGATCTAAAACGCATGCGCCGGAAGCCCAGCGCGAGGCGAACGCGTAGCGCGACACATGTTCGGCCCACAGGTCGGGGTCGACTTGCCCCGGGATGACGCGCTCACCGGTGAATTCGATCACAGGACGGCTGCTCCCGCGCCGGGTTCAACACCGAGTCCATGGCTAATTCGCGCATTCACCTCCACCCGGCAGCGAAATCGAAAGTGCCCGTACATGGGACCATCGGGCGGGGCCATTTGCAAAACCACGGCGTTGTCAATCCAGTCGCACACGGCGAACCGCTCGAGCGTACCGTTAGCTATCGCCGGCGAGAAGGAGAGGGAAGTGGAATAGAGCGTCGGAATGTTGAGATGGAAGTCGACGGTTATGACGTCGCCCGCCATGAGCGGCGACAGTGGATATCCCTCGCTTTCAGTGTTGGAGCCCGCCAAATCGACGCCCCGTTCATCGCGAAAGGTTACCCCTACGATAGGCCGGTCCAGATTGCTTTTTGCGCGGACGCTGACACGCACAATGATGGCGGAATCTGGCAAAAGTACGCTAAGAGAGCGGCCGGAATCGTCGCACACTGCGATACCGAGGATCTCGGCGCGACCGTCGCCGAAACGATAATCAATATTCGGAATTTCATCCACGATTTCAACCGGCGCAGCGCTGGGTTGATGCGGATGGTGCATGACATCCATCGCCTGATACTTCAAATCCTTTTCTGCCATGGCCGCGAGATACTGGGAAACGACGCGTTCGGTGGTTCCCTGAGCCATGACGTGTCCTTTTTCCAGCCAGAGGGCGCGGTCGCCGAGTGCTTTGACCTCCGCGACAGCGTGCGACACAAATAAGATGGTGACTCCTCGTGAGCGGAGTTCGTGAACCTTTCGCAGACAGCGCTGCCGGAAGTAGATATCGCCCACTGCTAAAGCTTCGTCAACCAGAAGAACTTCGGGATCGACATTGATGGCGACCGCGAAGGCGAGTCGGACCACCATGCCGCTTGAATATGTTTTGACCGGTTGATTCATGAACTCGCCGATCTCGGCAAATTCGGCGATATCCGCGAATTTGCGGTCTATCTGTTTGGCGGAGAATCCGAGAATCGCCGCATTGAGATAGACATTGTCGCGGCCGGAAAATTCGGGATTGAAGCCTGCGCCCAATTCCAAGAGTGCGGCGATCCGGCCATTCACGTTCACCTGGCCGGAAGTCGGCTGAAGGATGCCCGCGCAAATTTGCAATAGCGTACTTTTACCACACCCGTTTTCGCCGACAATACAAAAGGTTTCACCATGACCAACGTTGAAGGTTACCTCGCGGAGCGCCCAGTAGTCCTGGTGAAACTGGCGGCGGTGGAAGGTGGCAAGCTCCTTGAGGCGATCGCCAGGGGTGCTGTAGATAGAATAGCTTTTCGATACACCCGTAAATTCGACAGCCGGTGCGGACACTACTTCAGATTGTAGACCAGCCTATGTTTCCAGGCCAATAAATATATTAAGGTACGGTTATATGATTACTTGACAGTTGCCAAGCCCGCTGCCTACGCTGGGTGAGTGCGCCGGTGTAGCTCAGGTGGCTAGAGCGACGGTCTCATAATCCGTAGGTCGTAGGTTCGAGTCCTACCACCGGCACCAATTTATTGGTTCGATCCGACCATGTGCTGAAAGAGCCGGTCGAGTTCGGCTTGGGAAAAGTATTCGATTTCAATTCGCCCCCGCTGCTCACTCAATTCGACAATTCGCACTCGCGTGCCAAGCGCGCGTTCCAGTTCGTCCACTGCCGCCCGGACATTCGGGTCCGAAACGGCGTCCTTGTTATGGCCTTTTCTTGGGCGATTGGATGTCAGATCTTGAACTAACGCTTCCACCTGGCGCACGGACAGACCCTGGGCGGCGGCCTTTTCGGAAACTTCAATTTGCTGTTCTGCTGTCGGGAGGCCCAATACGGCGCGCGCGTGCCCCATCGACAGTCGATGCTCCGCTAATAGCAACTGCACCTCGGTGGGAAGCTTCAGCAGACGAAGGGCGTTGGCTATTGAGGTTCGGTCCTTGCCAGTTCGGCGGCCAATTTCCTCCTGTGACAGCCCCAGTTCCCGTCCTAGGCGATCATAAGCCTGAGCCGTTTCGATCGCGTTCAAATCTTCACGCTGGATGTTTTCAATCAAGGCCAATTCCAACAGCAGTGGATCGGCAATTTCTTGACATACGACCGGCACGTCTTTCAAGCCTGCGAGTTTAGCGGCTCTCCAGCGGCGTTCTCCTGCAATCAACTGGTATTGCCCTTCGTGACGGCGAACGATCAGCGGCTGAATGATGCCGTTGGCGCGGATGGAAGCGGCAAGTTCCTCCAAGCGATCATGTTGGAACACTACGCGGGGCTGCATGGGGTTGGGATGGACCGCGTCGACCGGCAGCATTGTCGGGGGTGGCGCGGAAACCGTTGCGGGTGCGACGGCGGCGCCACTGGCAGGACCGAATGTCTTGCCCGGAAGCAGCGCCGCAAGTCCCTTACCCAGCGCTTTGCGTTGCTTGTCGACCATTTCGCTCATTTTCAAGGATCTCCTTGGCAAGTCTAATATAGCTCTCGGCCCCTTTTGAACGGGGGTCATACATCAAGATCGGTTTGCCGTAACTGGGTGCTTCTGCAAGCCGTATGCTCCTAGGGATCACAGTCGTAAGTACCTCATTCCCAAAAAAATCTCTAAGATCCTCTGCAACTTGACGTGCGAGATTGGTCCGGTCGTCGTACATCGTTAACAGGATGCCCTCCATCGCCAACGTCTTCGAAAAGGTTTCGCGCACTCGTTCGACGGTATCGATCAATTGCGAGATTCCTTCGAGCGCGAAAAATTCACACTGAATAGGGACCAACACGGAATCGGCCGCCACTAAGGCGTTTAGAGTCAATAGGTCCAGAGCGGGCGGGCAATCAATCAGGACATACTGATAACGGTCGCGAATCGGCTCTAAGATAGAGGTCAGTCTAAATTCCCGCCGCGGGTCGTCTACCAGATCGAGATTGGCCGCTACCAGATTCTTGTCGGCTGGAACCAAGTGAAGTCCTTCACATTGTGTTTTAACGATTACGTCATCCAAGCTTGTCCCTTGAAATAGTGCATCATAGAGCGTCGGTGTCTCAAGTCCTTTCTCGATACCGAGGCCGCTGGTGGTGTTGCCCTGGGGGTCGCAATCGACCAGTAAAACTTGTAAGTCATTGGCCGCCAGCGATGCGGCCAAATTAATCGCAGTGGTCGTCTTACCAACTCCACCTTTTTGGTTGCTGATTGCGATGATTTTTCCCACGGCTCAGATCATATCACGGCATACGTGTCACGGCACGCGGAGTTTCACGTGGAACAATTTTCGAATGAGTCCTCGCCCTACGAGCACGTTCTTACGAGCAGCGACAGGGAATGGTTGGAGCGGTCGAAGCGGGTGGCGGTGCCGATGGAGGAGATCATTTCCCACCTAAATCCATGCCTCGTACGCGTTTCAGGCAGATCAATTGAATTCGCGTTTCACGTGGAACAATTGAATTCACGTTCCATGTGCAACAAAGCCCTAGACTCGCCCCAGGGCAGTTTTTCGCCATGAGTTCCGAGCACGGCCATGTTCGGAGCAAGGTTCAGCATCAAAAGATCTTCAGATCTTACCGCCCGTGAAATCATCCAGTCGTAGGAGCCGACTAAATCGCTTGCTCGTTTGGCGATAACCCGAACATTTTGAAGATTTCGCGTTGCTTCACGAAGGAATACAGCCTTTCGCTGATGCGATTCCACGAGATCGATCTGGCAATCTGAACGATAGATAGCGACAGGTATGCCGGGAAAACCTGCACCTGAACCTATATCAACAATTCTTAGGGGGCGTCCGGGGAGATAATTGGCAAGGTAGAGAGACTCGCAATAGTGGAAGCGAACGATATCTGTTAAACTATTGATTCTAGTTAAATTAATCTTTAAATTCCACCGCTGCAGCATTTGATAGTGCTGATCCAGCAGGGTTAATTGGTCGCTACTCAGGGGTCCATAAGGCGAAAATTCGGACGTCAATAACGATTTAAATTCCATGACGCCGGTCAACGCTCAAATATACGTCAAGAACAGCCACTGCAGCTGGTGTCACGCCGGGTATTTTGCCGGCCTGGCCCAGCGTTTGAGGCCGAACGCGCTCGAGCTTCTCCCTTACTTCGCTTGACAAGCCGGGTATATCGGAATAGCGGAATGAGACCGGAATGCCTCGGCGCTCCGCCTCCTTCAGTTGGCGCACTTGGCGGTCTTGCTGGGCGATATATCCGGCGTACTTTATTTCAGTTTCGATCGTAATCAGCGTATTCTTGCCAAATTCACCCTTCAAATCAAGACCTTGTATTTTTGACTCAGGGCGGCGCAGCCAAGCTGCCAGGTGGGGATTAGCCTCGAAGAAAGCACGCAGGTTCGCTTTCTCCGACTCTTTTCGCTGAAACACGTCCCACCGAGTATCGCTAACTAACCCGAAAGTCCGTCCGACAGGCGTCAGACGTTCGTCAGCATTGTCAATTCGCAGGTGCAGCCGGAACTCCGCACGCGACGTGAACATGCGATATGGCTCATCGGCGCCCTGCAGAACCAAATCGCTCACCAGAATACCGATGTAACCCTGGGTTCGGTCTAGTACCAGCGGCTCGCGGTTCCCCACATAACAGGCAGCGTTCAAGCCGGCAATGAGCCCTTGGCAGGCGGCTTCTTCGTAGCCGGAGGTACCGTTAATCTGGCCCGCCAAAAAAAGCCCGCTGAGAGATTTAACTTGCAAAGAATGTGTGAGTTCCCTCGGGTCAATCGCATCATATTCGATGGCGTACCCGGGGCGGATCATCTCGGCGTCTTCTAAACCTGGAATGGCAGCAAGCACACGCGCTTGAACGTCAATCGGCATGCTGGTGGACATGCCGTTGACGTAAATTTCATTGGTGTCCAGCCCCTCAGGCTCCAGAAAAATCTGGTGTCGAGTCTTTTCCGGAAATTTGACGATCTTGTCTTCGATTGAAGGGCAATAACGAGGACCAATTCCTTCGATTTGGCCACTATATAGCGGCGACCGTGCAATATTATCGCGAATCGCCTGATGCGCAGCGGGGGTGGTATAGGTGATATAGCAGGGAACCTGCTCTCTCTCTATCTTACTGGTTAAAAAGGAGAAAGGAGTCGGATCCGCGTCTCCAAACTGAGGTTCGAACCGCGACCATTCAATGGTTCGCCCGTCCAACCGGGGCGGAGTTCCGGTTTTCAGCCGCTTCCATTCAAGACCAAGGTTGCGAAGCTGGTCGCCGAGCAAGTTTGAAGACGCCTCACCGCTGCGGCCGCAGCTATAGGTTTGTTCCCCGACATGCGCCAGCCCGTTCAAAAATGTTCCCGTCGTGACAACCACTGCGTCGCTATCGATTTGACGGCCATCGCGCAAAAGAACACCGTGAACTCGGCCGTTCGAGATCATGAGTTGCGCGACCTCCGCCTGGAGGATTCGGAGATTCGGCTCTTTTTCTAGTAGCTCGCGCATTTTGAGCCGGTATTGTTTCTTGTCGCACTGCGCGCGCGGAGACCAGACCGCGGGACCTCGGCTGGTATTCAGCAGTCGAAACTGGATGCCGACAGCATCGGTCAACTCACCCATCACCCCACCCAGCGCGTCGATCTCGCGGACCAAGTGGCCTTTGGCGATTCCCCCGATCGCCGGATTGCACGACATCTGCGCGATCAAGTCCAGATTCATCGTGATCATCGCGGTCTTCAGCCCCAGCCGGGCGCACGCGCGCGCGGCCTCACAACCGGCATGCCCGGCCCCGACGACGATCACTTCATAGCGTGTGGACACTTATCTCTCATTCTAGTGGAACGCGCTAAACTAGCACTTCACCGTGAAAATTCTCGTGATCGGCAGCGGCGGGCGCGAGCACGCCATTGCCTGGCGCCTCGCTCTCGAAGGACATCAAATCTTTAGCGCGCCCGGTAATCCCGGCCTAGCCCAGATCGGCGCCGTTCACCCTTCGACGGACTACGTAAGCGTGGCGCAAGCGATTCAGCCAGATCTTACGGTGGTGGGACCCGAAGTACCTCTGGTTGCGGGCATCGTCGACCAGTTCCGCGCGCTGGGTCTGGTTATCGTAGGCCCTTCGCAAGAGAACGCACAACTCGAAGGCAGCAAGATCTACGCCAAGGAATTCATGCAGCGCGTGGGGATTCCCACCGCCCGCTTCGTCCGCAGTGAAGCTCCTGACCTGGCGATCGAAGCGCTCCGGCAATTCGAGTATCCGGTTGTTGTCAAGGCCGATGGGCTGGCCGCGGGCAAAGGCGTGATCGTCGCGCACAATTACGCGGAGGCCGAGGCAGCGATTCGATCGCTGGGTCCGCGTCTCATCATCGAAGAATTCTTGCGGGGCGAGGAAGTCAGCTTTATCGCCCTCTGCGATGGCCGCAGCGTCGTCGCGCTTGAAGCCACGCAGGACCACAAGACTATCCATGACGGCGATACCGGCCCGAATACCGGCGGCATGGGCGCCTATTGCGACGGCCGCATCCTGACCGCCGCCGACACTGGGTTAATTCTCGATAGCATCATCGAACCCACCGTCCGCATGACGCGCTTCACCGGATTTTTGTATGCCGGTCTGATGATGACCGCTACCGGCCCCAAGGTTATCGAATTCAACGTTCGTCTCGGCGACCCGGAGACGCAACCTCTCATGCACCGCCTGGAGGGCGGCTTCGGTGACGCCCTTCTGCGTGATGCCACCGGCCAGCTACAAGGGACCACGCTGCGCTCGAAACCAGATCCCTCGGTTTGCGTAGTGCTCGCGTCCTACGGCTATCCGGCCCAGGTGCGAACCGGCGATCCCATCGCGGGAATTGAAACCGCGGCCGAGATGGAAGGCGTCCAGGTTTTCCACGCAGGCACCAAGATGGGTCCGCGAGGCCTCGAAACCGCGGGTGGCCGCGTCCTCGGCGTGACCGCTTCCGGGCCGGATCTGGCGAGCGCGGTGCGCAATACTTATGCAGCCGTCGCTAAGATTCGCTTCGCAGGAATGCAGTATCGCCATGACATTGCCCACAAGGGACTGAAGCGGTGGCCGCAAGCCGCGCGCCGGTAGCGTTGGGATTGGCACCGCATAACTCAGCACCGTCACCGCCGATCGCCTAGAATAGCAGCGGAAGGGTATGGAGATAGGGAGTAGGCGAGCGCTGCGGTTACTGGCTTCACTTGCTGGCGTTATCGTCTTGACGGCCGGCGGTTTTCGCGTGCTCTCGATCAAATGCCTGCCGCCGGAGCCAGAATGACTCCGGGATACCATCGGCCGGGAGCGCGGGGATAGCATTGACCAAGCGCGCTGCATTGCCGTGGTTCCGCGTAATGCTGAGCCTGGCGCTCATCGCCGGTATAAGCGGAATCTGTTATCGCGTCTTCGGAGTGAACGCGACCACCGCGGGCTTTGTTTACCTGGTGGGGATTCTTGCCATTGCTTCGGTGTGGGGGCTGACGGAAGCCCTGGTGGCATCGGTGGCCGCCATGCTGTGCTTCACTTTCTTCTTTCTTCCCCCGATCGGACGGTTTGTGATTGCGGATCCGGCGAATTGGGTCGCACTTTTGGCGTTTCTCGCCACCGCGCTGGTCGCAAGCCATCTTTCCGATCGGGCACGGAAAGAGGCTCAGGACGCGAAAGACCGGCAGCGGGAGGGGGATTTATTATATTCGCTCAGCCGCGCAATTCTTCTCATCGAGGGTCCCGGATCGTTTGGCCTCCAGACCGCGAAGAGCCTGGCGGAGATCTTTGAGTGCCGTTCGGTTGCGCTCCGCGACGCAGAAACGGGCGAGATCTTCAACGGGGGCCGCGAGACTATGGCGGAAATCGAGCTGAAGCTGATCGATGCGACTCGCCGGGGCGAAAATTATCAAGATTCCGATCTCGTCGTGGCGGCGATCCGGCTCGGCAAACGCCCCATCGGAAGTCTGGCAATGCTGGGGATTTCTCTTTCGGGCGAAGCCTTGCAGGCATTGCTGAACCTGGTGGCGATTGCGCTCGAACGCGTCCGCACACAGGACACAGCCAACCGAGCCGAAGCAGCCCGTCAAAGCGAGGAGTTCAAGTCGACCCTGCTCGATGCGATCACCCACGAATTCAAGACGCCTTTAACTTCCATCAAGGCCGCATCTACGTCGATTCTGACCGACATGCCGGACCTGCCTTCGCAGGTGCGCGAACTAACCTCGGTCATCGATGAGGAAGCCAATCGCCTGAATCTCCTGGTAACCGACGCCGTCCGCATGGCACAGATGGACGCCAGTAAAATGCATCTGGAGAGGCAACCCGTGGCCGTGATCGAATTCGTAGATCGTGTGCTCGAAGCGTTTGGGCCTCGCCTTGATGAGCGAAAGCTGAATCTCAGTCTGGCGGAGAACCTCCCGTTGATCTCCGCCGATCCCGATCTGGCTTCGATGGCCCTGCGCCAAGTGATCGACAACAGTCTGAAGTATGCATCACCGGCCACCGGTCTGCAGGTGGCCGTCACGGCTGAAGCGGGCGGAGTGACGATTCGGGTCCGCGATCAAGGCCCAGGGATTCCCGAACACGACCGGGAGCGTATCTTTGACCGGTTCTACCGCCGGCCCTCCGTTAAAAATCGCGTGCCGGGCAGCGGCCTGGGATTGTACATCGCGCGCGAAATCATGCGCGCTCACGGCGGCGATCTGTGGGTGGAGAATCCCGTTGGATCGGGTTCGGAATTCTGCTTGCTGCTTCCGAAGCAGGAGGAGAAACTCGAAGTATGAGCCTGGGACGAGTGCTGGTGGTGGACGACGACCCGCAAATTCGCCGGGTCTTGCGTTCGACGCTTGCGGCCCGGGATTATGAAGTTCACGACGCGCGTAGCGGAGAGGAGGCCATCGAATTCCTCCGGCAAAACCGTTTGGATCTGGTTCTTCTGGATGTCAATATGCCGGGGATGAGCGGCCTCGAGGCGTGCCGGCAGATTAGAAGTTCATCTGAGATCGCGATTATCATGCTTACCGTAAGCGAGGCCGAGGAAGATAAAGTTGCCGCTCTCGATGCCGGAGCCGATGACTACGTTACCAAACCATTTGGCACTCCGGAACTACTCGCCCGCATGCGCGCTGCCTTGCGCAGACTGCCCATGTCGGCGTACCGCGTGGATCAATCTCTTCAACTGGGAGATCTGCATATCGATCTCGCCCATAGGCGGGTGACTGTGAAGGACCGGCAGGTCCGGCTGACTCCCAAAGAGTTCGATCTGCTTCAGTATTTGACCGCAAATCCGAATATTCCAATTCCGCATACCAAACTTCTGCAAGCCGTATGGGGTCCGGACTACGGCGACCAGGTTCAGTACCTCCGGGTGTTCGTAAACCAGTTGCGCAAAAAGATCGAAGAAGACCCGTCCCGCCCGCGCCACATACTTACAGAACCCTGGATTGGCTACCGCTTTGTAAACACCCCGGAGACCTAGAACGGCGCGAGCGGGGATGGCGGGCTGCCGCGTCCGATGCTCAAAATCCCACGCTCCGGTTACCGGCGGGGCGGCTCGAATGCAGAGTTGATTCAAGTATACTTGGCAGTGGAATCCTTGCTAAAGGGGGCAAAGCGTTATGCTGCGCATGGTTCTGGTGGGGTTGGCGCTCGGGACAGCCGTTCTGGCAGTCGATCCTTCTTCTTCCGTGACATTCAGCAGGGACGTCCTGCCCATTCTCCAGAAAAATTGTCAGAGCTGCCATCGGCCCGGACAGGTCGCCCCCATGTCCCTGCTCACCTACAAAGACGCGCGGCCGTGGGCCAAGGCGATCAAAGCCGCCGTAATCCTTAAAAAAATGCCCCCCTGGTTCGCCGACCCTAAGTATGGGCATTTCGTCAACGACCGGTCGCTAAAGCAGAACGACATTGACACGCTGGCAAAGTGGTCGGACTCGGGAGTTTTAGAAGGCGAGGCCAAGGATGCTCCGGCGCCGATTGCCTGGCCCCAGGGCGGCTGGGAAATCCAGCCGGAATTGGTTATGGATCTGCCGCCTCACGAGGTGCCGGCGAAAGGCGTGCTGGAGTGGGAATTAATCGCTCTTCCAGCTCCGTTCAAAAGCGACACCTGGCTCACCTCGCTGGAAGTCCTGCCGGGCGAAGCATCGGTGGTCCATCACATTTGCTTCAGCTTTGTGAAGCATAATCCTTCTACCGTATACAACCGCTACGAATGGGTGGCGGTGCCGCGAGACGAGAGCGGAAATCCCACGGCGGGCAACAACGGATTAGGCGCGCTGCCGGACATGCACACCGCGATGCGTAACGTGGGCAGCACTGAGGTCCAGATCCGGCCAGGGCCGCCTACGCTGCGGGCCAATAATGATTTTTGCTACCTTCCCGGCAACAGCGTGGACGACTACCGTCCCTGGCAGGCCGGAAAGCTGGTGCCTGCGGGATCGGACATAATCCTAAGCCTGCATTACACTACCAACGGCAAGGCAGTGGTGGATCGCACGAAGATCGGTTTCACGATCGCCAAAACGCCGCCGCTAAAAAAGTTCGTAGTGCAACAAAGCGGTGAGGATACGCCCGTTACTGCGCCGAGTGAGGCCAGCTCCAAGGCCGCTTTCTCTTCCGCCTACAATCCCACCTTTGCGATTCCGCCCAATGACGGCAATTATCGTGCGCCTCCCATGGACATCACCTTCCTCAAGGATGTCGAACTGGTCCGCCTGCGGCCTCATGCGCATGTGCGGGGGAAGAGCACTCAATATACGGTGATCTATCCGGATGGTCGCGACGAAACTGTGCTGAGTGTCCCGCGCTACGATTTCAACTGGCAGCTTCCGTACGGAGTAGCGCTGAAGCTGCCGAAGGGCAGCCGGCTTCACTTCGAGTTTCATTACGATAATTCCGTGAACAACAAAAATAATCCCGATCCGAGCCGCTGGGTGTATCAAGGATTTCAGAACTGGGAAGAAATGATGGCTCCCAACCTGGGCTTCCTTCTGGATCGCGACGACGACGTCAGTGGCCTCATGTCTGTCGAGAATTGAGGATGCGCTTGGATAGAGGTCGCATGGCAATGAAGTTATTATAGAGTTGTGCGGAAATACGTTCGAAATCAAGCGGGGACGTAGCTCAGATGGATAGAGCGGTCGCCTCCTAAGCGACAGGTCGGCAGTTCGAATCTGCCCGTCCCTACCACACACCTGAGAAACTCCAGTCAGATCCTTCCCGCCGCCGTCCAATCAAGATATCCTAGGGAAATCAACTTCCCACTCCTAAGCGAGGTTTAGCATGGCTTCAATCAAATTCAACTTAAACGGCAAGCCCGAGACCGTCGATGCGGTTCCCGAAATGCCGCTGCTGTGGGTTCTCAGAGACACACTTAGCATGACTGGCACCAAGTTTGGCTGCGGCATGGCCATGTGCGGAGCCTGCACGGTTCACATCAACGGCGACGCCGTCCGCTCTTGCATGACGCCGATTCAGAGTGTGGCCGGCAAATCCGTCACTACTATCGAAGGCCTCTCGGCCGACGGCAGCCATCC
>JANXXL010000320.1 GCA_025350625.1 Bryobacterales bacterium | reverse complement strand
CTGCTGGACCTGACTGTGACCAAAGGCATGAGTGGCACTCTCTCGGGTTCCTTCGATTTGACGCCGGATCAAGTGGAAAGCCTTAAGAAAGGCAAATGGTACGTACAGATTCATAGCGAGAAAGCTCCCGAAGGCAATCTTTGGGGCTGGCTAATGCATTAGGAGACATCACCACATGAAGAGCCGATTTTTCGTTGCGTTTACCCTTGTGGCGGCGAGCGCTATGCTGCCGGCCCAAACCGGTCAACAGATTGATGCGGGGCGTGTCACCTATCAAGCGCGCTGCGTCGGGTGCCATGGAACGGATTTGGGCGGGGGGGAAGCTCCGCAGTTAGCGGGTGCAAACTTCCGGGCGGCCTGGGGGACTCGCAATGCGAGTGAACTGGTTACCTTTATTCAAGCGGGGATGCCTCCGGATCGACCGGGCAGTCTCAGCGTGGCCGATGCGGCCGGCTTGAGCGCTTTCATACTGGCTGCGAATGGCACGCCGGCGGGCAGTCAGGCTTTGGGTACCGACTCGCTCTTCGCAATTCGCTCGGTGGCTACCGGGCGGCCGACGATTGCATTGGGGGGCGGAGGTGCTGCTGGCGCGGCGGCATCATCTACTCCCAAGGGCCTGGTAATCACTGGCGAAATCAAGAACTATACGCCGGTCACCGACGCCATGCTGAAGAATCCCGATCCGGGCGACTGGCTCATGATCCGCCGCAATTATCAGGCGTGGAGCCACAGTCCCCTCACCCAAGTGAACGCGGGCAACGTCAAAGAACTGCAATTGGTGTGGACCTGGAACATGAACGAGGGCGGCGCGAATGAACCCACGCCTATCGTCCACAACGGCGTAATGTTTCTGGTGAATACCGCCAACATCGTGCAGGCGCTTGATGCTCGTACCGGGGAGTTGTACTGGCAGAACAATATCGGCCCGGACATTACCAGCGGAACGGGGGCGATCCGGAGCCTGGCGGTCTACCACGACAAAGTGTATCTGGGCACTTCCGATGTGCGCCTGGTGGCGCTGGACGCTAAAACCGGCAAACTGGTTTGGGAAACGCGGATCGCCGATAAGGCCAAAGGCTATAGCAACACCAGTGGCCCGATCATCGTAAACGGAAAAGTAATTCAGGGCATGGGCGGTTGCGATCGTTACAAGGAGACAGGCTGCTATATCAGCGCTTACGACGCCGAAACCGGCAAGCAGCTTTGGAAGTTCGAGACTGTGGCGCGCGAAGGTGCGACTGGCGGCGAAACCTGGGGGAATCTGCCGAATTTATTGCGCGCCGGCGGCGATACGTGGATCACCGGCAGTTATGACCCGGACCTGAATCTTACCTACTGGGGCGTGGCGCAAGCCAAACCTTGGATGCGCGCGATTCGCGGGACTAACTCGGCCGCGCTTTATACTACATCCACCCTCGCGCTGAATCCCGACACGGGTAAGCTCGCCTGGTATTTCCAGCATGTGCCAGGGGAATCGCTCGATCTCGACACGGTTTATGAGCGCGTGCTGGTCGATTCCGGCGGACAGAATCTGCTCTTCACCATCGGCAAGGACGGCATTTTATGGAAGCTCGACCGCAAGGCCGGCAAATTTCTGGACTACAAGGAAACGGTTTTCCAGAATGTCTTCGACAATATCGATAAGAAGACCGGCTTGGTGCACTACCGCAATGAGATCGTCGAGCAACGGCCGGAAGAGTGGGTGCAGTCCTGCCCGTCGACCGAAGGCGGCCACAACTGGCACGCTATGAGCTACCATCAGCCCACCGGCCAGCTCATCATTCCGCTCAGCCAGAGTTGCATGGAGATGTTCGGACGCAAGACCGAGGCCAAGGAAGGCTCGGGCGGGACTTCCGCCAATCGGCGCTTCTTTGAAATGCCGGGGACTAACGGCAACATCGGCAAGCTCGCGGCCTACGATGTCAAGACCATGAAGGAAAACTGGAAGATTGAGCAGCGCGCTCCCTTCCTGACTGCGGTTCTTTCTACTGCCGGTGGCGTTGCATTCGTCGGCGACCTGGATCGGGTTTTTAAAGCGGTGGACGTGAAGACTGGAACGATCCTCTGGCAAACGCGGCTTGGGACTTCAGTGCAAGGGTTCCCGGTTTCTTTCAGCGTCGGCGGCAAGCAGTACATTGCGGTCACGACCGGGTTGGGCGGCGGCAGCCCTCGCCAGGTGCCCGGCACCATCGCCGGAGACGTGCATTATCCGGCCACCGGCAATGCTCTTTACGTGTTTGCACTTCCTGACAAGAAGTAAGTATGAGACACCATATTTTCGCGGCAGCCGGGGTTCTATTGATGTGCTCCGGCTGGGCGCTGGCGGACGTCGCCGATTCGTCCGCCAACGGATTTACCGTTAAGACGTCGATCACCATCCAAGCTCCACCCGATGAGGTGTATCACAAGGTGGTTCACAATGTCGGCGAGTGGTGGAATCCGGAACATACATACTCCGGCGACTCCCACAACCTGACCATCGAAGAGAAGCCCATGGGATGCTTCTGCGAAAAGCTGCCCAATCAGGGCGGAGTGCGGCACCTGGAATTGGTATATTTCACGCCGGGGAAGGCGCTGGTGTTCTCGGGGGCTTTGGGACCGCTGCAATCGCTGGCTGCCACCGGCAGTATGACGATTCAATTTTCGCCGGCCGAAGGCGGGACCAGGTTAGGTGTCGCATACACGGTGGCGGGCTACGTTGCAGGCGGGATGAATACGTGGGCGGCTCCGGTGGATTCGGTCATCACCGAACAATTTATGCGCTTGAAGACTTACGTCGAGCACGGCAGCGCTGCGTTGCAGACCAAGACCACTTCCGCTGCGCCGTTTCCGGTTACGCAAGGCAAGGCCTACAAATTCGAGAAGGTGGCTGAGGGCGTTTACTATGCCACCGGCGGCGTCGGCAGCAATAACGTGGTGATCGTCAACGATCAGGACGTTCTGCTGGTCGACGACGGCACCACGCCCGCAACGGCGCGCGCGTTAGTCGAGGACATTAAACTGCTGACGGATAAACCGGTGCGCACGGTGGTGAATACGCACTTTCACTATGACCATACCTTCGGCAATCAGGTATTCGGCCCCGAAGTTGAAATCATCGGTCATGAGTACTTGCGTAATGCGATGCTGAATTTCGACGTGCTCCATCGCGAGCCTTATCTGACCAGCATGGGCACGTTGGCTACGCGAATCGCGGGACTCCAGAAACAGATCGCGGACGAAAAGGATGTCTCGCGCAAGGCATCGCTGGGTAAAGATCTGACAGCGGCTGAATCGCTGCGCGAGCAATTGAAGGAAGTGAAGGTGACGGCGCCGGGGCGCACGTACGCGACGAAACTGATCCTGCACAAAGGCTCGCGCGAAATCCAACTGCTGTTCTTGGGACGCGGCCATACCGGGGGCGACACGTTCGTCTATCTTCCGCAGGAGCGGATTGTATGCACTGGCGATATGGATGAAGGCGCACGCGTCGCTTACATGGGCGACGGAGTCTTCGACGAATGGATTGCGTCTCTCGATGAGCTGAAGAAGCTGGACTTCCAACTCGTGCTGCCGGGACACGGCGTGCCCTTCCGCGATAAGACTGTAATTACGGCATTTCAAAGCTATCTGAGCGACATTACCAGCCAAGCCGCCGCCTTGCGCAAACAAGGCGTTTCCGCCGAGGACGCGGCCAAACGCGTGGACCTTACGTCACACAAGAAAGACTTTCCGGATATCCAGGGTCCCGGGGCCGAGCCGCGCGGTGTCCGCCGCATCTACCAATGGATGGACGAGCGCGACAAGCGATAACTGCTGCCCTTAATATTGGGAGCCGATATTGCTTGAGCTGATAATCTGCAGCGGGAACCCATCCGGGTCCAGAATATGGAAACCGAGAGCGCCTAGTTGAGGCTTCCCCTTCGGCGTGGCTCCCCGCGCCTTGAGATCCGCCGTCACGGTTTCCAAGTTGAAGTTGTCGACTCCAATGGCGATGTGGTCTACTTTACCTGCGGGCTTGCCCTCCCGAAGAACTAAAAATTGTTTTCCAAGCCTTACCTGGTTATCCCCAGTGCGTTTGTTAATCGCGGAGGCGAAAACGCGCTGGTAGAAATCAGTCGAGCGTTGCAAATTGCCGACGTACAAAGAAACGTGATTGATACCGTTTCCCTGAAACCCCGCCGCCGACAATTTACTGGAGCCGGCGGCCAAGTTTTCCGTTTTCGTAGGTTTCCAACAGTTTCGAGATCGTGTGTTTCATCGAACACTCCTTGGTCTAGGGTATCGGTTATATGCCGGATGAGGTAGCATGGTTAGCCGAACTACAAACAGAACGCAGAAAGGAAATATACCATGCGTCTTCGGGCAATCTCCATCGGCACAGCGATAGTAACAGTTCTTGCGATCGCACAAACCTCTACTCCTCCCGAACTTCATTTTCGCGGCGATCGCTTTAAGCCGCTCACTTGGGAGAAGATGACGCCGGAGCAAAAGACCATGGTCCAACACCTCCTTTCAGGCGACCGGGGAGGCGCGAGCAATGGGCCGTTCAACGTCACCTTGCGCAGTCCCGAAATGGGCGATCAGGCGCAGATGCTCGGCGCGCAGTTGCGGTTTCATTCATCGCTTCCCAATCGCCTGAATGAGCTCGCGATTATCATGACCGCCCGCTACTGGACCTCGCAATTCGAATGGTACGCTCACCGCCAGCTCGCTTTAAAAGCGGGAGTGAGCCAGTCGATCATCGATGCCGTTGCGAACGGGAAGAGGCCGGCCTCTATGCAGCCGGATGAAGAGGCGATCTATAATTTCGGAAACGAATTATTGAACACGAAACAAGTGAGCGACGCCGCTTTCAAAGCCGTTGTGGATAAATTCGGCGAGCGCGGAGCAGTGGACTTGACCGGTGTGATGGGCTATTACTGCTTCGTGTCGATGATGCTGAATATCGACCGCTATCCGCTGCCGGAGGGCGCCAAGAACGAACTGCAGCCGCTCCGATAGGCGCCCCGAAAGCAGTGGAATCGCAGAAAGATCCGCAGGTCGGCCTGTGCGTCGATTGCGCGAACGTCAAGGTGGTCCGGTCGGATCGCGGCGGCGTCTTCTACTCGTGCCGGCTGTCGGCGGCCGATTCCCGCTTTCCAAAATACCCGCGGCTGCCGGTTCTTATCTGCAGCGGTCATCTCCAAAAGGTTGTCCCGGACGCGGAGGGAAGGGCATAAGCTAGAGGTCATGACCCGCGGCATTCTGTGGGCCGCAGTGGCGGCCGGAACACTAGCGTTCTTAGCAATGTTGACGGCGACCGCGGTTTGGATGACCGTTCCGGAGAGGATCGTTTACCGGGAGTCTTCGCCGATACCGACACCGGTTTTCAGTGTAGAAGTAAAACAGCACGGCACATCCTTTTTCGTCACTCCTGCGCAGAAGAAAACTTTGGATCGGATAACTAAAGGAACGCCGGTCGTATGGTTCGGGTCGCTGGGAGTCGCAGTGGCTGCAATTCTGGTGGGAGCCGCGGCCCAGTCAACGCGCCGAGCTCGGCTGAGCTGATGTCGTTTGGGCGGGCAGTTTCAGGAACTCATCGGGCGCGAGGGCTCGCCGCGTAAAACGTGCCTCCCGGATGGATCCTTTGAAGTAGTTCACCTTGTTGATCCGCACTCCCACGGAGGAATGCCCCGGGCCTTCCGCCTCAAAGTGGATCATCGCTCGTCCTTGCACTACTCCATTGACATAACTTCTGAATTCCTGTCCATCGTAAACCATGGCGACGTGGTGCCACACATCCAGGGGATGCAGCTGGTCACGAAACAGGAGGGCCTTGTCGGCAGTGGGCGTGTGCACAAAAGCGTCGAGACACCATTGGCCTCCGATCACGCGGATTTCGAACAGGACTCGGGTATCGGTATCTTTGCCCGTCTTAGGGTCCTGTTCGGCGAGATGAAACCAGCGCTGCTCCTCTGCCCCGCCGCGCTCCGGACGAAAAATGGCCTCGAACGTGAAAATACCGGCTCCTGCCAGAGGGTGTTCGGGAATGAAAAGCGCGTCGTCGACTCCATTAAACTGGATCGCCTTGCCTAGTTGGGTTTTGATGACATGCGGGTGACCTAGAACGGTAATCGGGAGGCCCCCGACTTTATCAAGACGGTCAAATTTCCATACTTTTGGGCTAGGCGCCGTGACGGTCTGGCCAAAGAGAGGTTGAACGAAACTCGCGCCCAGAATGAAGATCCCGAGGCTTACGGATATTGGATGCATTTGGTTGGTGCCCGGGGTGGGACTTGAACCCACACTCTCCTTACGGGAAAAGGGAGTTCAAGTCGCTTGTAGGCGCTTGTAAGTAACTGTAAAAATTATTGAAAGGCATGACAAAGCAATGAAAGGTACAGTTCTTTACGGACCGGGCGACATTCGGTTCGAAGATCTTGAGACACCGAAGATTATCGAACCAACCGACGCGGTGCTCCGCCTCGCGGCGACCTGCGTGTGCGGATCGGACCTGTGGCCGTACCGGGGCTTGCAGCCGATCGACGGTCCGACGCCGATGGGGCACGAGTACTGCGGCTTCGTCGAAGAGGTCGGCAGCGCGGTCAAATCCGTGAAGCCGGGCCAATTCGTCGTCGGCTCGTTCGCGACTTCCGACAACACTTGTGCGCATTGCCAGTACGGGTACCAGTCCTCGTGCATCCATCGTGAGTTTATGTTTAGGGCGCAAGCACCGTTCCTGCGTGTGCCGCAGGCGGACGGGACGCTCGTGCCGACGCCAGGAGGCGTGCCGCCCGACGACCTCGTGCCGAGCCTTCTTGCGTGCTCGGACGTACTGGGTACCGGCTGGTTCGCCGCCGATGCTGCGAACGTGAAGCCGGGTGGCACAGTGGTCGTTGTCGGCGATGGTGCCGTCGGCCTCCTTGGCGTGCTCTCGGCCAAGCAGATGGGGGCCGAGTGGATTATCGCCATGAGCCGTCATGACACACGGCAGAAGCTCGCCCGAGAATTTGGCGCGACGGACATCGTTGCGGAGCGCGGTGACGAGGCGGTGGCTCGCATCAAGGATCTGACGAAAGGCATTGGCGCTGACTCCGTGCTGGAATGCGTTGGCACACAGGAGTCGATGATGCAGGCCATCGGCGCCACGCGCCCCGGAGGCTACGTGGGATATGTCGGCGTTCCGCATGGGGTGGAGCTGAATGGCGAGCAACTGTTCTTCCGCCACGTTCACCTTCACGGCGGCCCTGCGCCGGTCCGGCGCTATCTGCCCAAACTGATCGACCTTGTCCTGAATGGAACGATCAATCCTGGCAAGGTCTTCGATTTGACGCTGCCCCTCGATCGGGTGGCGGAAGGCTACCGCGCGATGGACGAGCGCCGCGCGATCAAGGCGCTGCTGCGACCGTAATGCAGGAAACTGACAAAAGGAGCATGACCATGAATATCAAACGAGCTGGATCACAGCCTTCCGCGAAAGGTCCCGGAGACTGGTTCACCGGCACGGTGCGCGTCGATGTGCTGTTCGAAGCGCCCGATCCTGCACGCGCTCGCGGTGCAAGCGTGACGTTCGAACCCGGCGCGCGGACCGCGTGGCACACTCATCCG
>JANXXL010000297.1 GCA_025350625.1 Bryobacterales bacterium | reverse complement strand
GATGAAGCGCTGGCAACATACAGGGAAGAATTGGGACCGCGGGTGACCTCCAGGCGGTCAATCAGGTCGACGTCGAGCGGAAAGTCTGTTCCGATCAGGTTTCCTTCGTAAACGTTATCGTTCAGCCGGTGGCCATCGATCAATAAGCTGATGCTGTTATTGTATTGCCCGGGCAGTCCATCGCCGCGCACTCCGAGATAGCTGTAATTTCGATCGTAAGTGATATAAAAGCCGATCACGGTCCTCAAGATGTCAGCCAGGGTCCGGTAGCCATGTTTTTGGATTTCGTCGGCGGTGACGATGGTGACCGAAGCCGGCGCTTCCGTTACTTTTTGCTTAAAACCGGAGGCGCTGTAAACCGATTCGATATGGACTGACAGTAATTCCTCGAGGCTCATGTCGGTTAAGTTCTTGGGAGGGGGCGCATCTTGAGCCAACCCGACCTTTGAGGTTAAGAGCGGAAGAAGGGAAAATATGATCGAAATCAGTGCTCTTTGAAACTCCGGCCAAGGAATGTGTCGCTGCATGCGTGTCCACGTCTGCGAGAACCGAGATAAAGGTCTATTTCCTGATTCTCATCGGCGAGGAAAGCCGCGTAATTAGGGGCGTTTACTCATTGGGTAATAGCCCGCCGCGTGCAATGGCCTACTGCGCACCCCGGCCGAGGAGCACGGTTTTCGCAGTATGAAACAGAATGTAGGCGTCGAGCGAGGGAGCTAGATTCTTGATGTAATACAAGTCGTATTCGAGCTTAGTGGTGACGTCTTCGATGGTGTCGCCATATTTGTGGTTGATCTGCGCCCATCCTGTGACCCCTGGCTTCACGCACGAACGCTGGCGGTAAAAAGGAATTTTTTCCTGCAACATCTGG
Organism: Bryobacterales bacterium; assembly: GCA_025350625.1. Taxonomy (GTDB): domain Bacteria; phylum Acidobacteriota; class Terriglobia; order Bryobacterales; family Bryobacteraceae; genus Palsa-187. The sequence continues at coordinate 6,469 of JANXXL010000297.1, read as the reverse complement.
ACGAACTCAGGCCGTTCCGGGCGGGGACCCACCAGACTCATATCGCCGCGAATGACGTTGAACAATTGCGGCATTTCATCCAGACGAAGTTTGCGTAACCAGCGGCCGACGGGGGTGACGCGCGGGTCGTCTTTAGTCGCCCAGACCGCGCCGCTCTTCACTTCGGCGTCCGGGTACATGGATCGAAACTTGTATAGGGTAAACGGCACCCCACCCCTGCCGACGCGAGTTTGGCGGTAGAAAACCGGACCCTTCGAAAATAGTTTTACCGCCAGCGCGACTGCCAGCATGAGAGGTAATCCAATGATGAAGCCGGCAATACCGAGAATCCAAGAATACATCGATTGCGTCGCCACCATGGTGGCCTGGGGACTCATCTCGGCAGAGAAAACCAGTTGCGACGGGCGCAGCTCCCGTATGGAAACCCGGTGAAACACGGTTTCATAAGTAGCAGCCGAGTCTTCGATTTGGACTCCGGCAAAGCGCAAGTCGAGCAATTGTTCGATGGGAAGCGCTTCGCGGCGCTCCTCCATGCCTACCACAATCCGGTCGGGTTGCAGTTCCGCAACGGCAGCGCGTAAGCCGCCGACGGGCCCCAGACAGGGCACACCTTCGAGCGAATCCATGCGATCTTCCACGCCCAAAAAGCCGATGGGGGCCATGCCGAGTTCGGGGCGCTCCCGGAGGGTCGCGATGATCTCATGGACAGCCGGAGACGTTCCGAGAAATAGCAGCTTTTGCGCGCCCTTCGCCTTGCGCACGGTATCCGTAAAAACGATGCGCCACAAGGGGGCCAGCCCCAGTACCAGCACGCTCCCATAGAGCATGATGCGGCGCGGAACCATGACGTCCCAACGGCCGTAGCTCAATAACGCCTGCAACAAAAATGCAATTCCCAGCACAAAGCAAAACTGTTGTAACAAGACGGTGCGCGAAGGGATGCGGTAGGTATCGTAAAGATCGTGGAAATACAAGCCCAGAAAGATAAGCAGCACTACCAGGCCCACGCGCCACCAGCCGCCGTCCTCCCATAAGAAAATGTCGGAAGAGACGTCCAGGGTCGCATAGGCCGCCAGCAGGTAGCAGCTAAGGATGAGTATGGTTTCCGACAGCACCAACGCGACGGAGCTGCTGGGTATGGAAACTCGAAACAGCCGGATCATAGGCGTGGGACGCAGCAGACAACGCAGTCCGTGTTCAACATCTATTATCGGCTCCCGGGCGCTTGCTCAGCAAGAGCGGCGGTGAGTTTTTGACAGGTGGTCTCTAAATCTTCGGGCAATACACGGGTCTCGCCCACAGTGGTGATGAAGCTGGTATCGCCCGCCCAGCGAGGGAGCCCATGCATGTGGATGTGTCCCGCGATCCCCGCCCCAGCGGCCTGGCCGATATTAAAACCGAAATTCATGCCGTCGGGACGGTAGATATGGCGAAGAGCCGCTTCACAGCGTTGCGCCAGACGCATCATCTCTTCGAGAGTGGAAGTCTCGGCTTCCTCCAGGGTGGCCACATGCGCGTAGGGCGCGATCATCACGTGTCCGGTCGAATAGGGATAGCGGTTCAACAGCACGAAGTTGAGTTGCGCGCGTAACACGACCAGATGGGCCACATCTTCATGGACGCCGGCCGCCACCTGGCAGAACAAACAGAAGTCTTTGCCGGAGGGAACCGCGCCCGCAGCGGAGACATATTGATATCTCCAGGGGCTCCACAAATGATCCATACGATTGACGCCCGGGGCAGTCCTGTAGGGCCCGGCGGGGAAAGTCTACGCGCTTCCGCCAGGGGCCGTTTCGCCGCCGGCCGACGCGTGGTCGTGATTGACCAGGTCCTTCAGCTCCTTGCTGGGTTTGAAGTAGGGGATGCGCTTGGCGGGCACTTCGACGCGGGCGCCGGTCTTGGGATTCCGGCCGACGCGTGGTTGCCGCTGGCGGGTCCGGAAACTGCCGAATCCGCGGATTTCGATTTTGTCGCCGCCCCGCAGGGATTTTACAACGCTATCGAAGATCGCTTCTACGATGACCTCCGAATCCTTGCGCGTCATTTCGACCACGCGTGAGACTTCCTCGATCAATTCGGCCTTGGTCATTTTACCGGTCTTCCCCTTTTCCGCGAGAATGCATTGCTTCCTCTATTGTCATGGTAACGGCTGCGGCCTGCCGGTGGTAATCCTCCAGCCTGGTTCGCTCTTCGTCCTCCGCCACCGCGCGCAGGCTTAACCCGATTTTCTTCTCCGCTTCATTCATTTTAATGATCTTAAAATCGTACTCATCGCCGGCAGGGAGGGAGGCGTCGGCGGCGGTGCGGTCGGGCATCGGCGGGATCTCGGATTTGTGGCACAAAGCTTCCACTCCCGGTGCGAGTTCAACAAAAACTCCGAAAGCCGCCGAGCGGGCCACGCGGCCGCGTACGATATCGCCCACCTCGTGCGCGCGAAAGAAGCTTTCCCAGGCATCCGGCTGCAACTGTTTCACGCCCAGCGACAGGCGGTGATTGGGGGCATCAATCCCCAGGATCACGGCCTGCATCACTTGCCCCTTCTTGACCACCTCTGAGGGGTGCTTCACGTGTTTGGTCCAGGATAGATCGGATACATGCACTAAACCGTCAACGCCCTCTTCGATTTCAAGGAATGCTCCGAAATCGGCCAGTTTGCGGACCCGCCCTTCGACCACCGAGCCGATGCTGTAACGTTCCCCGACTGTGGTCCAAGGGTCGGCCTCAAGCTGCTTGATGCCGAGCGAAACACGCCGTTCGCGAGGCTTGACTTCGAGCACTACCGCCTCCACCTGGTCGCCGGCTTTCACCAGCTTGGCAGGGTGTTTCATGCGGCGGCTCCAGGTCATCTCCGAGACATGGATCAGGCCCTCGACGCCGGGCTCGATTTCGACGAAGGCGCCGTAATCGGTGATGCTCATCACGCGGCCGATGACGCGGCTGCCGGCGGGAAAGCGTTCCCCCAGCGTTTCCCAGGGATCCGGAGTCAGTTGGCGAATGCCGAGCGAGATACGCTCTTTTGCGCGGTCGAACTTGAGCACCTTGACGGTGACTTCATCGCCGGGATGTAGCACTTCCGAGGGATGGTTGACGCGCCCGTGCGACATGTCACTGACGTGCAGCAGGCCGTCAATTCCACCGAGATCGACGAAAGCGCCGTATTCCGTGAGGTTCTTGACCGCGCCAGTGACGACCGCGCCTTCAAATAGATGATCGAGCGCCGCCTGCTTGCGGGATTGCAAGTTTTCTTCGAGAGCGGTCTTACGCGAAACCACCACGTTTCCGCGACGCCGGTTGAGCTTGAGGACCTTGACGGGAATATCCTGACCCACGAATTGGTCCAAATCGTGAATCGGGCGAATATCGACTTGCGAACCGGGCATAAAAGCAGGCACGCCCACGTCGACCACCAGGCCGCCCTTAGTGCGCTCGAGCACGCGGCCCGAAACCAGCAACTGATCGCGCATGGCCTGCTCGAGTGTGTCCCAGATGCGCAGGCGGCTGGCGCGCGAGTAGGAGAGCAGGATGTAGCCTTCTTGGGGCGGGCCGCTGCGGTCGACCATGACGTCGATGGCGTCGCCTGCTTTGACCGGGACGCTGCCGTCGGGTTGCCGCAGTTGATCGATGGGGACCAAGCCTTCGAGCTTGTATCCGAAATCGACGATGACCTCGTTAGGGGTGACCTTGACGACGTGGCCCTGCAACAGCTCGCCCTCAGACGGCGGGGCTAAGTGGCTATAGTCCTCTATAAGATGCGCGTAGTCGTCTTCGCCCGGGAAGCTTACGTCGACATCCGGTTCGTCCGTGGCGGCCATGTCGAAAACCTCGACAAATCATTGAAACAGCAGGTACTTCAGAACTATACAGGAGGTTTGGGGGGTTGTCAACTTTAGAGGGCGTCTTTAGAGGGCGTCGATTGTCGAGGGGAGTCACTTGGAGGGGAGTCAGGTAGTGGGTGAGTTTGAGCATTACAAAACTTCCTACGCCGGGTATGCTGTTGATGGTGAATCTTAAACCGCTTCTGATACCCGCAATACTCGCGTACGCATACTGGAAAGTTCCCAACACTCTACCCTATGTGGTCGTGTTCGCGCGCCGAACCATCATTTTTGTTGCCTTGTTCATTCTTCCGCTGATTTTCTACGCCGTAGTGTACGGATTAGATCCATGGCCGCACCAAACGAACACGGAGATAGCCATTGAACTCATCGGGGCGTTTGGTATGTTCGTCGGGCTTATCTGCGGCGCGATTTGCTTTTTTAAAGATGCAAGGCGCACTCCGTAGATTTCGCAGCCGGTCACGCTGCCTACCGCAGTGATGCCGAACCTAGCTTCCATTCGGGACGAGCATCCCAATCCTTCGCGGGTTTCTGATCTTCCAGCAACCGCACGACGTCGGCAATTTCCCACACGCGATCCGTAACGCCAGCGGCCATGGCGGGAGTAACGCGGAGTGTCTGGTGGATGCGAACGAAGTTGTAGTACATAAAGTGAAGCGAGATCGCCGCAACGTGTTGGCCCTCGAAATGTCGATAATCGAGAAGTGCACCACCACAAGCACAGGCCGATTCACGAGCACACGCACCCAGTTTCCATGTTTGCTCGCATGTATCGGTTGGTCTACTTGGTGTTTCTGATATTGTCTCTGTTGGTGATCGGTACAGGGCTGACGACCTTGGCGAGGGGCAGACTCGGCTATTACAACTATCGCCACTTGATAGTGTTCGCGCCGTTTGCTGTGGTGGTCGGCGTTGGCTTTCTACTGTGGACGTTCCTGATGTGGAGAAGATCTAAATCTAGCGCACTGAAGCCGAACCAAGTTTCCACTCGGGACTAGCGTCCCGATCCTTCGCGGGTTCCCGCCTGTAGTTTGGTGAAACTCCATCCGCACAGGAGCACTACTTCACCGAGTTTCATCCATCAATCGGTCGTAAACGGAATCTTCAGGCGCGTAGGCGGCTTCAAACCGCTGCCGCCCCTGAGTTCGCCAAGCGGCATCCTCATCATCAGTCCCGTCCCACTGAACGACCACGCGGAGCGGTTCTCCAAGAGGAAGCTGCCCGATGATTTCTGCTGGGATCGCGATCTCCCGATTCGCAGCAACGGTGCTTTGGAACTCGACTGCCTTCATCCTCGGATTCCTCTGTTCATCATCGCATTTCCGGGTTCACAGCCGCAGTCGCATGTATGAGTCCATTGCCCCACGCCCCACGATCGAGTGCAAATCCAGATTATCGAATCGGTCAAATAAAGTCAGAAAGCGACGACCGGTTCGCGGCGTTAGACCGTCACCATTTTTTCGCGGTCCCAGCGGCGCACTTTCCGGCACATGGCGACGAAATCCGCGGGGGCTTTGGCCGTCGAGAGCAGCACGAAACCGTCATCCATGTCGGCGGCAATCCCAGCCTTTTCGAAAAGGGGCATGGCGGCGTCTGTATAGGCGATGAATTTGAGATGCGCAAAGGCGTCCGACACAAAGTCCTTCGCAGCGGGATTTTTGAGCAACGATTGAATTCCCTCGGCGGACGCGAGTATCGCCACGGCGTCATAGAGAACCGACGGGCCCCCGCCGATCTTTTGCTGCGCTTCGAGCATGCTTCCATCGCTCGCCTTTACGCCTCCGACTGTAGGCGCGACCACTTCAAGCGCCGCTCCTTCAGCTTCGACCGCCGACTTGAGAGCATCGAAAAGTTTGCGTTCCATCCCGTCGGTGACCATGACGCCCACCTTCCGCCCCGCGAAAGAGCGTGGACCGTTCAGCATGAGACTCAACGCTCGCGACGGTTTGAGGGTGGTGACCAGCTCGCGCGCGGACGGCGCCGGGCTGACCTTTTCCCGCAGCCCCAAACCGTTAGCTACCTGAGTCGCGAGTTTTCCATCAATATGCAGCAAATGGGACACTAGCCGTACCCGGATCGCGGCCTTCTCCACCTTGCTTAACTCGAAAACCAGCGCGTCGGCAATGTGTCCTTGTTCTATCTTGGTCTGGCTAATATAGAACTGCCGCGCCTGGCTGTAGTGATCTGCGAAGCTCTCCGATCGCTCGCGAAGCTTTGGACCTTTTTCTTCCGCAGGAAAGGACCGGAATCCATTCTCATGGCTCTCGCGCGGCCCACCATCGGCGCCGCCCCAGGAGTTAGGTTCGTAATTTACGTGCCCCTTGGGATTGACCATGGCCATGTGTCCATCCTGCTGGAAGTGATGGAACGGACACTTGGGGGCGTTTATCGGGATATGCGTAAAATTGGGTCCGCCCAGGCGCTTGACTTGAGTGTCGAGATAGGAAAAATTGCGTCCCTGCAGCAAGGGGTCGTTACTGAAATCGACGCCGGGAACGATATTATTGGTGCAGAATGCCACTTGCTCGGTCTCCGCGAAGAAGTTATCGACGCAGCGGTCTAAGACCAGCCGGCCCACCCGCCGTATCGGCACTTGCTCTTCCGGAATAAGCTTGGTTGGATCCAATACATCG
>JANXXL010000247.1 GCA_025350625.1 Bryobacterales bacterium | reverse complement strand
GCTGCACCCCGGCCACCGCGTCAAATACCGCCACCGCACCATCGAGGACACGCAAACTGCGCTCCACTTCCGCGGTGAAATCGACGTGCCCGGGCGTGTCGATAATATTGATGGTGCAATCCTGCCACTGGCAGGTAGTCGCAGCCGAAGTGATGGTGATACCCCGCTCCTGCTCCTGCTCCATCCAGTCCATGACTGCGGTGCCTTCATGGACTTCACCGATCTTATAAGTTCGGCCCGTGTAATAGAGAATGCGCTCCGTGGTCGTGGTTTTCCCGGCATCAATGTGCGCCATGATGCCGATATTGCGCATTTTCTCGAGTGCTACTGTGCGGGCCATAACCTTTGGTTCTCTTGAACTACCAGCGATAGTGCGCGAAGGCTTTGTTTGCCTCGGCCATGCGGTGGACGTCGTCTTTCTTTTTGATCGCGCCGCCTCTTGAATTGGCGGCATCGTTTAATTCATTCGCCAGCTTCTCTGGCATGGTTTTTTCCGGACGCGAACGGGCATTGATCAGTATCCAGCGGATCGCCAGGCTAGTCCGCCGGTTGTTAGGTACTTCAACCGGAACTTGATAATTCGCTCCGCCCACGCGCCGGGTCTTTACTTCCACCAGCGGCTTGCAGTTCTCGACAGCCTTTTTAAACAGTTTCAAAGGATCGTCGCCGGAACGCTCCTTGATCTTGTCCATGGCTTCGTAAAAAATCTTCTGCGAAACGGCCTTTTTGCCGTCCCACATCATGTTATTGACGAACTTCTCGGCGAGTTGCGAGCCGTACAACGGATCCGGCAGGATCTCGCGGGATTCAGGTCTGCGTCTACGCGGCATAGGCTATTTCGCGCCTCCCTTGGGCCCCTTCGGCCGTTTTGCCCCATACTTCGAGCGGCTTTGCAGGCGTCCCGCGACGCCGGCGGTATCGAGCGTGCCGCGCACGACGTGATAGCGCACGCCGGGAAGATCCTTCACGCGGCCGCCGCGGATCAGCACAATCGAGTGCTCCTGCAGGTTGTGACCTACGCCTGGAATGTATGTGGTCACTTCAATCTGATTAGTGAGGCGCACGCGCGCCACTTTGCGCAGGGCGGAGTTAGGCTTCTTCGGCGTAGTCGTGTACACACGCGTGCACACGCCCCGGCGTTGCGGGCAGGCCTGCAGCGCCGGACTCGCCGTCTTATAGCGCGTAGCCTTGCGGCCTTTGCGCACCAGTTGATTGAAAGTCGGCACGAACTTGTACTCTCCCAAATAGGAAATGCTGCGAATAATAACGCCGGAAACGGAGGCGCCAACACGTCCTCACACATTCCCAAAAACTACTGACAACGCACCAGCAAAGGATAGAGACTTCGGACTAGCCCATACTCACGGCAGCGTAGAAACCGCCAGAGCCTCGGGGCCGGCCCCCGGCCGGACTCTCCATATGAAGAGCGGTAGCACGGGAGCAGAAGGTCAACTCGCCAAAACCTTTCTGAGGATAGCACACCCATGTAGATGGCTGTCAAACCGGTAGTGTATCAGTTTGAATTTTCAGCGCTAAAATCTGCGTCTTGCAAATCCGTTGCGAAAGATTCTAATTCCGACGTAAGCGCAAACGACAGCGATTGGAAGCGTAGCTAAGATCCAAGCTACCCGGTCACCGAAGACTATGCCTCGATGTGCCCCGAGAACCATTGCGAATAAGCCCAATGCAGTAAGGGCCAAGAAGAACAAGCCAAACATCCAGGCCACAATCTTCTGAATAAGTGGGGGATTGGGAGAGCCATTCCATAGAAAAGCATCTACGGAGCGTCCGTTTCGGACGGTGTCCGGGAAAACGATATTCCGTTGTCTGGCGCGGGATTCGTCGATGAACTTCTCCATGTTGCGGCGATGGCCCATTAGTTGACGCCCATGGCATAATCATATCATGCCTAGCCGTTCAAGCAAGGATCACGACTTCGCAACCGTGGGTCGTCGCACAGTCGAGAAGCTAATCGGCGAAAAGTTGACCGGCGAACCTTTGGACGATCAGAACGCAGGAAAGAATCCGGCTGCTGTCGCACTGGGCAAGCTGGGCGGCGCTAAGGGCGGAGCGGCCAGAGCTGCTGCCCTGTCACCAGCTAGACGAAAGGCGATTGCTAAGAAGGCAGCTCAATCTCGCTGGAAGAAGTAGGAATATTTAGATCCAATTCCCGCTGCCCCCCAAATCGCTCAACGATCTTTGCTTCATAGGTTCTCTTATCCGGCGACGATTCAGCCATCTCCAATACCCTTCCTAGTTGCATCCTCAATGCACGTGCGCCGACGTCATTTAGAAACTGGAAGAGTTTTTTGCGCATGTCACCATCCTTTGCCTTTACCGCCCTAAGAAGCTCCAGAAGTTTTCCGCTGCTCTTGGCTAGAGGATAATAAACGTGCTTTACCGTCAAATGTTTAAAGTGCCACGGCTTGCCCCGGTCCGGAATTGGAATATCGTACAGGCGATGCCATTCTAGATAGAGTTCACTCGGAAACTCGCGCTCATACTTTTTCGCCTCTTCGCGCACGTACAGCTTGAAAGCCTCGATGACTTCCTGCGCGGTGGGGTTGTAACCAGCCAGCGCGTAAACAAGGCCCTTGATCCCGGCTTTGGCAGAAGCTCCGAGGATGATGTGAGCCTGCTTCGCTATATTGGCTTGCCGTTGGCTAAGCTTCCCGTCAGCCTCCGCGCTGACGACCGCTTTGCAGACGTCCACCAGGAGTGTGGCATCGAACCCGTGGACGTTTGCTGGCGGCACCCCACCGCCGACGTTAGCCCATTGAAACTTAACTGGGTTAGCTAGCTTTTCCTGTAGTTCGCCGCTCACGCTAGCGGACATCGCTTTCGTCGCCAGAAAGCTGGGTAAAGAGCTGCCCCGAGCGGACATTCCCAGCGCCCGGGCCATCCCCGTTTGACTGATAACCGCCGTTTTCTGTGCGTCATTGAGAACGTAGCATTCTACATCCGTTCCAAACTCCTGCTTAAAACTGCCTTTGTGTGTAGCCTGAAGTCCCCAGCGTGCCGCTGCCCCCTTGGCCGCAATTTCCCGACGCTCTTTAGGGGATAGCAACTGTGCCCTTTTCAGCCCACCCTTTGCCCGTCCCGTCACTTCAACTTTTTTCATGCAAGCATCCTTTCTGACTAATTCTGCTTGCATAGTACCTGTAAAACGTGCACAATGCAAGCATCAATATAAATTGCATGCTTGGAGAAAAGGATTGACACAGCCTATCCGCTCAAGTACAATAGTCAGTATGAACCGGCTAGATTCCATTAAGCGCTGCCAAATCATCAGTTCTCTGGTCGAGGGAAACTCACTCCGATCCACTAGCCGGATGACGGGAGTGGCGATCAACACGGTTGTGAAACTGGCCGTAGATGCTGGAGCGGCGTGCTCGGAATACCAAGATCGGGTCATGCGGAATTTGAATTGCAAGCGCGTTCAAATCGACGAGTGCTGGAGCTTCTGTTATGCGAAGGCCAAGAACATTACCCCTGAAATAGCGGCCAAGCATCCGGGTGCGGGAGATACTTGGACATGGGCCGCAATCGACGCCGATTCCAAGTTAATTCCGTGCTGGATTATCGGTCCCCGTGATGGCGTTACCGCCCGCATGTTCGTTGCCGACTTGGCGGATCGCCTAGCGGATCGAATCCAATTGACCAGCGACTCGCTGCCAGCGTACCTGAAAGCCGTCGAGCACGCATTCAGGGGCGAAGTGGACTACGCGATGCTCCACAAGGTCTACACCAATCCGGTCGAAGGACAGAAGCGCTACAGCCCCGCAGACTGCATTGGATGCGAAAAGAAAGCCATCGTCGGCTATCCAGATTTGGAGCATGTCTCCACGAGTTACATAGAACGCGCAAACCTCACGCTTCGCATGGGAATGCGCCGCTTTACTCGGCTCACCAATGGTTTTTCAAAGAAGATCGAGAATCACGCCGCATCAGTCGCGTTGTTCCTGATGTACTACAATTTCGCGCGAGTCCATAAAACGCTTCGCTGCTCGCCCGCAATGGCCGCTGGTGTGGATACTCGGCTTTGGGAAATCACAGACATCGTGGAAATGATAGACGCTTATGAAAATTCAAACTGATACACTACCGTCAAACCGGGCGAGAATGCGGTAGTGGGTCCATTTGAGCATGCAGCAGAAAAAGCCGGTCAGATGGCATAAAACGCACAATTGGGGCAGGCGATCGCCTGCCATAGCATCAAAATAAAAAGCAAGAACCCTCCGATGGCCCAAAGAGAGATGACTAAGATGAAAGGTGCGGCTAGACCGAGATCGTGCCGGAAGACCTGAAGCGGAGCGGGCTAAAAAAGGCCGCTACCGGCAAGGTAGCGGCCCAAGGAATAGGAAATGGCAGATGCTCTGCCACCGAGCAATCGGGTTAGTTGGCCCAGCGCCAGCATCTCCACCTCAAGTGCGACATGGTTGCGAAACACGGAAGACAACCTAGAAAGAATGCCAACAGAACTTTAAGCATTGGATCACGAAAATGTTGGAGGCGCGGATCGGAGTCGAACCGACGAATAAAGGTTTTGCAGACCTCTGCCTTACCACTTGGCTACCGCGCCCTGCTGTGCTTCTAGCTATCCCACAGATACCGTGACTCGACCCGTAATGTCAACCTGCAATCCAGAAACACACCGCGCCTTCATCGGCTTTGCTACACTGTTCTCCACGTATGCCTCGCTTCGCCGCAAATCTGAGTTTTATGTTCCAGGAACTCCCGTTTCTCGACCGCTTTTCCGCCGCCGCAGCAGCCGGTTTTCGCGCCGTCGAGTTCATGTTCCCTTATGAGCACCCACCCGAAACCGTCGCCGCGCGGCTCACTGCGGCAGGTCTCGAAAATGTTCTCTTCAACCTCCCGCCGGGTGACTGGGCAGCCGGAGATCGCGGCATCGCCTGCGTTCCCGGACGCGAAGAGGAATTTCGCCGCGGAGTCGCCACCGCACTCCCTTATGCCCGCGCGCTGGGGACCCCTCGCGTGCACGCCATGGCGGGCCTGATTCCCGCCGGCGTCGCGCGTTCGGCCTGCCACGCGGTTTATCTCGCGAATCTGCGCTATGCCGCTCAGCAACTCGCCGCCGCCGGACTGACGCTCGTAATCGAGCCGATCAACACCCGCGACATCCCCGGTTATTTCCTCAACACCCAGGCCGAAGCCGCCGAGATCTGCGCCGGGATCGGGCTCCCAAATCTGAAAATGCAGATGGACTGTTACCACATCCAGGTCACCGAAGGAGACATCGCCACGAAACTGCGGAAATACGCGTCGCTCTGCGAACATATTCAGATTGCCGGCGTGCCGGAGCGCAACGAACCCGATACCGGCGAGGTTAACTATTCCTACCTGTTCCGCCTTCTCGATGAGATCGGCTACCCCGGCTGGATCGGTTGCGAATACCGCCCTAAAGGCAAAACTGTCGATGGCCTCGGTTGGTTTAAGCCTTGGTCGACGACCCGCGCCGCCACCCCCTAAAACTCAGCGCTGCTGTGTGGCTGCGGGGCCGGAGCCGATGCGTCCGCCCGGGCCTTTGCGTCCACCCGGCAGTTCCAGCCTGCGCTCGGCTTGCCGCTTCTGCAACTCCTGCCACTGCTCGTTGGTCAGAATTGTGCGCAACCGGAGGGTCATCTGCGAAATCGTGCGCGTCAACTCCGCGCGTGCGCTTGCCAGGTGTTCGATGGCCTCATTGGCCTTGCGCTGATCGGGCGTGCTTTCCCCCAACGCGATTTCGAGATCGCCATCGGCGCGCTGCACCGCTTCCCGCAAGTCCATCAAGTGGCCCCGGTATTCCCGCACCGTGGTGCGGATCTCTTTCCGTTGGGCATCCCTCAATTCCAGATTCTGCACCAGCGGACTGTTCCACCAGGGACTCTCCCACCACGCCGGTCCCTGGCGAACTGGCTGCCCGTACACCATCGCCGGAAGCAGCGCGGCCACCCAAATCCACATCCTCATCGCTATTGCTGCTCCTCAAAAAGCGCCCGCGCCGGAGCCGCAGCCGCCGGCTCGACCGACTGCTCCATCGAATAAACATCGCCGAACAATTGAGTGTCGCTGATCTCCGCACGCCTCTCCTGCGGTGTTTGCGCGGCCGGATGATACACGAAAACTCCGATTGCGAGCGCGAACGCCGCCGCTAATCCGGGCGCCCACAACCATTGCTTGCGCGAAGGCCGCTCGATTCGCTCATAAATCTTTTTGCGCTGGGCTGCCAGAAATTCGACCGGGATTTCCACGCTCTCCGCCGCAGCCGCGCGCGTTTCCTGCCACTCGCTGAAGCGGCGCCCGCATTCCGCGCACCCACGCAAATGCGCCTCTCTATCGATTCCCGCGATCCCGTAAACCGCATCCAGCAGCGCGTCTTCACTTAAATGTTCGTGAACGCTCATGGTGCCTTCCCTCATATAAATCTCTCAGGTCCACGCGAAGTTTATTCACCGCGCGGAACATGTGGGCTTTGACCGTGCCCACGTCCAGGCCCAGAATCTGACCTATCTCTTCCAGGCTCATTTCTTCATAATGCCGCAGTGTAAACACCGCGCGCTGCCGATCCGACAACCGCCCTAATGCCACGGTCAATCGCCCGTTGATCTGGCCGGCGAAGTACCGGTCCTCTGATTCCGGAGCTCGTGAAGCCACCATCGCAAGGATGGTCGCCTCATCTTCCGAAGCCGGTCTTCGCCGCCAGATCTGCCACTTCTTCGAACGCAAACGGTCCAGGCAGGTGTTTACCGCGATCTTCGACAGCCATCGCGTGGGGTCGTCCAGCACCTTGCCGTCCTCCCCCCGCTCTTCTTCCCGCAAAAGAGCTTGGTACGCCTTGAGAAAAACATCCTGGGTGGCGGAGTCGGCTTCATCGGCGTCTTGCAGCAAACGACGGCATAGCGCGTTTACGCGCCGCTGCTCCGACGTCATCCATGTGCCGAAATCCCGTAGCAAACCCGTATTAGCCCGTCCCGCTACCAGAGGCTCGGCCATCAGCCTCATCATACTCTTCCAGACGGAGAAACCCCGCCAGGGATTACAATGCAGCGAAAGCTGCCAGTTATTGCGCCCCGAATGCCGTTGCGTGGTGGGTAAGCAGCACCGGCTCTATAACATGCGGAGCGTTCAGAGGAGGCGCGGATTTGGGCGGCGCAGCCTTTACTTCTTGCAGCAGCTTGGCGATCGCTAAAGGCGTCTCCACTGTCGGCAGCGCCGGAGGCGTGAATAAAGACTCCCCAGCCAGTTGCCGCGTGTCCTGGCCGTCCTCGATCAACATCTCCCGCTCTATCCAGTTTGACAGCGGAATATTACGAAAGAAGATACGCTCCTGCATCACCATGGTCTTTTTCAACGCGTGCAGGGATTTCGTCTCGCGAATATAACTGCGTTCCTCGACCCGAATATCGTGCATGAATTCGTCAAGCGCCTGCCGCTTGCAGGCTTCTTCAGTGGCCTTCACGCGCTCGTCGAGCGTGACCTTATGCGAGCTGATCATCGCCCGCGCTTCCGCGAGCGACTCCCGCTCTTTCGCCAGCGCCACTTCCATTCGCGCCTGCATTACAAAGTAGGACAACAATGCGCTCCCGCCCGCTACGAACAACGGCAGGAACAGCCACAGAAAAGCTTCCATTTGCATAACAATATAGTCCGCGCTATGAAACCTATCGGACGACCATGGGAAAAAAGTTAGCGTCGTAAGCGAAAAACCTTAGGCGGCGTAAGCGAAACCCTTACTTGGCTTGAGACCCCACCTTGTTCCCGCCTAATAGCGCCCACAGCAAAGGAAAGTCAAAATGCAGCAAGGCGCCGAGTATCGCCCGCGCGCGAAAACCGAATCCCGCGAAGAACCCGTCGTGTTTGCTCAGCAGCGCGGAAGCGCCCAGGATACGGTCGGCTCGATGGATGGAATCGCTCGACGCCGGTTCCAAGGGCGCATGCCAGGTAGCGCGAATTCCTGGGCACAACTCAACCCGGCGGCCCGCTTTGCGGATCTTAATCGCAAGATCGGCATCCGCCCAGTATTCGCCAAAGCGCTCGTCGAAGTAGTTCATGCCGGTCACGAACTGCTTCCGCACTAGCAACGCCTCGCGGCCGGGATACATTACCGTGAATCGGTCGCTAGCCAGACTGTCCTCGGAGATCGAATCCCAGGGTAGCTCGCCGCCCGCGAGCACGGCCGTGAGCGATTCCCTATCGGGAAAACGCCGCGTGCGGGCTACCGGGTTGCCAGTGGGCTCCACCAACAGGGGACATACCGCGGTAACACCCGCATTGGCTTCGAGTACTTCAGTAAGCTGTGAAACCGTGTCCGTCGACACTTCCACGTCCGGCGACAGCAGAAATAAATATTCCGCCCTCGCCGTGCGGGTAGCGATATTCAACGCCTTGGTCGCCCCGAAATTTTGCGGCAGCCTCTGCATGGTAATGCCTGGAAACTCGTCGGCGAGAGCAGGTGTGGCGTCACTGCTGCCGCAATCGACCACCAAAATTTCCATCAGTTCACGCTTCTCGGACCGCTCTAACGCTTCAATAGCCCTGCGCAGCTGAGAGGCCTGATTATGCGCTATCAATAGAACAGCGGTGGTCGGAGTAGGGATCGGATTATTGATGTCCGAGTGGACCGCCGCCGGTAACGCCATGATTTATCATGCCATGCCCGGCGGCTCTGCTACTTACCGCGCTGGTTCGTCGCGCGCTATCTTACCTCGATCTTGAGCTGACCATCGGAATGCTCATGCCGCCAGTTCCAATAGTTGTCCCGATCTCGCTGACGAAGCCGATCGAAGTCCTGATATTTTCGATGGCGTTCCTGAACCCACATGCGGTAGGCTTGGTCCTCGTGGTTATTCCATTCATGATCGTCATTGTGTCTGGCGTCACGATAACGGCGCGTTTCCTGCCGATGATCGTCGTCTGCGGGCAGAGCGGAGGGTGCGAAAGCTAATGGTGCGATTAGAGTCAAGCTTAAGATGCCTGCGCGATAGAAACGTGTAAGGGTTCTCATGCCAGTTGGATTCCGGTAGGCCGACGGTTGTTTCGAGGAATCAAAATACGTATTTATCGTTTGCGATGCGGAGGATCCGGGTCGGGATCGTTATGTTTGGCGTCCTCCCAGCCCTCGCGGACTTCATGACCCGCCTTTCTTAGCTTCTCAACCGCCTCTCGCGTAAGCTCTTTGGTTTTCTGCGCAGCCCTGTAAGCTTCTTCGCCTGCCTTGTGCGCCGTTTGATCGGCCCTCTCTTCCCGAGCCCGGCGATCCTGGGCACTTTCGGGACGCTCACACGCAGACAGGCTCGCCAGCAGGCCTCCGATTACGATCAAATTTGAAAAACGCATCGTCCACCTCGCTCGGAGCAAGGTGCAATTCGTTGGCCAGTGCCATTCTCCATGCCCGGACTCGCTTAGATCCAGTTGATTCTTCACTTACAACTATTCTGCCGAAATTCACGCTGGGTTCGTTTGGTAATTTAGAGTCAACCAATGGCGGCCCGGTGGGGCTGTGGCCTTTGCTCCCCCTGGGCCGGCAATCCGTTCTATACTGAATACGGAAAGCGCACGGCGTGCGGCACCTGTTAGGGCGTCGGCATTGTGCGCGATTCAAAGAAGGAGCGCACAACGTTTTGGCGTGGTGCGCGGTTAAGAAGATGGAACGCACTTTCCTTGCCCCTGTGTGGCATTGCGGCGCGTTTCGGATCGCTCCCTAATGTATGGGTTCTAGAATCCGTGTGCTGGTGGCAAAACCCGGCCTCGACGGACATGATCGCGGCGCCAAGGTAATCGCCCGGGCGCTCCGCGACGCTGGCATGGAGGTGGTCTATACCGGACTCCGCCAAACGCCGGAGATGATCGTCAATGCCGCGCTCCAGGAAGACGTGCAGGTCATCGGCCTGTCTATTCTTTCCGGGGCGCACAACGCCATTGTGCCGCGAGTGATGGAACTGCTCAGGCAGAAAGAGATGACCGACGTGGTGGTCGTCCTAGGAGGCATCGTTCCGGATGAAGATGCCGCCGAACTCAAACGCCAGGGCGTGGGCGCCGTGTTTCAACCCGGCTCTTCGCTCGAGACTATTGTGGAATTCATCCGCGGCGCGGTGAAGCAGCCGGCATCGCTCACCTGAAGTAAGTAAATAGAAAGAACGCACCGCGTGTAGCGCGTGCAGGAGTAAGAATGCAAGAAAAACTGAATATCGCGGTGTTTGTCGATTACGACAATATCGAGATTGGATTGAAATCGACGTTGCGGCGGGAATTTGACGTATCGCTCGCGCTCGAAGCGCTCAAGGAGCGCGGCGACATCGTCGCCAAGTTCGCTTATGCTAACTGGGGACGCCAGGATGGCGCCACGCGGCAGATGGCAGAAAACGCCGTCCAGATGGTCCAGCGGATCCCTTCGCCTCGGGGCGACAAAAACGGCGCGGATATCAACCTGGCGCTCGACGCACTGGAGATGGCCTTCACGCACACTCATGTGAACGCCTTCGCCATCGTCAGCGGCGACAGCGACTTTATTCCGCTGGTGAATAAGCTCAAGGAGTATGGCAAGACGGTGTTCGTGGTCGGCGGCAAGGCTTTTACGTCGACGATTCTGCAGCAGAATTGCCACGAGTTCATCAGCTTTGAATCGCTGCTCTCGGATATGTCGGTGCCTGCCAGTGTGGCCGCAGTCGAAGTTCGCGCCATCCACCAGCAGCGGCCGCGCAGCGACCGGCCGGAGCGCGGGGACCGGCAGCAGCAACAACAAGGAGACCGGCAACCGCAAGGGGACCGCGGTGGCGGCCGCCGTGAGCGTCCCGCACCTCTCGATCTGACGCAGGCCATGCCGTTGGTCGAGCGCGCTCTCCAGGTGCTCGAACGCCGTGGCGTGCAGCCGCAGTTAGGGCTTTTGAAATCGACCATGCTGCAGCTCGATTCGACGTTCAACGAACGCGCCTATGGCGGGTCCAGTTTCTCCGACTTTGTCGAGCGGCTAAAGCGCGGCGATCTGGTGAACGTTTCGGGCACCGGCGGGCGCTACATCATCGAGCGCAAGGGTACGGCCGCAACCGAGCATCCGTCGCTCAAGCACGAAGACCTTTTGCCGCCGCTGCGTGACGTGCTCGAAAACCACCGTCTCGAAATCGAGAATGGCTGCCCTGTCGAAGACCTCGCCGGCTGGTTCAAGACCGAACAGCCGAGTTTCGACGTGGCCGCCTATGGTTTCCAGCAGTTTGCCGAGTTTCTGAACTACGCCCAGGACAAGACCGTGGTCCGCCTGGAGCCACACGAGGATCAAGGCACGGTCTTGGTATATCTGGGCGCCGAGTTCTATCCGCCCGCCGAGCCGCCGCAGCCACAGCCTGAGGCCGTCATCGAAGAAGAAATAGAAGAGGACGAGCCCCAGCCTTACGTCGAAGGCCAGCCGACCATCTTCGAGCCTAATCCGCCCCCCGCGAAACCCAAGCGCGCTCCGGCCCGCAAACGTATTACGAAGTCCCCGGGTGGCGGCGGTGGCGGTGCCCAGAGGCGGCCTCCTCGGCGCAAGAAGACCGACAAGTAGTGCACGCGCCTCATCAAGGTATCGTGACGGCCTGCTGGTCGCGACTCACGATCTCGACACGATTCAAATAGTCGGCCAAGACCCCGATCTGCACCTGAATTTCAGCGGCAGTCGCGGCTTTTGCGGCCGACTCCAGACCGCGGCCGATGTCGGTGATCGCGGCGAATCCGTAACCTGCGCCCGCACCTTTCATCTGGTGGCCTGTGACTTGAATTGAGCCGTAATCGTGTTTTTCAAGCGCGGCGCCGAGAGACTGTAAGTCGGCATGCAGATTCTTGAGATAACCCGGAACCAGTTCTTCCAATCCCTCAGGTGCAACCACGCGGATGGCCAGGCGAGCTTGCAGGTGCTCGGCGATGGCCTTCAACAGCGTGGCCTTGGCGATGGGCTTGGTGAGGAGTGCATCACACCCCGCTTCGCGGCTTCTGCGCGATTCGTCCGTCATGGCATTGGCGGTGAGCGCGAGGATTGGAACGTGGCGGGCGGATTGTTCTACTTCCCATTCGCGAATCTTTCGGGTGGCGGTGTACCCGTCGATGAAGGGCAATTGGACGTCCATCAGAACCAGATCGAACGCTCCCCGAGTGTACTGGTCGATAGCGGCTTGCCCATCCGGCGCGATTTCGACGAAGTACGGAGAGTGCTTCAGGTATGCCAAGACCAGTAATTGATTGTCTTTTGAGTCTTCCACCAGCAGGATGCGTCTTTTCGCCTTCTCTGGAACGGAACCGAGTGGACGGTCGACAGCCATTGCCGATGGAAGCGCTGTCACAGCGGCTCGGGGCTGAGGGTTTGTGGCCGCAGCGAAGCGCAGTGCGAAAGTGAAGACACTGCCCTTTCCCACCTCACTTGAAACTTCGAGCCTCCCCCCCATCAGCTCCACCAGATTGCGCGAGATGGTGAGGCCTAGACCGGTGCCGCCAAACTGGTGCGAAGTGGAGTTGTCCGCCTGCGTGAACGACTCAAAAATCTGCGCCAGCCGCTTCGCGGGGATGCCGGGGCCGGTGTCTGTCACGTTAAAGCGCAGCGTCCGCTCGCCCTGATTGCGGAGCGCGTCCCCGCTCTTCTCTGGCGCCACGATAAGCCCGACTTCGCCGGTACTCGTGAACTTGATTGCATTGCCGAGCAAATTGATGAGCACCTGGCGCAGGCGGCCGGCGTCCCCATTGAGCGAACGAGGCACGTCGGGGAGTATATGAACCAAGAACTTCACGCCTTTGGCTTCCGCCCGACCCCGCAGCACATCCACTGCTGCTACGACGTCGGAAAGCTCGAAGTCGACGGGATACAATTCGATTTTTCCCGCCTCGATCTTGGCCAGATCGAGGATGTCGTTGATCAGAGACAGGAGATTGGTTCCCGCCCTGCGGAAGGCTCCCACGTATTCGCGCTGCTCGGCGCTCAATTCGCTCTCCCACAGCAGGTCGGCCATCCCGAGGATGGCGTTCATCGGCGAGCGGATCTCATGGCTCATGTTAGAGAGGAATTCGCTCTTGGCCCGAGTCGCGACCTCGGCCGCCGAGCGGGCCTCCTGCAGCCTGGTCTCCGCCCGGCTGCGTTCCGCGATCTCTCTTTGCAGATGCCGGTTCGCTTTTTCGATCGCGTCCGCTCGTTCGCTGGCGATCAAAACCAAACGAGCCGTCAACGCCAGCAGGAAGCTCATGAATAGTCCGCCCATGAGAACCAGACTGGTCAGTTGCGACGCCGAAGATGCAAGCACGGAGGGGCCAGGCCAAACGCGCACGGTCCATTTCGCACCCGCAACATCCACCGCGGCTGTCACCGTGGACTGCGTCACACGATTCTCCGGTCGGTCGCCCCGTCGAAAAATGTTTTGGCCGTCAACACCCACGGCAATCGAGTATCCAGTAGCTACTTCCTTGTGCAAAACGGCCCCGAGCCAGGATTGATAACCTACGAACGCGATGGTGCGGGAACCAGCGGAGAATTCGGGGTGGGGTCCCGTCATGGTGAAACCCGGGCGGCTTGGGGCGGACGGGAAGGTGCCCGGGGTTACGCGAGCTTCGCCAGTAGTTTCGTTGCGCCATTGCAGCGCCTCTAAACCCGGAAAGTCGGCTATGTATTCGGACGCGTCGAATTGCCAGCTACCGGGAAGCGAAGGATCGGTAACGCTCACGCGTTTGGCTGGCCAGCGCCGCGAGATCCGCTGTAATGCCCCGTCTAGATTCGCTAGCTGAGCCCTAACTTCGAAGGCCACCTGCGCGGTTGCGGCTTGTGCGCCCCGCTCCAGATTGCCGTTCTGTTCGACCGCCAGCGCCTGCCAAAGGAGGAGAGTAAATACTAGAGAAGCCACACCTGCGATTCCCGGGGTATAGGGGCAGTGAAGCGGGCGTCCATTTCCGGCATCGAACACGGCGCACGTGATCAATCCCACCCCGATCATGAGGAAGGCGAGCGTGGTATTTTCCGCCATCTGGGTGCGAGCACCCCAGCGATAACCGGACTCCAGGTTCATGGAATACCCGACAACTGCAACCATGCTGACAATACTTACGCCGGAACCGGCCAGCGCAATCGCGAGCGAGTACCGCCTTCGCTTGGCAGGCACGGCCATCAATATCAGCGCCACGCTAGTGAACACCATGCAAATCGCGGTGTTCACGCCCATTCTGCCAGGTGAACCCGATCCCAGCACGAGCCAGCTCTTGAATAAGAGCTGATCGACGTGCAGATCAGCGCCAATCGCGTATTCGGCGAGTGTCGTTCCGCCTATAAGCGCCGCCATCCCACCGGTCCAGGCGACGGTCCGCGCGGCCGCGGCCGGAACCAGAAACAGTCCCGCCGAACAGAGCAGGAGACCCACCGCGGTGTTGAATTGCATCGGCGCGATTCCAGCCGACCACTGCACCAGCAGGGGCTGGTGGAAGACCCAGCCGGCGATGGCGAGCAGTGCCGTCAGGCCTGAGACCGCCGCTGTCGATCTCAGGACAGCGCGCTGGACGGGGTAAGAATCTGTTTCCGAGGTCACGTTAAAGTCGCGTCAACGGGACGCCGCGATTTGCCGCGCCTCATGCAGTGCTTATCGCCCTGACTGGGTGCTTCTTTAAGGTGTTGGGCGGCGCCGAGGGGCTTACTCGAGAGACTCCTGAAAGCTTACTTGGCCCACGTGATGCAGTTTGATTAAATTCGCGCTGCCGGACTCGCCGAAAGGGGCGCCGGCCACCAGAATCACGCTATCGCCAATGCGCGACCAGGCTTCGCCCAGCAGCTTGAGATCGCACACGCGCAGCATTTCTTCGATGGAATCGACCGTCACCGGCGCTATGGGATGTACCCCATAGATTACCGCCACTTCGCGCGCCACGGCAGCGGTTTCGCAGAAGGCGAAGATCGGAACGCGCGGGCGGAAACGCGCGATCAAGCGCGCTGTTTCGCCGGAGGTGGTGAAGGCAACCAGGGCGGTCACGCCCGCAGAGAGTCCGGCGTGATACGCGGCCTGGGTAATGATCTGCGCATGACTCGGGTTCTCGGTCTGCGGGGGTTCGGGAAAGTAGCGGTGGCTCTGATAACTTTCCGCTTCGCAGGCAATGGTCGCCATCATGCGGACCGCCTCCCGCGGATACTGGCCGCTGGCGGTTTCGGCAGACAACATCACGGCATCGGTGCCATCGAAGATCGCATTCGCGACGTCGGTCACCTCAGCCCGCGTGGGTGTCGAACGGGTGACCATGGACTCCAGCATCTGCGTGGCCGTGATCACGAACTTGCCGCGCAGGCGCGCGCGCTCGATGATGGTCTTCTGTGCGCCGGGCACGCGGGCGAGCGTCATTTCAACGCCCAGATCGCCGCGCGCCACCATTACGCCATCGGATTCGGTGAGAATCCCTTCCAGGTTATCCAGCGCCTCCGGCTTTTCGATTTTAGCGATCACCGGAATCCTGTGGCCACGGTCCCGCAGGCGGCGCTTTAAGCCGGCCACATCGTCCCCATTGCGCACGAAGGAGAGCGCCACCAGGTCCACATTCTGCGACAAGCCGAATTCCAGATCGGCGCAATCTTTTTCGGTCATGGAAGGAATGCTTACGCGGACGCCGGGCAGATTGATGCCCTGGTTATTGCGTATGGGTCCGCCTGCTACCACCGTGAAATCCACGGCCACGCCATTGCTGGCCAAAGCGCGCAGTTCGACGGTTCCGTCGGCCAGCAATACGCGGTCTCCTGCATTCACATCCCGCGCCAGCGCCTTATAACTGGTGGAGGCGATTTGCGCGGTGCCGAGGACTTCTTCGACAGTGATGGTGAAGGCCGCGCCGGTCTCTAGCATGGCCTCGCCTTCTGCGAACTTGCCCAGCCGTATTTTGGGGCCTTGCAGGTCGAGCAGAATCGCCGGAGTCGCTCCGGATTCAGCCGCAATCTCGCGAATGTTCTGAATCACCGCGGTGTGTTCGCCATAGGCGCCGTGCGACATGTTCAACCGAAAAACATCCACACCCGCTTTGAGAAGCGCGCGCAGCATTTCGGGGGAACGCGAGGCTGGCCCTACGGTGGCGACAATCTTGGTGTTGCGCATACACCATTTTACGGGTTTCAGGCGTGAAGCATAACGCTGTTGTCGCAATTGAGATGATGCACCCCAATATTGCTTGTTTCCACAAGAGCCTTCGCGTCACGCCCTCCGTGGAAGCGCGGGTGTCTGATCATGTATGGTCCCTTGAAGAGATCGCATTACTGGCAAGCTGAGTCCCGCTTCAACGGCTAGGAATGATAGCATTGTGCCACGTATGGCTCGTAACTGGAGGCGTGATCTAATCATCTCAGTTGCGGTTGGCGCGTCCATCGAATTAATCCTTTGGACCTTTTTCTACCTGGCGGTCACAAAGCAGTGGCCAACAGCCATCGACAATGTCATGTGGCTCGATAGCCTCCAAGAGCCAGCAGAGGCAATTGGTCTCCCCATCGTAATTAGATTGAGGGCACCACTGGGGATTGCTGGTGCAGTTTCGATCGCCTCAATTTGCGGATTTTCGTTGCTAATCGCAGCGTGGAGCGCTGCCGTATTCCTGATGTTGAAGGTCCGTGGGCTCCGTCATGAGAACAATACGAAATAGCGTTCACTGAATAATTATCAAAAAACAAACTGGTACACTACCGCGTGAAGCGGCAGCCTTGCCTTAGGAGCGGCCTTCGCCTAAGAGCGCGTGGCTGCCCACGCGATCCACGTTCAGGATCATGTCCCCGGTTTCGTTAATCTCGAACGCAGGATAGAATTTCGCTTGCCATGCCAGCTCATCGTAGCGATAGGAATAACGCGAGTGAACGGTCTGGCTAAAGGTGTCGTCGAAGGCTTTGATCAGAATCACGAACTCCGCTTGCAGGCGCTCCAGATCCTGCGCCGTTTTTCCGTAGAGGGGGCTGGTTTCGTCGAGGGGATGCACGATGGTCCAGGTCAGCGCCAGAAAATAGATCTTGTCGCGTTCGAGTTTGAGCGGTTCGAAACGCCGTTTCATGTTGCCGGGCGTTCCTTCGACTGTCATCAGGATCAAATTGGCTTCGAGTTCCATCAATATATTAGGCCGCAGGTTGGCGATACGGCATTGCAGGCTGCTCTGCTCCTGGTAGGGCGCCATAAGGATGCGCTCGCTGAAGGCAATCCTTGCGGAGGGCCGCGAGAAACGGCCGAACGTCAATCCGGTACCGAGGGCTACGGCCATCAAGCCGCAAAGGGCTTCAAGCGACGCGACTATATTGACAATTACGGTTGCTGGGACCATGTTTCCGTAGCCGACGGTAGTCAAGGTATGCGTGCTGAAAAAGAAATCGTTTAGGAAACGCTCCATTTCGTTGGCGCCATCGGCGCCTTGCAGGTGACCGGGTCCGAGGGCGAAATATACCAGCGCGAAGAGAAGATTGAGCAGCAGGTACCCGGAGAGTACGATCGCGAAGAACTGCGGCCAGGTCATGCTGAGCATCTGCAGGTAGGGGTGGAAGTCGCGCCAGCGGCCGCCGCGCCGGGAGACGTTGAAGCTTCCGTCCTTATTGATGCTGCGCCGCAGGACGCCGGTGAATTGTTGTGTTAAGCCGGGATCGAAAGTGGGCTTTTCCATACCACGATGGTAGTTGATATAAATCTACGCCCGCCCCCAGAAGGCGAAGATCAGCGCAGCGGCGAGGCATAGAAAAGAGAGCGCGTAGTTCCAACGCAAGGACTCGCCCAGATAGAAGCAGGCGAATACCAACATAGTGGTGGACTCCTGGATGATTTTTAACTGATACCCGGTAAAGCGTGCTTAGCCCCAACCGGTTCGCTGAGACCTGAAAACAGTATTCACCCAATGCGATCAGCCAATTTGAGGAGCACGGCTTCGACCATGGTCCCACGAGCGTGGCTTCTTAGCAGGTGAAGGTCATGAAGGTGTTTGAGATGACGAGGAGGAACACGGTGAGCATGCAGACGCCATCCTGGGGCTGCAACGGCTGAGCTGGGAGGGGCGAGCGCGCACAACAGTGGCGGAAGCACTACTTAAGGGGAGAAGCAGGAGAGTTTGGGGAGACGCCGTAGCCGGGCTATGGGGCCTCCCCGCAAACTCACTATTTAATGCTAGTAACGGTGATGGTGTCGCCGGTCATCGCGCCGGTGATGGTCACTTGCTTACCAGCCATGGCGGTCACCTTCGCCTGGTCGGCGATTTTGTAAACCTTGCCCTCGTCGGTGACCAGAACAGCAGGAGAGCCATCCTTGATGCACTTGGTGGCACAGTCCACATTGCCCTTCATAGCAGCTTTGGTGGAGCATTTTTCGTCAATGATGTAGCCTTTAAACTCCGCCGCCATTGCACTGGTCGAAAAGCCTGCAGCCAATGCGAATACCACGATTGCTTTGTTCATAGTGTTTTCCTCTTAGGTTTACTGGAATTCCGTTTCTACGGTACTAGATCAGTATACAGGGATCCCTGTTTCACCGCCCAGCCCGACAAGACGACTTTAGCACATTATTTTCACCGTTTGGGGGTGGCGGATTCGGGTATGAACGGCATCGAGGGAACCTCAGGGGAGGGGCCGCCATCTTAGTACTTAGACTTTGCGGGCTTCGCTAAGTACTAAGTACATTGGCGCGTCCCTGGATGACTGGCTTTTGCGCTCGGCGATACTGAAAAGAGAGCTTGTGGTTCTAAGACATGGTTTGACGATAGTTCTGCTGGGTTGGGCCGCATTCGCGTCTGCCGGAGCGCAGGGCGTTTCCGATCCAGTATTTGCAGCAGTGCCCTTTAACCGCTGGCTTGCGGACGGCGACCAGACGAAGTTTCGCTGGACGACGCGGGTCCTGCCGGCGGAACTGAGCAGCCATCAGCGGCTCCTGGCGGGAGCGGAAATCCAGGTGGACGGCAACGAACTGGTCGGCCGGCGCGGGCATGGCCAGCTAGTGATGCTGATTCAATTCCGCGATAGCGCCGACCGGGCTTACCAGGCTCACGGCATCGTCGACCTGCAGAATGTGAAGGACGAGGCCGCGAAATCGAACATCATCTACGACCAGGAGGCTTTTGTGCTGCCAGGGGATTACCGCGTGGACCTGGTTCTGTTCGATGCCAAGACCGGGGAGCACAGCGCGGTCCAAAAGACTCTGCACGTAAACCCATTGCGCAACGATCCGCTGCCTGCCGCGTGGAAGGATCTGCCCCCCGTAGAACTGCCGCATGCGATGGAAACGCCGGACGCCTGGTTCCGGCCCGACTTGACGGGGCGACTGCAGCTGCCGGTGACTGCACGGCGGCCGATTCGGGTGGAAGTGCTGATGAATACTGCCGCTTCCGGGCCTACCCAAAGACCGGCCGCGGGCCAGGGGCTGGGCGGGGGTCAGGGGGGGCTGGGCGTGGGAACCATCAGCAACCGGGGTTTGGCGAATGTGGTCCCCGCGTTAAAGGTCTTTTCGCAGATGGCTGTGAGCGGGGGATCGCTGCATGTAACTCTGCTGGATATTCCCAACCGGCGCGTGATTTTCGAGCAGGACGCTGTGCGCGAGCTGGATTGGCCGCGGATGCGGGACGCGCTTACCGAGGCTGATCCCAATAAGATCGACGTCCGCTCGCTGGCGCATCGCGAGCAGAACGCGCAGTTCTTCGTCGAGCAAGTCCGCCAGCGATTGGGGGACGCCAGCCGGCCAGGCGCCGAGGAGCCGTTTCGCGCGCTGATCGTGCTGAGCGGGCCCACCACCTTCAATTCCGGCGAGGACATGCGGCCGATTGAACTCACCGGCAAGCCCAACGCGAAGGTCTATTACATCCGCTACCATTTGCCGCAGGAGCCGCTGGCGATACCCGCGATGTACGATCCTCTCATGCCCCGGGGGCGGCGTAACCTTCCCGGCGCGGGCCTGCCCCCGGCAGCGGCCGAACCGTTCGATTCCCTAGGCTCTCTTTTGAAGCCGCTGCAGCCGCGGGTGTTCGAGGTTTACACTCCGGAACAGTTTCGCAAAGCGCTGAGCAGCCTGATCGAGGAAATCGCGCGCTTGTGATGATGCTGCCGGGCCTTACCCTTGCGTCCGTAACCATTGCCGGAGGGCCACCTGCCGCCGCCGTTCCTTACGCCCTTCCTGCCAGCTCAAACCAACCAACAGGAGCATGGCTAAGGCGGGGGCAACGAAACCCAGCAATAGGAAGATAAGTCTCATCGCCCGCTCCGTGGAGTGGATGAGCCTTGTGGCCCGCGCGAGCTAGCAGCGTACATGGATGCCTGCTTTCAGTGGAAATTGCCGGGCTTAGAAGCCGTCCGTTCAGTGATTCTGCCACACCGGCAGCTATCGGCGCAAGAACGAGCAGGCTATCTTTCGACACCGGGCGCATGGGACCACGACTATACGCGATGGGTTCGCCGCTACTGCTGCGGCTGGGCCGGTGACGGACGCGTGATACTTTCCGGCTTCTTGCGAAGATGACCGTAGAGCAGCTCTTCGGTTAGCTCCGCGCACTTGAATTCCATCAACTGGATATTCTTTTCGAGATGCCTGTAAAGCGGCATGCTGATTTTCCAGGGTCGCGAGAAGACTTTAGGGTCCTCCATTGTTGCCTGGTACTGGATGGTACCGGCGCTGACAGGCGTATAGCGCTCGACGACGTGCAGCGAGTCGCTATGAAAATCGCCGGCGCGGTCGAACCACGTCTGGTCGTTAAAGCCGATTACGTCGACCACCAGCGTGTCCCCTTCCCAGCGGCCATTGGACCAACCCATCCAGGTATCGGTAGGCGGCTGCTGGGGCTTGCCCATATTAATATTGCGAGCTGCGCCCGCGTACTCATACGCAATTATGAGCGACTGCGCACTTTGCAGAATCTGGAACGGGTAGGGTAAATAGGTGGCGCGTGGCACTCCCGGAAGATAACATTTGGTCTCGGGATCGAGAGCCAGACGATTGGCGTAATTCGCTTCCTTAGTTTTGGCTGCGGCGGGCAGGTACGGTATTTCATTGCCCTCTACGACGCCGAGTCCTGGTGGAGTGGCAGCTTGCGCGCCCATGGCCACCACTGGCGCAGCGGCGGGGCCGTGAGTTTCGAGGTCCCAGTTGGCCGTATTCATGGTCTGCCAGATGCCGTTGAGGTTGGGCTTGCCATCCGGCATGCGGGGGATCCTCGAAGCCGGGGTTTGCGCTGTGACCATGACCGGCAGCAACGCAAGGAGCAATTCACATCTCACTTGCGGGCGTCCTTCCCGACGATATGAATCACGTCCTTATTGTTCTCGTTGCAGATATATTCGATGATTTCGGTGTTGGTGAGAAGCGTAGAGTGGCCGTAAAGGGTAAACGGCCGCGTGTAAGCGCCGGGATCGTCGATGGTGACATCGAAATCCAGATGACCGAGATCGGGTCTGCGGTAGCGTTCGATCACATGTAATTTTTCGGTGTGGGGATGGGCCGCGAAATCGAACCAGAACTTGTCGTTGAAGCCCACGGTATCGACCACCAGCGTGTTGCCTTCCCACTTGCCGATGGAATCGCCGTACCAGGTCGGCTCGGGGTCTTGGGGGTGGCTGCGGCCGTCCATAAAAACCTGGCGGTAACTGTGGATGTTCCCTTCGTACAAAAAAACCATGAGCGAGGGGGTCTGGACGATCTTCCATGGATAGGGCGCCATGCGCGGGACACCGGCGGGCAGGCAGTTGGCTTCCGGATCATCCTTCGACATGCGCTCTTGAGTTACTTTTACGGCCCAGGGTTGTAGCGGGAGCGTCTCACCGGGCTTGAGCGCGCTGCTGATGTCGTAAATGAAATTGCGGTCGGGACTCCATAGTCCGGTAAAGTCCGGCTTGCCGTCGCGGGTTCGCGGCGCGGGGGCGCTGTTACTGGTCTTCTTCGTTTCAAGGCTGGGGAGAGAGGTGCTGCCGAATGGGTCGGCCGGATTCGCTTGCCCTAGCGCTATCGCGAAAGCTACAGACGCAAATACCATCCAGCCTATAAGGCGGCATGCGGCGCGTTTCATCATGTGCATCATTCTACAACCGGGCGGCGCTGCCGGGAAGAGTTCTTCAGGGCGCGGGAGTGGCGATGGGTTTGCCTTTTTCTACTACATAAATGCCCGCGAGCTTGAGCGGTTGCGTTCCGGTATTGTGGGCATCGTGGGTCAAGCCTGCGGAGATCGAAAATCCATCGCCGGCTTTGAATTTGCGCGGGGGCTGGCCGTCAATCAGCAACTCGCCTTCGCCTTCGATGACGTAA
Source organism: Bryobacterales bacterium (assembly GCA_025350625.1). Taxonomy (GTDB): domain Bacteria; phylum Acidobacteriota; class Terriglobia; order Bryobacterales; family Bryobacteraceae; genus Palsa-187. The sequence goes on along the minus strand of JANXXL010000247.1, from coordinate 20,793 downwards.
CTGATCTCATCGCCGGGATGGGTGTGGCGGCCGGCGCGTCCTCCGGGGGCGATCTCGACTTGCGCGATCACGGCTTCGCGGCCAGGAACGGATACGTCACCTTTGTATACGACGGTGCGTTTTATTGCCGAGCTTTGTGCGGAGATGACGCCGACGGCCGCCACCAATATGACGGCTGCGAAACTCGGGACCGCCCACTTCTGAATCGATTTCATAGGATGCTCCTCGCCCTGCCTATAGTGGGAGGGACAGCTTAGATCATTGCACGGATTGGAATTATGACACAAGATCTTTGGACCAACTCGCCATCCGCGAGCTGATTGAAAATTGGGCGGGCTGGCGCGACGCCCAGTGGGAGCGAAGGTGGGATTTGCCGGGACTGGCGGGGCCTGCCAACGCTAAAGCTCTACGCGTTCGGCAAGGCTTGGCGGGAAAGAGGGCGCACTCGCGCTTTCAAATGCGTGCGCCATTTGCAGAACACTCCAGTCAGCCTGGTGGCGTCCGACGATTTGCAGACCCACCGGCAAACTTTCCGGGGTAAATCCCGCGGGGACGGAGATGGCCGGCAAGGCGGTCATGCTGATGAAGTAGCAGGAGCGCATCCAATCCACATAGGTTTCCATGCGCTGGCCGGCGATTTCCGCCACGTACTCCTGGTTTATATCGAAGGGCGGAACTTGCGCAACCGGCAGCACCAAAAAATCATAGCGCGTCATGAATTCGCCGATGCGAGCAAAAAGCTGCGAACGCAAGGCCTCGGCGCGGGCGATCTGCGGTCCGGTGAGGCGCGATCCGCGTTCGATTTCATCGATGACAGTGAGTTTTATCTGGCGGCGGTGCGGTTCGAGCAACGCGCCATATTGCTGATAGAAAGCCAAGGCGCGCAGTGTTTTGAAAGCTTCGTCGGCGCCGGAGAAATCGGGATCGGCATTTTCGGTGATGCACCCGAGCGCCTCGAAGGTTTGCCGCTGCGCATTCACGACGGCGGTCACACGCGGGTCGAACGGCAGACCGGCGAAGTCAGGACACCAGGCGATGCGCAAGCCTCGGCAATCGCGATCGAGCGGTTGCGCGAAGCGCGAGGCGGGTTCGTGGATCGACAAAGGAGCTCGGGGATCTGGGCCGGCGATGGCCGACAGGTATAACACCACATCTGCGACGTTGCGGGCCATGGGACCAACGACGCTGAGCGGGCTCCAGGCGTTTCGCGACGGCACATTGGGAATGCGGCCGGGCGAGGGGCGGAAGCCGACCACGGAACAGAAGCTGGCCGGGTTGCGCAGCGAACCGCCCAGGTCGCTGCCATCGGCGATGGGGAGCATGCCGCAGGCGAGTGCAACGGCCGCGCCGCCGCTCGATCCACCGCAGGTCTTCGACAGGTCCCAGGGATTGCGCGTGGGTCCGAAGATGGGATTGAACGTCTGCGACCCGGCGCCGAATTCGGGTGTATTGGTCTTGCCGATGGTGATGGCGCCGGCGCGCTGGGCGCGCTCGACCAAGAGCGTGCTGAAATCCGGAACGTAATCGCGGAAGATCGGAGACCCAAAGGTGGTCCGCATGCCGCGGGTCTCCGCCAGATCTTTATGCGCGACCGGGAGACCGTGCAGCGGGCCGAGGAACTCTCCGCGCGCGGCGGCTTCGTCCGCAGCCAGCGCGAGCGAGCGGGCCGCCTCTTCCGCCAAAGTTACGATCGCATTTACCTGCGGATTTATGCGCGCGATTTGCTCCAGGTGAGCTTCCATCACTTCGCGTGCGGAGAGCTGCTTCGAGCGCAGGAGGCGGACCTGTTCAGTGGCGGTGAGATAGCAGATGCCGGCGTTCAATCGTCGCGAGTGTAGCATACCGGCTTTGCTATAATTCGAGTTCTTCCCATGAGCGCCGATATCCAAGCGAAAGACCGCCTCATCGTCGCTCTGGATTTAGAGAGTGCCGATAAGGCGCGCGCGATGGTCGAGGAACTTGAGGGGGTCGTCGAGTTTTTCAAAATCGGGTTGACGCTTCAATTGGCTCCGGGGGTGGAGGCCCTGATCTCCGATCTCATCAAGGTCAAAAAGAAGCGCGTTTTCCTGGACTACAAATACTACGACATCGCCGCTACCCTCAGAAAAGCGGTCGCCCGAGCTGCGGATTTAGGCGTCTACTTTCTGACTGTTCACGGCACCAGTGAGTGCATCCGAGGCGCGGTCGAAGGGCGGGGCAATCGGGATCTCAAAATTTTAATCGTTACGGTTCTGACCTCTCACGACCAAGCCGATATCGCTGAGTTGGGTTATACCAACAACACCGTCGAGCAACTGGTTCTGCATCGGGCCAAGAAGGCCATCGATGCGGGCTGCGACGGGGTGATCGCCTCCGGGCAGGAAGCAAAATCGATCAAAGAGTTGTCCGGCAAGATCGGCAAGTCTCTGTGGGTGGTCACTCCTGGTATCAGGCCCGATGGTTATCCGGAGGACGATCAGAAAAGAAGGACCACTCCGCGCGATGCTGTCATGGCCGGCGCGGATTACCTGGTGCTGGGGCGCCCCATAACCGAACCTGGGACTTTCGGCTACTCTAACTCGCGCGATGCAGCGAAAGCGATTCTGGCGGAGATGCAGCAAGCGTTCGATGAGCGGGTTTAGTTCCTAGCTGCCGAACCGCATAATATCGATTGCATGCGGACCTTCCAGCTCACTCTTGAATATGATGGCTCCAAGTTCTCCGGCTGGCAGGCGCAGATCAATGCGCGCACCGTTCAGGGAGACTTACAGCGAGTGGCCGACGAGCTGTTCGGCGTCGAAGTGGATTTGCAGGGCGCCGGGCGTACCGATGCGGGCGTTCACGCGGTAGGGCAAGTGGCCCATATAAAGGTGCGCAAGCTGCGCGACGATCTGCCGCCGGCCCGCATCCTGCGCGAGTTGAACGATCGCTTGCCCTCTTCGATCGCGGTCCTCGAATGCGTGGAAGCTGCACCCGCGTTTCACGCCCGTCACGATGCCGTGTCGCGCGCGTACTTTTACCAGATCTCCACGCGCAAGACGGCACTCTCGAAGCGTTTTGTGTGGTGGATCAAGCAACCTTTGGATGTTGCGAAGATGCAGACCGCGGCGGGGATGATCGCGGGCCGCCACAACTTTGTATGTTTCCGCGCGGCAGACCCGTCGCGTCCGGGCGAATCCACCACGGTGGTGGTGACGTCGGCTGAGGTGGGCGTTGACGAGAATCTGATCGTATTCCGCATCGAGGCGTCGCACTTCGTTTGGAAAATGGTGCGCCGACTGGCGGGCACGCTAGTAAAGGTGGGTTTGGGCGACGTGAGCGTGGAACAATTCGGCGGCCTGCTTACCGGCCGCAAGAATCCGCAGCTCGATATCGCCGCGTGGACCGCTCCGGCCTCTGGTTTGTTTCTCGAAGCGGTGCGGTATTGAGGACATGCGAGTAAAGTAAATCTAGGAGGGTTCGATGAATCGCTTATCGTCATTTCTCCCGGTCCCTGCGCTTATGGCCACTCTGGCAATGCTGCCGGTTGCTGCCCAAACCCTGGACGCGAAAAAGCCGGTGGCTGCGCGAGCCTCATCCGGCAAAAGTTGGATCGCAGCGCATACACCGGATGGACAGCCGGACCTGGAGGGAATCTGGTCGAACCCTACCATTACGCCTTTCGAACGTCCTGCCGAGTTGGGCGACAAAGCGGTGCTTACGAAAAAGGAAGCGGCTGAGCTAGAAGCGCGTGCGGCGAAGGCCCGCGTAGACGGCCCTCCCAAAGACGGCGATCCTGGCAGCTACAACCAGGCGTGGTTCGACTCGGGAACTAAGGTGGTGTCCACGCGGCAAACTTCACTGGTGGTGAATCCACCGGACGGAAAAGTTCCGCTAAAGCCTTCGGCCGAGGCGAAGCGGGATTACGATCTGGAGCACGTCACCGATTCCTGGGAGCACATGAGCGTATGGGACCGTTGCATCACGCGCGGAGTGCCGGCCGGAATGTTCCCCGCCGGTTATAACAATTCGTACCAGATTCTTCAGATCCCCGGCTACGTGGTGATTTTGTACGAGATGATTCACGAGGCGCGCATCATTCCTCTCGACGGACGCCCGCACCTGCCATCCAGCGTTCGCCAGTGGAATGGGGACTCGCGCGGGCACTGGGAAGGCAATACCCTGGTGATCGACACCACCAACTACAACGGTAAGGGCTGGATCGGCACCAGCGCCGCAACCTTGCGGATTAAAGGCATTCCAGAGAGCGAGGCGTTGCATGTGGTGGAGCGCTTCACGCGAGTGGACGCGGATACGATTCACTATCGGGTGACCATCGACGATCCCAATGTGTACACGAAACCTTGGGAGGTGGCGATTCCTTTGAACCGGGAGCAGGACTACCGGATCTATGAGTACGCCTGCCATGAAGGGAATCACGCGGTCGAGAACGTGCTCAGCGGGGGCCGCGCGGCTGAGGCGGCTGCGAAGAAGTAGTTGCGGACTACTGGGCAGGCGCCAGCACGAAGTCGAACTCACAGGTGCAGAACGGTGGCTCGGCATTGAATTTCAGGGCGGCTTCGTCCCTGGTCTGATGCTCCTTGAATTCCGCGATAAGCGAATTCTTCACGCCGAACACGGCGTCTTCGTTCAGGTATTGGTCGATGGAATCGAATACGTGTGTAGTCACCGGCCAAAAGCCCGGCGCGGACACGGCGAAGTGCACGTGTGCAGGACGCCACGGGTGCCGGTTGGTAGCGGCGAGCAGCTCGCCGACCGGGCCATCCGCTGGAATTTGATACGCCACGGGGCGCGTGGTCTTCACTAAATAGCGGCCGTCGGGGCCGGTTTTGAACTTGCCGCGCATATTCATTTCAATGAGCGAGAGATCTTGAGCGTCGTAGAGTCCGTCGGCGGCGGCTTGCCAGACATCCAGTTCGGCTCGAGCGATGGGCTTCCCGTGCAAATCCAGCACTCGGCCATAGAAGTAGGCGATCATGCCATGGCGATCGGCCGCAACGATGCTGTCGCCGTATTCCCTTTCCGGAGCTCCGTCGCGGTGGAATGGCCCGAAGACGGTGGATTCGGTAGCGCCCGCGGGCCTGCGGTTGCTGATCAAATCGGTGACCATCGAAATGCCAAGGGTATCGGACAACAGAATGAATTCCTGGCGGCGGGCATCGCACATCTGGCCGGTCCTGGTGAGGAATTCGATTCCCTGCCACCACTCCGCTTCCTGGAGTTGAACTTCTTTGAGGAAGGCGTGGACGTGCTTCACCAAGCTCTGCATGATCTGCTTCAGGCGCGGGTCCTCGGTGCCTTCGAAGCGCCGGAGGACTTCCGCGGTGATGTCGTCTTCGGTGGTGAGACGGGGTTTGGTGACCGCAGTCGGCATGACGATTTCTTTCCAAAAACCAAGGACGGGCGGCAAAACTGGCCGCTTTTAGATTATAGTCCCATGGGGTTGCGCCGCCGCGTAGCCGGGCACGAGCGATGTGGGTTATCTGGTGAGCTTCAGTCGCTTTAGATCATCTTCCGACCAGTGAGCTTGGGATTCGATCATTGAAACGAGCGTTTTGATCGTGAACGAATCTCCTCCTCCGTGGGGCGCGACGATCACGCGCCGCCCGTCCGGGTGTCCTTTTTGGCGGACGAAATAAAAACCGTCGCGAGTGAGTGCGGCGATGAGTTCTCTCGCCGTGAGCGAACGAAGGCCACGGTAGTCGATGGCCATGTTCCTAGGCGGTTACGGCGATCCGAGGTTCCTCCGCGGAGACTTCTTCAATCTCGACTGAATCCTTCGGACCTTCGGGCAGGGGTTTACCCTCTTCGGTAAACTCTTGGACGATCATGTGGACCACGTCATTGATGTTCGAGAGTGCTTCTTCCCTGGTGCGACCGGAAGCTGCGCCGCCCACGCTTTCAAGCGCCGGACAGTAGGCGTACCACGCCGCGTTGCCCTGGGCGTCTTCGTCCGGTTCCACCACCACTTTGAAGCTGTAGGTTTTCAAAGACATTACTACGGGTTGGATAGGTTTCGCTTTCAGTGTAGGCGTGGAGCGCACATTCGTCAAACGCCGGTAAGCTATCTGCCGGTAAGCTATCCTGACTAGACGCCCTTTTTATGCCCAACGTAAGCTATCTCGAATGCAGCCTCTGCGCCCAGCGCTTTGAAGCCAACAAAATTCACAACCTTTGCCCGTGCGGAGGTGCGCTGCTGGTGCGCTATCATCTCGACGCGGTTCGCCAAACGTGGTCGCGGGAATCGCTCGCCCAAAGCAAGCCTGACTTGTGGCGTTACTGGCCGGTTTTACCGGTGAACCGCCGGGAATCGGTGGTTTCTTTGGGCGAGGGCATGACTCCGCTGTTTGAGACCAAGCGCCTGGGGGCGGCCGTCGGAGCGAAGGATCTGTGGGTGAAGGATGAAGGACTCAACCCCACCGGCTCCTTCAAAGCGCGCGGCATGACCACGGCGATTTCGATGGCGCGCGAGCCGGGCATCACCAAGATCGCGGTGCCTTCAGCGGGAAACGCTGCGAGTGCGGCGGCGGCTTACTCGGCTGCGGCCGGAATCGAAGCGCATATCTTCATGCCCATGGATGTTCCGCAAGCGAATTTCATCGAGTGCAAGGCCCTGGGCGCGCACGTAACTCTGGTAAATGGACTGATCAGCGACTGCGCCAAAATCGTCACCGAGCGCAAGGATCAGGAAGGCTGGTTCGATGTCAGCACGCTGAAAGAGCCTTATCGCATCGAAGGCAAGAAGACCATGGGCTACGAAGTGGCCGAGCAATTCGGATGGGAACTGCCTGACGCGATTTTCTATCCGACCGGAGGCGGCGTGGGCCTCATCGGCATGTGGAAAGCGTTCGACGAGCTCGAAACGCTGGGCTGGATCGGCAGCAAAAGACCCAAGATGATCGCGGTGCAGGCGGCGGGCTGCCAGCCTATGGTCCGCGCCTTCGAACGCGGCGATCAGCGCGCGGAATTTTGGCAGGGCGCATCGACCGTCGCTGCCGGATTGCGTGTGCCCAAGCCGCTGGGCGATACGCTCATCTTGAACGCGGTGCGTTCGAGTAACGGAACCGCCATGGCGGTCGAGGACGCGGACACCATTGATGCCGGCATCGAACTGGCGTCGCTTGAAGGTATGTTCGTCGCTCCCGAAGGGGCGGCCTGCATTCCGGCGTTACGAAAGCTGCTGGCGAACGGTTTTCTCAAGGCCAGCGAACGGATCGTCATCTACAATACCGGTTCCGGCTTGAAATACCTGGAGACGTATGGGGAGCGTTTTCCGCGCGCGTAAGCTAGGTCCCAAGCCACTGCATAAAGCTCGAACCTACATTGGTGAATTCGAATGCGTGCAGCCCCAGATGGCTGGCTAGTTCTTTGCAGGCCAGAATGCCGCGCACGCTATTTCCTTTGGCATCCAGGCGCGGCGAATATACCGCAATTCCCAACTGGCGATTCACGACGGCGATGAGTCCGCCGCCGACGCCGCTCTTGGCGGGAAGGCCCACACGGTAGGCCCATTCGCCCGCGTGATCGTATAGTCCGCAGGTAAACATCACCGTCAACGTGTCTTTAATGTAGTTGAAGTCGAATACGCGCTCCTGCGTCACGGGATTCATACCCATGTTGGCCAGTGTCGCCGCCATCATCGCCAGATCTTGCGCGGTCACGAGTAGCGAGCATTGCGAAAAGTATTGGTGCAGACTATGCTCCACTTCGGCGTCGATGATGCCGCAATTGAGCATGAGATAGGCGATGGCGCGGTTGCGGTTGCCGGTGGCATCCTCCGACGCATAGACGAATTCGTCGATCCGCAGCGGGCGGCCTGCGGCCCGCGCCATTTTGTCCACGAATTCTTCGACGCCAGATTCGCGAGTGTCTTTCTTGATCAGCGAAGCAATGGCGATGGCCCCGGCGTTGATCATCGCGTTATAGGGGCGCATGGTCTTGGGCTCCAGTTCGATGGAGTTGAAAGCATCTCCGCTAGGCTCTACGCCCACGTGCTCGAGCGTACGGTCCCGGCCGAATTCCTCCAAGGCCATTTGAAATGCGAAGGGTTTGCAAATGGATTGGATGGTGAACTCCTGCTCGCAATCACCTGCGCTGCACACCTGGCCGTCCACTGTCACCATTGCGATGCCAAAGTGGTCGGGATTGGCCTTGGCTAGTTCCGGAATGTAAGTGGCGACTTCGCCTTCGTCAATGTCTTTGTACTTCTCGTAAACGTCCTGGATGATTTCTTGGATGTGCGAATGTGTGGACACGCCGGACTCCCAGTTTCAAAAAGTGAGGAGATGCACTAGCGAAACGGGGCCAGCTGCGGAACAGGAAGCTCCCTGAGAAAAAATAAGTTTAGCATGAACGGCCGCGCCGGTTGCGACCGCCTGTGCTCCGCGTTACGCTTGGCCCGCGTGGGCTTTGGCGGTGCGCTCGTAGAGTTCCCGCAGGGTAGTCAGCTCGGTTGCGTCGGGTGGGGGAGTGATGTTGACTTCGGGCGACACTTTTAGACGCCAGCCGGTGGCAGCCACCACCTGCTCCGCCGTGACGCCTTGGTGGACACTGGTCAGCACCAGCTCTTTGCTGACGGGATCGGGCGTCAGAATGCCCAAGTCCGAAATCACGGCTACCGGACCCTTGCCGGGCAAGCGCATTTTCTCGCGGCTGTCGCCGCCTTCCATGTGGCCGCCCGAGGTTCGGAAATCGAGCTTTTCGACAAAGGCCTTCTTGCCGTGGCGCAGCGTAATCAGCACCTCGCGGCAGGAGGCTGCAATGGCGGGCGCTCCACCGGCGCCGGGCAGACGCACCGTGGGTTTGCCGTACGGGCCGATCACTGTGGAATTGATATTGGCGAACTTATCGATTTGAGCGGCGCCCAAAAACCCGAGACCGATCTTGCCGCCCATCAGCCAATAGTTGAAAATCTCGACAATGCCAACCACGGTGTCCGAGGTTTCCGCCAGTTCGCCATCGCCGATCGACAGAGGCAGCACGTCGGGTTTGGTGCCGATGGTGCCCGATTCATAAATCAGGACGGCGTCGGGCGCGTGGGTCAGGCGCGCGAGATTGGCCGCGGCGCTGGGCAGCCCGATGCCTACAAACACCGAGGTGCCGTTACGCACCATGCGCGCCGCGGCGACGGTCATCATTTCATCCGGCGTATATTCCACGGTTAAAAACCATCCCTTAAGGATTCCAGGCTGCGCAGGAAGCCTGAAAAATCCTGGGTCCGCATGATGTGCTGGTCGATCCACGCGAGGAAAGTTTCACGCTCTTTTGAAATCACGTTCCATTCCCGGTAAAAAGCGTTATTGCGCGGATAATAGCCATGCGTGTAGGAAGGGAACGCGCCTCCCTTTACGTGACACACCGCGCTGAGTATCCAAGCGGGAAGAATCACGGCGTTGGGAGGGGCGTCGAGTTTATCGACAATCTCCTCTACAGTGACAATGGCGCGATCGGCTGCCAACACGGCTTCTTTCTGCGCACCGACCACTCCCCACAACATGACGTTGCCCTGGCGGTCGGCCTTTTGCGCGTGGATTATGGCGACGTTGGGCCGGATCGCTTTCACCGCGGCGAGTCTTTCGCCGGTGAACGGACACTCGATGAACTGGACGGTCGAGTGCTGCGGAAGGTCGGTGCCGGCGTAACCACGAAGAATTCCGAAAGGAAGGTGTGAGGCGCCGGCGGCGTAGGCTACCGCCATGCCCGCGTGCTCGTGTTCTTCGAGCGCAAGCGGATGCGGCCAGCCTTTCTCTACTGCGTCGCGGAAGCGATGCAGCGAGCCGACACCGGGGTTCCCTCCCCACGAGAACTGCAACTTGACGGCGCAACCCGCGCCAATCATCTGGTCATAGACGATGTCCGGAGTCATGCGGATCAGGGTGAGATTGCGGCGCTTCTGGCGGATAATTTCGTGGCCCGCGGCGTGTGGGATCAGATGGGTGAAACCTTCGAGTGCGACGGTATCGCCATCCTGCACGAATTCGGCGATGGCTTCGCCCAGGGGAAGTATCTTAGCCAAATTGGATTTGCTCCAGACAGGCCATTATAGCGATTGCCGCCTAAGGTTTAACCCAGTGATCAACCCAGCGCTTCGCGAAAAGTTTTTTTGCCAGTGAGCACGGCGATCAGATCGGAATCGGGATGATGATTCATGTGTTCGCTCACCACGTTAGAAAGACTGTGCTTCCCGGCGGCTGAGGCGAGATCGAGTGGAATCGGATGCGGTTCGCCGAACATGCTGGGAGTTTCCGCGGCGACGTTGGTGATGGCGCAGCAGCGATCTTCCCAAACGCGGATGCCGAAGTGGCTTTTGAGTACCTGCCGGCCGGCGCCGTAATCCTGCCAATAGTCAATGCAGGCGCGGTCCGCGCTAACCGTCCGCATATTAGCGCTTGGTTTTGAGAAGCGTCAGGACTTCGGCGCGCTGCTCCGCGTTGAGGCCCCACATCTCGGCGCCATGCGTGCGGCCGATCAAAACATTGCCCGAGACATCGTCAAACAGGGCGTTGGATTTGAAGCGGCGGCCGTCTTCGTTAACTTGTGCGGTGTAGCCGTCGCCCAACTGCGGGTCATAGGCTTCAAAGTGTCCGCCCACTTCCTGGCGCGTTTGCTGAAAGCAGATGGGACCGTTCGATTTGGTAATGCCGCAGGTCCCATCGGCCGCGACCAAAATGTATTCGTGAACTTTGGCCATGTGTTAGGAGACTACCAGCGATTGTTGCGGCGGCCCCCGCCTCCGCCACCGCCGGATCGTTCGGTTTTCGGGCGGGCTTCGTTGATGGTGAGGGCGCGGCCATTCAGTTCGGTGCCGTTGAGGGCGGTGATGGCCTTCTCAGCGTCCGCGTCGTTGGTCATCTCGACAAACCCGAATCCCTTGGGCTGGCCGGTGTCGCGGTCAGTGACGATGCTGACGCGATCGACGGGTCCGTAAGCCTCAAACATGGAGCGGACCGAATCTTCGGTGGCGGTGAAGCTGAGGTTCCCTACAAAGATGTTTTTCATGATCTCCCTTTGAAATTTGCAGAACTGCGAATCGGGGCAGGAATCGGAAGGGAGCGGGTTGTGCCGGACGATGCGAAAGATGCCAAAATCAGCGGACCTGTAAACTACAACCCTATAATCGCACGAAACCGGCGGTGGATGCCTTGCCGACTTTGCTTGTCCCACTGGTGTGCGCTACACTGCGGTGAATTCGAGGAGGTCGGGCGATGACGGTGAACCATTGGAACGGCTGGCTGCTCGCCGGGGTCCTTCTCGCGGCGGCGGTGCCTCAGGCGGCGCGCGCGGCCGGGCCGTATGCGATCGTAAGCGGTCGGTGGGACAACACGGTGGTGGTCATCGACCTCGCCAAGGCGATCGACCCGGCGAACGACGGGACGGCGAACGCGGTAATCAACCGCCTGCGCGTTATCCCAGACATCGACCCCCGAAACAGCGGGATCGCGGACACGCCGGCCAGTGGCCAGCCGGTAAACGTCGTGATTCCGCCGGAGGGCCGCTTCGCCTACGTCGTTAATCATTCGGGCCGGGCCACACCTGCCGCGACGGAGGCGTTTCAGCATGGCCACGAGGGCACGGTCACAGTGATCGACCTGCGGAAGGCGCTCGACCCGGTGAACAACGGGACCCTGAACGCGGTAGTGGGCACGATTCCGACCGGGGGCTTTGGTGCGGTTGGGCTGGCGCTCACGCCGGACGGGCGGTTCGCGCTGGTCTCAAGCGCGGAAGGGATTGGGAATGAAGACGGCGGCCGGACGATCAGTGTGATCGATCTCATGGCCGGGACCGCGGTAGGGAAAGTGACTCAGGCGTATGGTAAGCCCGGGTTCCTTTGTCCGCCGTCCGCGATCCCACACTCGGCTCCAAACGCGAGCTTCGGGTGCTTTGCAGATACTAATGGAGTCGCGCTCAGCCCGCGCCACGGTGGCTATCTCTTCACAGCGAACGGCGGGAGCGACGACGTGTCGGTGATCGACGTTACTCGCGCGCGGGCTGGCGACACGGGCGCCGAAGTAGCGCGAATCCAGGTGGGAGTCGGACCTTGGGGGATCGCTGTGAGCCCGGATGGCGGCTTGGTGGCGGTCGCAAACCGGGAGAGCGCCAGGACCGGCGCCGAGGGGAACACCATTTCGATCATCGACGTGGAGAAGGCGATCATGGGCGCCAAAGACGCCGAGGTCGCGCGCCTTCTCGTCGGCACGAACAACCCCACTACGGCGACGCGGCCATACGCGCCCGCTTTTACACCCGACGGCCGCCAACTGGTGGTCAGCCACTTCCGCACCAATAACGTCTCGATCGTCGACGTGGCGAAGGCCGTGGCCGGCGAGCCGGCGGAGATCGCCCGAATTCCGCTAGCCGCGCCGGGCGGCGGCCCGTCTCGTCCGCGCGGGATTGCGATCACTCCGGACGGCCGCTACGCCGTGATCACGGGCGCGGCGCGCGGCGCATCTGGGAGCGGGGTCGTCTGGGTGCTGGATGTGCGGGCCCGCAAGGTGGTGGGCCGTGTCACCGGGGTGGGCAATGAGGCTTACCTGCTCGACATCCTGCCCGCGCCCCGGTGATACGGGGACTACACGCGCTCGATGATCGCCGCAATTCCTTGGCCGACTCCGATGCACATGGTGCATAGCGCGTAGCGGCCTCCGGTTTTGCGGAGTTGCGAGAGGGCGGTAGTGACCAGACGTGCTCCGCTTGCGCCAAGCGGGTGTCCGAGGGCGATCGCTCCGCCGTTCGGGTTGACGTGCGAGGCATCGTCGGGAAGCCCGAGATCGCGAGTTACTGCGAGAGCCTGCGCGGCGAAGGCTTCGTTCAATTCGATCACGTCCATCTGTGAAAGTTGAAGCCCGGCTTTAGCGAGAACTTTGCGCGTGGCCGGCACCGGACCCATCCCCATAATGCGCGGCTCGACTCCGGCGGTAGCCGAAGCGACTACGCGGGCGTGGGGCGTGAGGCCGTATTTCCCGGCGACTGATTCGGTTGCCAAAAGCAGCGCGACCGCACCGTCGTTGATGCCGGAAGCGTTCCCCGCGGTTACGGTGCCAGTGGGTTTTACGATGGGCTTCAGCTTAGAGAGGGCTTCGAGGGTGGTGCCGGGACGGGGGTGTTCGTCGGTGTCGAATTTCTGCGGGTCGCCTTGTTTCTGCGGAATCATTACGGGGACGATCTCGGAAGTAAAGAAACAGTTGGCGTGCGCGTGGGCCCAGCGCTGCTGGCTGCGGTAGGCGGAGGCGTCCTGATCGGCGCGGTTGACGTGAAATTGCCCGGCGACGTTTTCGGCGGTTTCGGGCATGGAATCGACGCCGTAGCGGGCCTTCATTCGAGGATTGACGAAGCGCCAGCCAATGGTAGTGTCGAAAATTTCAGCGGTGCGACTGAAGGCGGCATCAGCCTTGCCCATGACGAAAGGCGCGCGTGACATGCTTTCCACGCCGCCGACGACCACAAGGCCGGCTTCGCCCGACTTGATCGCGCGGGAGGCGACGCTTAAGGCATCGAGACTGGAGCCGCAGAGGCGGTTCAGGGTGGAACCGGCGACTTCTTTCGGGAACCCGGCCAGCAGCAAGGCCATACGAGCGACGTTGCGGTTGTCTTCTCCCGACTGGTTCGCGCAGCCAAAGACTACATCGTCGACAGCACCCCAGTCGACGCCGGGATTGCGTTCCATCAGCGCCTTGAGAGGCAGGGCCGCGAGGTCATCGGTGCGGATGCGTGAAAGCGCTCCGGCATAGCGTCCGAAAGGCGTGCGTATTGCGTCGCAAATGAATACTTCGATCATTCGAGGTGCCCGGAAACGCTATTTTAGCGTACTCGCTCTCTGGCGCCTGGGCGCAGAATAAGGAGATGGCCCTGTTCGGCAAGCCCCCGTGCGATGAAGCGGTGATGCAGGCGCGGCTCGCGGATGGCTCTCGCACAACCAACGGCGCTTGGATCTTGGCGGCGACTATTCTCGGGTCAAGCATGGTTTTCATCGACGGCACGGTGGTGGGCGTGGCGCTTCCCGCTCTGCAATCGAGCCTGCACGCGACGATTACCGACGTTCAGTGGGTGATCGAATCCTATGCGCTGTTGCTGGGAGCGCTGCTGCTCACAGGGGGATCGCTCGGCGACCTACACGGCCGGCGCAAGATCTTCGCGGCAGGCGTGGTGGTCTTCTGCGCTGCGTCGGCGTGGTGCGGATTCGCCCAGGACATTCGGCAACTGGTTATCGCGCGGGGTCTGCAAGGCGTGGGCGGAGCGCTGCTGGTGCCGGGCAGCCTAGCGCTGATCAGTGTGAATTTTCCGCCCGAGCATCGCGGGCGAGCGATCGGCACTTGGTCCGGTTTCACGTCGATCACGGCGGCGATCGGGCCGGTACTGGGTGGATGGCTGATCCAGCACGCTTCCTGGAGATGGGCGTTCTTCATCAACTTGCCGATTGGGCTAGCGGTGCTGGTGCTGGCTATTTGGCGGGTTCCGGAGAGCCGTGCGGCGCAGGCCGGAGCGCGGCTCGATTGGCGCGGCGCGCTGCTGGCCACGGCCGGCCTGGGAGGCGTTGTATTCGCCTTCATTCAATCGATGCCCCTGGTGGGCGCGGCCGGAGCTTTGGCGCTGATTGCATTTCTCTATGTCGAGGCGCACGCTCGCGCGCCCATGGTCCCGCTGAGTCTCTTCCGTTCAAGGAATTTTAGCGGAGCGAATCTACTCACCTTCTTTCTCTACGCGGCGCTCAGCGGCGTACTGTTCTTTTTCCCATTGAACTTAATTCAGGTGCAAGGTTATACCGCGACCGAAGCCGGAGCCGCGCTACTGCCGTTCATCCTTCTCATGTTCCTTCTGTCGCGCTGGTCCGGCGGATTGGTGGAACGCTATGGCTCCAAGCCACCGCTGGTCATCGGCCCGCTGATGGCTGCCTTGGGATTCGCGTTGTTTGCAAGGCCAGGCGTCGGCGGTTCGTATTGGAGCACCTTCTTTCCGGCGGTGATCGTACTGGGGCTGGGCATGGCGACCAGCGTCGCGCCGCTGACTACCACGGTCATGGGCAGCGTCGATCAAAGTCATGCCGGAGTGGCTTCGGGCGTCAACAACGCGGTATCGCGCGTCGCTGGGTTACTGGCGGTGGCTGTTTTCGGACTGGTGCTTAGCAGTGTCTTCAACGCTACCTTGGACCGGCGATTAGATCGCCTCGCTCTGCCGCCGGACGTTCGCCGTAAGATCGACGCGCAACGCCCGAAACTCGCTGCTATAGATATCGCCGATCCCCGCGGCCGCGAGGCCATCAAGGAAGCGTTCGTCGCTGGTTTCCGTGTGGTGTTGTGGGTTGCCGCCGGTTTGGCCCTTGCGAGCTCGCTCAGCGCCGCGTGGCTGATTCGGACCAATGCGGCTAAGCTTCCAAGTGGGCGTCGAGAGTGATGCTGGTGTTGAACAGCTTGGAGACCGGACACCCAGTCTTAGCGGCCTTGGTCGCTTGATCGAATGCCTCCGCGCTAGCGCCGGGCACCTTGGCCTTTAATTCGAGGTGGCTTTCGGTGATGGCGAAGGCTCCGTCTTTCTGTTCGATTGTGATGGTGCAGGAGGTTTCGAGACTCTCGGCTTTGAGGCCCGCTTGTGCCAGTTGCGCCGACAGAGCCATGGTGAAGCATCCGGCGTGCGCGGCAGCCAGCAGCTCTTCGGGATTGGTACCGACGCCCTGCTCAAAGCGGCTATGGAATGAATAGGGCGTGCTCGCGAGCGTGCCGCTGGCTGTCGAGATGGTACCCGAACCACTCTTCAAGTCGCCTTGCCATTTCGCTTGTGCGGATCGTTTCATGGCGATTTTTACCTGGATTTGAAGCCAGTTTGCAGATCGACCTTGGACGCCGCTTCATCCTTGAGAGGGGCGATCTTATCGGGATCGAGGCGGACCATCAGGTAGCGAATATGATCGTCGATGCGGGTGAAAAGATGTCCGGTGCCCGCGGGAATCACCACCACATCGCCGGCCTTTAGCTGGTAGGTGACGCCGTTGCGGATGGAGGCGCCGTTGCCGCCGGGTCCGTTGAGCAGGCGCACGGCGCGGTCATCCGCCGGTCGCGGAATCAGATCCACGATGTCGGGCCCGGTCATGAGGGTGGCCGTGCCATCGATGATGTGGTACACCTCGCTGACCTTGTCATGCTCGGCGACACTCTGCTTGACGGGGGCCGAGATTTTGCCGCGATAGACCACGGCTATGTCGACGTTGGTCTTGCCGACGCTGAGCGCGCGAACTTGCTGATCGGCGACGGCGACGCCTACGGCGCGCTTCAAATAAGCTTCCAACTCTTCGGCTGGCACATAGGTGGCCGCACACTTGTTGCAGGTTGGCTTGCTGGTCTGGGCGGATAGCGGTAACAGGATGGTGACGCCGAGCATTCCGATGGCGATTCGCAGTGCGTTACGCATAAACACTCCTTCTTATTTCCGTGCGGACTCCAGTCAAATAGTATACTGAAGGACGGCTGTAGCGACCATGAGAACCCGACCATGAGAGTCCCCCTGCGTTTTTTGATAATTTGCGCGCTGGTGTTGGGCATGGCAGGTTTGTTCCTAGGGCAGAGCCCGGCTCCGCTTCCCGCTACCGACGAGATCTGGGCGTGCCCGATGGATCCCGATGTGCGCGGCCACGACCCCGGTACTTGCCCGCGCTGCGGGATGAAGCTGGTGGCCGGTATCCCCGACCCCGTCGAATACACCATGGACCTGAAGGTGATCCCGCCCGCACCCAAGGCGCTGCAGCCGGCCCGCTTTCAGTTTGTGGTTCGCGATCCCTGGAAGGACCGGCCCGTCACCAATTTCCAGATCGTGCATGAGCAACTGTTTCACATGTTTGTGGTGAGCCAGGACCTGAAATTCTTTGTGCACGATCATCCGATATTCGAAAAGGACGGGGTTTTTCACTACGACCTGGCGTTGCCCATGCCGGGCATGTACCGCATCCTGGGCGATTTTTATCCGGATGGCGCGACGCCGCAGTTAATAGCGAAGACCGTGCTAGTGCCGGGCCAACCTCCCCCGCCGATCACATTAACGCGCGATTATTCTACGAAAGACACTGCCAACATGCAGGTGGAGCTGGTGACGGACCCTCCGCAGCCGATTGCTCACACCAAGACCATGATGTTCTTCCGCGTGAAGCCGGGCGAGGGGCTGGAAAAATATCTGGGGGCGTGGGGACACATGCTGGCGGCGAGCGACGACCTGATCGACCTCATCCACACGCATCCATTCCTGGCGGATGGCAGTCCGGAGATCCAGTTCAATATGATCTTCCCGCGGGCTCGCGTGTATCGGGTGTGGGTGCAGTTCCAGCGCAGCGGAGTGGTCAATACCGCTTATTTCGACGTTCCCGTCGAAGAGCTGAAGTAGCTACTTGCTGAGAACTTCCTCATAGTATTGCTCGTACTGCGGGATGATTCGCTCGGTGCTGAAATGCTCCATCGCGCGGGCGCGGCCGGCGGCGGTGATCCTCCGATGGAGCGCCTCATCGGTCAGCAGCTCTACTGCGCGAGAGGCTTGCGCGGCAACATCGCCGACTGGCTCCATAAAGCCGTTTACGCCGTGGGTGATGAGCTCCGGGACGCCGCCGACGTCGGTAGTGACAGTGGCGACGCCGCAGGCCATGGCTTCGAGCGCGACCAAACCAAACGACTCCATCTCGCTCGGCATAAGCAGCACATGAGCTAGCGGTATCAGGCGTTCCACGTGGTTCTGTTTTCCTAAAAAAGATACATGCGGCGTCAAGTTCAACTGCCGCACTAGCTGTTCGGCAGGACCGCGATCCGGGCCGTCGCCGACCATCAACAAGCGGGCGGGCGTGTGCTTGCGAACCTCCGCCAAGATGCGTATGCAATCGAGCACACGCTTCACGGGCCTGAAGTTGGATACGTGGATCAGCAGCTTCTCGCCATGGGGCGCGAAGGCGGCGGCGCCGGCCTTGAGTTCGTCGGGATGGTACAGGTCGCAGTTGATGAAGTTATTGATGACGAGGATTTCATTCGAGACGCCGAAGACCTCGACCGTGTGCCGGCGCAAGTCTTCGCTGATAGAAGTTACACCGTCGGATTTCTCGATCGAAAACTTGGTGATGGCGAAGTAGGATGGATCGGCGCCGACGAGTGTGATATCGGTGCCGTGCAGTGTCGTGATGAAGGGGAGACGGCGTTTGGGAGCCAACATCTGCTGCGCGAGCATAGCGGCGATGGAGTGCGGGATCGCGTAATGCACGTGGAGCAGATCCAGGCCGTAAGCATCGGCCACATCCACCATGCGCGAAGCGAGCGCGAGGCAATACGGCGGGTACTGAAAGAGCGGATAGTTGGACACTTCCACTTCGTGGTAGTGAATTCGCGGAATGCCGGGATCGAGTCGAATGGGGTTCGAATAGGTGATGAAGTGGACTTCATGCCCGCGATTGGCGAGCTCCAGGCCTAGTTCCGTAGCGACGATACCGCTGCCGCCGTAGGTGGGGTAACAAGTGATTCCTATGTTCACGAGGGGCGGCTATGCAAGGTCCATCTCGAGGATTGGCAGCTTGCGCAAACGCTTTCCGGTAGCCGCGTAGATGGCGTTGCCGATCGCGGGAGCCACCGGCGGAGTGCTGGCTTCCCCACCGCCGCCGGGCGCTTCGGTGCTGGGCACGAAGTACGCTTCGATGACTGGCATTTCATTGATGCGCAGCATGTCGTATTCGTGGAAATTACTCTGCTTGGCGCGGCCTTTTTCGATGGTGATCGCGCCCTTGAGCGCCGCAGTCAGGCCGTAAACGGCGCCGCCTTCGATCTGCTGCCGCAGGATCAGCGGGTTCACCACGTAGCCGCAGTCGATGGCACAGGTCAACTTATGCACCTTGAGCTTGCCGTTGGCGACCGATACTTCTGCAATCATCGCGGTGTAGCTGCCGATGTTGTTGATCAGTCCAATGCCCTGGAAACGGCCCGCCGGTGGATTCCCCCAGTTGGCTTTTTCGGCGGCGAGGTTCAGCGCGCCCAAAAGACGGGGCGAGTTCTTGAGCATCGCGCGGCGATACTCAAGCGGCTCGCGCTTGGCGGAAGTCGCGAGTTCGTCGATGAAACTTTCAAGGAAAAAGGTGTTCTGGCTGGCTCCGGGGGCGCGCCAGTATGTGACCGGAATGCCGGTTTCTCCGCCTTGGTAGGCAACCAGAAGATTGGGGATCGTATATTCAAGATCCCTGAGACCAGCTACGGCCGTGTTGGGCACTCCATCGGCCGCGAACCCAAACGGCGGCGTGGCCACTTTCACTTCGAGCGCCGCAGGCAGGCCGCCCGAATCCAGGCTGGCAGTGAATTTCACCATAGCTGCAGGGCGATAGAGATCATGCTGCATGTCGTCTTCGCGCGACCAGGTGAGCTTTACCGGCACCTTCACAGCCTTTGCGATTTCGACAACTTCGGCAACGTAATCTACAGATCCGCGGCGTCCGAATCCGCCACCCATGAACTGCGAATGGATCTTCACCTGTTCCGGCTTAAGTCCGCTCACCTGCGCAGCGATATCGCGCGACGGTGTCTGCATCTGGGTGGGCGCCCACACATCGCAGCCGTCCGCGCGAACGTGCGCGCTGCAGTTCATCGGCTCCATCGGCGCATGCGATTGGAACGGCGCTTCATACACCGCTTCGATTTTCTGGCCGGCGGAAGCTAGTGCCGCCGTCGCGTCGCCCTGCTTGCGTGCGGTCTTGCTGGGGGGCTGGGAGACAAGTTCAGAGAACATGCGGCTAATGGCAGCAGTGCTCTGGTTAGCGTTCGGGCCCTCGTCCCACTTGATGTCGAGAACTTTTCGTCCCTGCATGGCGGACCAGGTACTGTCGGCGATCACGGCAACGCCGTTCGAGATCTGCACCACATCCTTGACCCCTGCGACGGCCTTGGTTTTGGTGGCGTCGAAACTGGCGACCTTGCCGCCGAATACGGGACAGCGGGTCAGCACGGCATAAACCATATCGGGCTGCTTCACGTCGATGCCGAAATTCTGTTTGCCGGTCGATTTAGCGCGGGAATCCAGACGCTTCACCGGCTTTCCGATGATCTTGAATTGTTTGGGATCCTTGGGCTGCACGTTGGCGGGCATCGGCAGCTTATCGGCGGCTTCGGCTAAGGCGCCATAGCTGAGTTTGGCGTTACTCGATGGATTAATGACGAAACCATTTTCGGTGCGGAGTCCGGATGCCGGAACGCCCCACTTTTGAGCAGCAGCCTCGACCAGCATGGCGCGGCCAGTGGCGCCCACCTGGCGCAAGGGCTTCCATAAAGTACGAATGCTCTGGCTGCCCACAACGCCTTGAAATCCGTAGAGAGCTGGGTCTACGGGCGCGAACTCGGTGCGCACTTTGCTCCAATCGACATCGAGTTCTTCCGCAAGAATCTGGGATAGCGAGGTGATTGGACCTTGGCCCATTTCGGCTTTGGGAATAATGAACGTGACGAATTCATCTTTGCCGATGTGGATAAAAGCGGTGGGCTTAAAAACTGGTGGCGGCGGAAACTGCGCTTCCAACTGGTTCTTCTCCGGCAGCGTGACCGCGAGCAGCAAGCCGGCCGCGCCAGCGGTGGTGGTCTTGAAAAAATCGCGGCGGTTCACTTTGCTTACGGGAGTCATGCCTTGCCTCCCTGCGCCTTCAGTTCGGCGGCGCGGTGGATCGCGGCACGGATGTGCCCGTAGGTTCCGCAGCGGCAGATGTTGCCGCGCATGGCCTCGTCGATATCGGCGTCGCTTGGCCGCGCTTTCTTCGCGAGGAGCGAGGCCGCGCTCATGATTTGTCCCGATTGGCAGTACCCACACTGCGGAACGTCTTGTTCGATC
>JANXXL010000230.1 GCA_025350625.1 Bryobacterales bacterium | reverse complement strand
CAGCTTCGGTGAGCACGCGCGTGGTCTCCTGGAATGAGGCCGCGGAGATGAACGAATCGGTTGAAAGCGACGCCTTGGTGATGCCGAGCAGGATCGCCTTGCCCTGCGCCGGACGCTGCTCCGCTTCCACGACTCGCTGATTTTCCCCTCGGAACTTGAATTTATCCACAACTTCTTCCGGAAGGAATTCGCTATCGCCAATGTCTTCTACCTTCACCCAGCGCATCATCTGGCGCGCGATGACTTCGAGGTGCTTGTCGTTGATATTGACGCCCTGCAGACGGTACACTTCCTGGATTTCGTTGACCAGATATTTCTGCAGGTCCTTTTCGCCCATCACCGCCATGATGTCATGCGGATTGCGCGGGCCGTCCATCAGCGGATCGCCGTGACGCACGCGCTCGCCTTCCTGGACGTTGATATGGACGCCCCGAGGCAGCGAGTATTCTTTCTGTTCGCCGTCGTCGCCGACCACGTACAGCTTGCGCATACCCTTGCTGATTTCGCCGTATTTGACGATGCCGTCGATCTCGGTGATGACAGCGGTTTCGCGCGGTTTACGCGCTTCGAACAGTTCGACGACGCGCGGCAAACCGCCGGTGATGTCCTTGGTCTTGGTAGTGGCGCGCGGAATCTTCGCCAGCACGTCGCCCGCGTGGACCTCATCCCCATCCGCCACCGTCAAATGGGCGTGCATGGGCATCAGATAACGCTTCTCGTCGTGTTTGGTGCCGCCAGTTGGACGGACATAGATGGCCGGAATCCGCTTTTCGTCGGTAGAATCCATCACTACCCATTGCGAGCGTCCCGTGATTTCGTCGACCCGTTCCGACATGGTGATGCCGTCGGCCAGGTCCTTGAAGTGAACCACGCCGCTGACTTCGGTCAGGATCGAGAACGTGTATGGATCCCATTCGAGCAGGATATCGTTGGTTTTGATCTTAGCGCCGTCTGCGAAATGGATTTTTGCGCCATAAACCACCTGATAGCGCTCTTTTTCACGGCTCTTATCGTCTAAAATCGCAATAATTCCGTTGCGATTCATGGCGATTAGCTCACCTTTAGCGCTCTTTACCGTGGTTACATTGATAAAACGCACGAAGCCATCCGACTTCGCGTCCTGCTTGGACTGCTCGGCCGACCCTGTGGCCGCGCCACCGATGTGGAACGTGCGCATGGTCAACTGCGTGCCCGGCTCGCCAATCGACTGCGCCGAGATGATCCCGACAGCCTCGCCGCGCTCGACCATCCTGCCGGTCGCCAGATTGCGCCCGTAGCACAACTGGCACACGCCGCGTTTCGATTCGCAGGTCAGCACCGAGCGAATCTTTACGCGCTCGATACCAGCAGCCTGAATGGCCGCCGCCAGATCCTCGGTAATTTCTTCGCTGACCCTGACAATGATGTTGGCTTCGTAATCCAACTGGTCTTCGAGGGCCACGCGGCCTACAATGCGGTCGCGCAAAGGTTCGATGATCTCGCCCGATTCGATGATAGGCTCGACGTAAATACCGTCGCTCGTCCCGCAATCGTCTTCAGTGACGATCACGTCCTGCGCCACGTCGCATAAGCGGCGCGTCAGGTAGCCCGAGTCGGCTGTCTTTAAGGCAGTGTCAGCCAATCCCTTACGTGCGCCGTGGGTCGAAATAAAGTACTGCAATACGTTCAGGCCTTCGCGGAAATTGGCGGTAATCGGAGTCTCGATAATCTCACCCGACGGCTTGGCCATCAGACCGCGCATACCAGAAAGCTGGCGGATCTGCTGCTTCGAACCGCGCGCACCCGAGTCGGCCATGATGTAAATCGGATTGAGGTAGCGACCGGTGCGGTCGTCCTCTTCCATGGTCTTAAACATTTCTTCCGAAACGCGTTCGGTGACCTTGGACCAGATTTCGATGATTTTGTTATAGCGTTCGCCGTGCGTAATCGCGCCTTCCTGATACTGCGATTGCACTTCGATCACGGCCTTCTCGGCGTCCTTCACCAGGCCCGCCTTCTCTCCGGGGACGATCATATCGTCGATGCCGATCGAGATACCCGCACGGGTTGCGTAGAGGAATCCCAGCGCTTTCACCTTGTCGAGCATCGTAACCGTAATGGTCAGCCCAAACTTCAGGTAACAATACTGAACGAGCTGCGTGAGGCCCTTTTTCTTCAACAGGCCATTGATATAAGGCATTTCATCCGGCAACACGTCGTTCAAAATGACGCGGCCGACGGTGGTATCCATATACTGCTTGATGAACTCGATCGGTTCGGTATGCATCAGATTCTGGCTGTCGAAAGCCTTGATCAGATCTACAACCTTGCCGGTGTAGCGCAGCTTGATCGGAGTCAGCGTCTCGACCTCGCCCATTTCGAGCGCGATCAGGACGTCGTCCATCGAAGCAAACATGCGGCCTTCGCCCTTGGTGCCGGGACGTGCCTTGGTGAGGTAGTACAGTCCCAATACCATGTCCTGCGTGGGTACAGCGATGGGCGCGCCATGCGCCGGCGACAGAATATTATTCGACGACAACATCAGCGTCGACGCTTCGATCTGGGCTTCGGGTGACAGCGGAATGTGCACCGCCATCTGATCGCCGTCGAAGTCCGCGTTGAAAGCGGTACAGGTCAGCGGGTGCAGCTTGATGGCTTTGCCTTCGACCAACACCGGCTCAAACGCCTGAATCCCCAGACGGTGCAGCGTGGGGGCGCGGTTGAGCAGAATGGGGTGATCCTTGATGACTTCTTCGAGAATGTCCCAAACCACGGGGTCCTGCTGCTCGACCAATTCTTTAGCCTGCTTGATGGTGGTGCAATGGCCGCGCTGCTCCAGGCGATGATAGATGAACGGCTTGAACAATTCGAGCGCCATCTTTTTCGGCAAACCGCACTGGTTCAGCTTCAACTCAGGACCCACCACAATCACCGAGCGGCCCGAGTAATCCACGCGCTTTCCGAGCAGATTCTGGCGGAAGCGGCCTTGCTTGCCCTTCAGCGTGTCGGAGAGCGATTTGAGCGGCCGGTTGTTGGCGCCGCGCAACACACGGCCGCGGCGTCCGTTGTCGAAGAGCGCATCGACGGCTTCCTGCAGCATGCGTTTTTCATTGCGCACAATCACATCGGGCGCATGCAGGTCGATAAGTTTCTTAAGACGATTATTGCGGTTAATGACGCGCCTATAAAGGTCATTTAAATCTGAAGTCGCGAAACGGCCGCCATCGAGCGGCACCAATGGGCGAAGCTCCGGCGGGATCACCGGAATCACGTCCAGAATCATCCACTCCGGCTTGTTTCCAGACTTGCGGAAACTCTCCGCAACCCGCAGACGCTTGGCGTACTTCAGCTTCTTCTGCTGAGACACCTCGGTCTTCATCTTCTCGCGGATATCCAGGCTGAGGCCTTCGCAGTCGACCTTCTTCAAAAGTTCCTTGATGCCCTCGGCGCCCATCATGGCGACGAATTTGCCGGGGAACTCCTGATCCAAGGCGCGCTTGCGCTCGTCGCTGATGACTTCGGCTTTGCGCAGGTCCGCTACTTCGCCGGGATCGACAATCACGAACGCTTCGAAATACAGCACGCGTTCGAGTTCGCGCAGCGTGATATCGAGCAGGTAACCGATGCGGCTGGGGAGTCCTTTGAAGAACCAAACGTGAGAGCAGGGGCTGGCCAGTTCGATGTGCCCGAGGCGCTCGCGGCGCACTCGCGAAAGCGTCACTTCGACGCCGCACTTATCGCAGATCACACCGCGGTGCTTCATGCGCTTGTATTTACCGCACAAGCATTCCCAGTCGGCGATGGGTCCGAAGATGCGGGCGCAGAATAGCCCGTCTCGCTCCGGCTTAAAGGTGCGGTAGTTGATGGTCTCCGGCTTGGTAACTTCGCCGTGCGACCAGCTCCGGATTTTCTCCGGCGACGCTAGTGAAATTCGAATGGAGTCAAAGTCGGCGATCAGATTCGCACGATCGTAGGGGGATGATCGGTACATTATTTCATTGCTCCTTTTTCGCGGGCGTTAGTCGGCCGCCAGCGCAGTTTCCATCACTTCGGTGTGCTTCTTCATTAACTCGACGTCGAGACAGAGCGATTGCAGCTCGCGGATCAGGACGTTGAAGCTCTCCGGTACTCCGGGCTCGGCCGCAGCCTCGCCTTTGACGATCGCTTCGTAAATCTTGGCGCGTCCGTAAACGTCGTCGGATTTAGCGGTCAGTAGTTCCTGCAGCACGTAAGCCGCGCCGTAGGCTTCGAGCGCCCACACTTCCATTTCGCCGAAGCGCTGGCCGCCGAACTGGGCCTTGCCGCCCAACGGCTGCTGCGTGATCAGCGAATACGGCCCGATGGAGCGCGCGTGAATCTTGTCGTCGACCAGATGGCTCAGCTTCAACATATAGATGTAGCCAACGGTCACCGGCTGTTCAAAAGGTTGCCCGCTGATGCCATCGTGCAACTGAATCTTGCCCGAGCTCGGCAGGCGCGCGGATTTCAACTGCGCCTTGATGTCTTTCTCCGTCGCGCCGTCAAATACCGGCGTAGCGAACCGCAAGCCCAGCGCCTGCGCGGCCCAACCCAAGTGGGTTTCGAGAATCTGCCCCACGTTCATACGGCTGGGAACGCCGAGCGGATTCAGTACGATCTCGACCGGCGTTCCATCCGGCAGATACGGCATGTCTTCTTCAGGAACAATGCGCGCGATTACACCCTTGTTGCCGTGACGGCCGGCCATCTTGTCGCCCACTGACAACTTGCGCTTCATCGCGATATAGCACTTCACCTGCTTGATCACGCCCGGAGGCAACTCGTCGCCCTTGCGCAGCTTCGCGATCTTTTCTTCGGTGATTTTTTCGAGCACCGCGATCTGCCGCGAGGTCATCTCTTCGATTTCGTCGATCTGCTCGTTAACGCGCGGGTCCTTGTCCTTCAGCTTCATGCGCTTCAGGTCGCGCGCCCGCAGCTTCTCGATCATGTCGGCCGTCAGGTCGGAACCTTTGGCCAAGAGCTTCTTGTTAGTCTTCTCGTCGTGCAGGTCGGCCAAAATTTCTTTGCCGGCAAGCAGTGCCGCCAGGCGCTTGGTTCGCTCGTCACTCAAGATGCGCTTCTCGTCCTCGAGGTTGCGCCGTAAGCGCTCCTCGGAGCTTTCAAGGATCAGCTTGGAGCGTTCGTCCAGCTCCGCGCCCTTGCGCGAAAACACCTTGCAATCGACCACCGTGCCTTCGATGCCCGGCGGGCAGTAGAGCGACGCGTCCTTCACATCGCCGGCTTTTTCACCGAAGATGGCGCGCAGGAGTTTTTCCTCAGGCGTCAGTTGCGTCTCGCCCTTGGGAGTCACTTTGCCCACTAGAATGTCGCCCGGCTTCACCGTCGCGCCGATGCGGATGATGCCGCTCTCGTCCAGATTCCGCAGGAAGCCCTCGGCGATATTCGGAATATCGCGCGTGATTTCCTCCGGTCCCAGCTTGGTGTCGCGCCCGTCCACTTCGAATTCTTCGATGTGGATCGACGTGTAATAGTCTTCCTTCACCAGCTTCTCGGACACCACAATCGCGTCCTCGAAGTTGTAGCCGCGCCATGGCATGAACGCGACCAGTACATTGCGTCCCAGCGCCAGTTCGCCCAGATCCGTGCACGGACCGTCGGCCAGAACATCGCCCTTCTTCACGCGCTG